>DASVWS010000252.1:0-7610 GCA_036393095.1 Gemmatimonadaceae bacterium | reverse complement strand
GCAGGAGACGCCGCTCACGCTGCCGGTGCCCCCGGCGGTGCACGCCGGCATCGTGCGCGCCGTGAGCGTCCCGCGGAGCAATCCGAATACGCTGATCGAAGCGGTCAGCGGCGGCGATCTGGCGAACCTCTACCGCGCCGTTGCCGCGCACGCCGACGTGCCGGTCGCGCCCCGGCTCGTCACGGTCGACGACGCGCTGCCCACCGTGGCCGAGCCCCGCGATGACCTCACGCCGTACGCCGACCTGCTCGCCCGGCTCACCGACCGCTACGGCGTGTCGCGCCACGAGGGCGCCGTGCGCGACCTGGTGCGCGACAACCTGCCCGCGTGGGCCAAACCCCTCGCCACCGTCGACACCGCCGGCAACCTGTACGTGGCCGCCGGCCCCGACCGCGACACGGTGGTCATCGTCGCGCACATGGACGAGGTGGGCTTCGAAGTCGCCGGCATCGAGCCCGACGGCCGCGTGGCCCTCCGCAATGCGGGCGGCTTCATCCCCACGCTGTTCGAGGGACAGCCGGCGCTGCTCCACCGTGACGGCGACGCGCAGGGTTCCACCGCGAAGCGCGACTGCATGGCCGCGAGCGCCTCGTCCACCCGCGGCGTCTTCCTGCTTCCCGACGCGACCGCGGCGCCGGAGCGCGGCGCCGGGCGCGGCGGCCGCCGCGTGCCGCCGACGCAGTACGCGTGGTTCGGTCCCGATCCCGCCGCGCTGGGCATCGAGCCCGGCATGACGGTCACGGGCTTCAAGTGCGCGACCCGGCTCGGGCCGCACCGCTTCACCGCGCGCTCCATCGACGACCGCGCCGGCGACACGTCGCTGCTGTTCGCCTTGCGGGCGACCGATCCGCGCGCGCTCACGCACAAGGTGATCTTCGCCTTCTCGACGCGCGAGGAGATCGGGCTCGAAGGCGCCGCGGCGCTGGCCGCCGAGTTCGGCGTGTCGGTGCGGCGCGTGCTCGCCATCGATACGTTCGTCTCGTCCGACACGCCCTTCGAGCCGCACCGATTCGCCGACACGCCGATCGGAAGCGGCGCGGTGGCGCGCATGCTCGATAACTCGAGCGTCACGCCGCCCGAGGAATTCGCCCGTCTCGTGCGCATCGCGGAATCGAACCACATCCCGGTGCAGTGGGGTACGACCAACGGCGGCAACGACGGCTCGGAGTTCGTGCGCTTCGGCGTGCCCGACGTGCCGATCGGCTGGCCGCTGCGCTACAGCCACTCGCCGGCCGAGCTCATCGACCTGCGGGACATCCGCTCGTTGTCGCAGCTCTTAGAGAAAATGGCCATTGCACCGGACCGGTAGTTCCGCTGTCACTGTCCTGCTGACAGACTGTCCGACTGTCTGACCGTCTGTCAGCGCGACGGCACTTCACAATCCGTAGAGATCACCGCCGCCCCAATCTCCACCTTTCGCCACCATGCCCCGCGCTCTCCTCTCCGTCTCGAACAAATCCGGCCTCGTCGAGTTCGCCCAGGGCCTTGGCGCTCTCGGCTGGGAGCTCATCTCCACCGGCGGCACGGCGCGCGCGCTGCGCGACACCGGACTCGCCGTCCGCGACGTCAGTGAGGTCACCGGATTCCCGGAGATGCTCGACGGCCGGGTGAAGACGCTGCATCCCGTCGTCCACGGCGGGCTCCTCGCGCGGCGCGATCTTCCCGAGCATATGGCGGCGCTCGCCGAACACCACATCGCGCCGATCGATCTCGTGGTCGTGAATCTGTATCCGTTCCGCGAAACGGCCGCGCGCGCCGGCGTGTCCCCCGAGGACGTCATAGAGAATATCGACATCGGCGGCCCGAGCATGCTGCGCTCGGCGGCCAAGAACTTCGCCTCGGTGTATGTGGTGGTCGATCCCGCCGACTACGGCCGCGTGCTGGCCGCGCTGCAGGCGGGGGACGACGACCTCGACCTGCGGCGCCTGCTCGCCGGCAAGGTGTACGCACACACCGCGAGCTACGATGCGGCCATCGCGTCGTGGTTCGCCCAGCAGCGCGGCGACCGCTTCCCGCAGACGGTGGCGATGAGCTTCGAGCTGGCGCAGTCGCTGCGCTACGGCGAGAACCCCGGGCAGGCCGCGGCCTTCTACGTGGAGCGGCCGGGCGCCGGCCTCGCGGCGCTGCAGCAGAAGGGCGGCAAGGAGCTGTCGTTCAACAACCTCATCGACCTCGAGGGCGCGCTGCTCGCCATCGAGCCGTTCGGCAGTCAGACGGCGTGCGCAATCGTCAAGCACACCACGCCCTGCGGACTGGCCGTGGGCGCCACGGCGCGCGAGGCGTACGAGAAGGCGCTGGCGTGCGATCCGGTGTCGGCGTTCGGATCCGTGATCGCCTTCAACGTGCCGGTGGACGAGGACACGGCGAACGCGGTCGCCAGCCTGTTCGTGGAGTGCATCGTGGCACCGTCGTTCAGCGCCGAGGCGGTGGACGTGCTGGGCCGCAAGAAGAACCTGCGCGTGCTCGAAGGCACGGCGGCGTGGCCGCCCAACAGCTTCGACTACAAGCGCGTGCGCGGGGGCGTGCTGGTGCAGGAGCGCGCGCCGGGCGTGATCGACGATGCCGGATGGACGGTGGTGAGCAAGCGGCAGCCGGCGTCCGAAGAGCTGGCCGACCTGCTGTTCGCCTGGCGCGCGGTGGCGAGCGTGAAGAGCAACGCCATCGTCCTCACGCGCAACGGCGCCACCATCGGCATCGGGGCCGGCCAGATGTCACGCGTGGACGCGTCGTTCCTCGCGGCGCACAAGGCGCGCCTCACCGGACACGTCACCGAGGGTTCGGTGATGGGATCCGACGCCTTCTTCCCCTTCCGCGACGGCGTGGACCAGGCCGCCGCGGCTGGGGTGAAGGCGATCGTCCAGCCCGGCGGCAGCGTGCGCGACGCCGAGGTCATCGCGGCCGCGGACGAGCACGGCATGGCGATGGTTTTCACGGGCAAGCGGCAGTTCCGGCACTAGCGGCGATCGGGCACCAGGTAATCCTTCATCAGGTCGAGTACGGCGGTGCCGACGTAGAGCTGATTCAGCGGATGCTCGAGCCCGTGTCCCTCGTTGGCGGCCGTCACGTACCAGACCGTTCGCCCGAGGGAGTCGAGCCGTGCGACCATGCGCTGCGACTGTGCCGGCTTGACGCGTGCGTCGTTGGCCCCCTGGAAGATCAGGACCGGCACCGTGATGCGGTCGGCGTGCGTGATCGGCGAAATGCTGTCGAGAAAGGCACGCATGGACGGATCCCGTTCGTCCCCCCACTCGGCCCGTTGGACTTCCGGATAGAACTCGTGCTCGCTTTCCGCCAGGGCATCGGGAATGCTCGAAATGCCGAAGAGATCGACGCCGCAGCGCAGGCGATCGCCGTAGCGCTCCAACGCGGCGAGCGACAGATATCCTCCAGCCGATCCGCCGATCACGGCGACGCGCGTGGCATCGAGGTCTGGCTGCGTGGCAATCCAGTCGAGCAGTGCTCCGATGTCGCGGACCGCGTTCTCGCGATTGCGCCCGTCGTCCAGCGACGCAAACGTCTTGCCGAACCCGGTCGATCCACGCACGTTCGGCTCCAGCACGGCAATCCCCAACCGTCGAAACGCCGCGTACCGCACGTCCGGAACCGGCAGTTCCTGTCCGATCGGACCGCCGTGCAGGTCGATCAGCACCGGCCACGGCGCTTTGAACTCGGCCGGTGGAGGTTGCACGATCACGTTGACGGCGCGCGGCCGGCCTCCGACGGAATCGAACGTCGGGTAGCTCAGCGACTGCGGCGGCGGGAGCGGGGCGCGGGCCGGCGGCGCCCCCTGCGCCCACAACGTGAGCCGGCCGGCCGGAACGTCGAGCACGTACACCGCCCTGCGCCCGTCGGTCCCGAGCACGACCTCGGCCACTCGCGCCGTCGTCGGACTCGCAGTCGCCGAGCGGAGATAGCCATCCGGCGCCGGCAGCGACCACCGCGACCCCGACCGCCCGTCGAGCGCGTACAGTCGGGTGACCCCGGCGTCGTTCACGACCACGAGCAGCGTATCGGAACCGCCAATCGACTGCAGGTCCGCCACGTCGTGCGGCAGGTCCGCGGTGAGGTTCCGGAACCGGCCGGTGGCGAGATCCACGGCCTCCACTCCCAGGAACTCGGCGCCCGCGTCCGCAGCGAGGAAGATCGTCGTTCCGTCGCGTGACCAGACCGCGGCACCCACGTTCACCGTGTCCCCCCACGCCGGCACCAGGCGTCTCACCCGGCCCGTCTCGACGTCCGCCACGAACGGAACCTGGTGCAGGAACGTATGCTGCTCGACCATCAGCAGCGATCGCCCATCCCGGGACCAGGCTCGCGCCTCGGCCGTTCCCTCCGTGCCGGGCATCACCGCTCGAAGGGCGGACGGCCGACGCGCATCGGCCACGAACACCTGGGACTTGCTGGTGTCGCTTCTGTAGGCCGCGAACGCGACGGTCGAGCCGGAGGGGTTCAGGCAGCAGAGGTCCAGGTGATCCAGCGGCGGCGTGATCGGTACCAGAGAATCGTCCCCCGGGCGCCACGCATAGAGACGCGACCGCTCGCTTCCGTTCTCGTCCAGCCCCACCACGATCAGTGGGTGCGCTGGGTCGGTGTTCGCGACGATCTGCGACAGTTGCGGCGGAAGTTGCGGCAGGGGCGTACCCGGCTCCAGCGGATGGCGGACCACTACGACGCGCAACTGCGGCGGAGCGCCGGTCGCGATCCAGAGTTGGTCCGGCCCCGCCGGCCATCCGAGGGTGCCAAGGCTCGCCCCCAACTCGCGGACCACTCCCGCGAGTTGCACGGCGCTCGTCCAACGCGGGTGCGGCATGTGCCGCGTGTGGACGCCCGGGGGAGCGGGAACACCATACAGACCGAAGCCGAGCACGACGGCTGCCGCCGAAGCGATACCGGCGACCATGCCCCACCCGATGATTCGGCGCATCCGCATGGGAGTCCCCCGGCGAGCGTCTTGAGTGCCCGAAATGCCGCTGCTGCCGAAGCACGATAGGCTCCAGCGACCATGGCCGCCAGAGGAGCGGCGATGGCCGGCTCGCACATCCACTGATCCCGACGAACAACAACGGCCGTTCGTGCGCAATACGGACGCGAGACCCACGAGCGGCCCCGGCCGACCGAAGATGCTACTTGAACGCCGAAAAGCCGACGATGTTGCCGCCAGGCTCGCGCACGTAGATCTCCGTGCTTCCATAGAAGGTCTCGTGCCGCGGCTTCACCACCGGCGCGCCGGCCAGCGCCCGCTCCACCGCATCGAAGTCGTCCACCGTGATGAAGAGCGTGACCGAATGGCCTGAGAGCTCTCCGGCGATCGCGGGCATGTCGGCCGCCACGCTCGAGCGCGTCTGGTACATCACCTCGACGGGCCCGCGCTTGGCGCTGGCGAACACGAGCACGCCGTCCGGCCCCGGTACCTGATTCTCCACCGTGAACCCCAGGCGCTCCGACCAGAAGGAGAGGCAGGGTTCCACGCGGTCCACGACCATGACCGGGGTGAGTTGCTTGAGGTTCGGACGATCGGCGTTGGCGCTCATGGGTGGCTCCGCGGTGGAGTGTGAAGGCGACGTTCAGCGGGCCACAAGCATACCGAACAGATGCCGAAAGCACAAGAGGATGCGTCGACGTGACCAACGCCGTGGGCCCGGGATTCCTCGCGTTCTCCTGACGCCCATTTCCCTTTCATAACTCTTGGCCCCACCGCATCTTTGAGTATCTTGTCGGCGCCCCGCTCCACGGCGGGGCGCCTGCTGTCCGCCTCTCATTCGACCGACATGGCGACCACTTCGAAGCCGGAACTCGACTACCGCCCCTCCTACCTGGCCGCCACGATCGCGGGCGCGCTGGTCTTTCTGCTCTACCTCGTGACCCTGGCGCCGAGTACTGCGATGTGGGACACGAGCGAGTATCTCGCCGCCGCGTACACGCTCGGCCTCCCACACCCGCCGGGCAATCCGCTGTTCGTTCTGTTGGGCCGCGTGATGTCGCTGCTCCCCATCGCCGGGTCGGTGGCGGTGCGGATCAACATCTTCGCCGCCGCGTGCAGCGCCGTCTCGGCGGCGATGTGGTTCCTGATCACCGAGCGGGTGCTGGTCGGGTGGTTCCCGGAACGCTGGCGCCGGATCGTCGGCGCGTCGATCGCGACGCTCATCGGCGCCACGGCGTTCACGGTGTGGAATCAGTCGGTGGTGAACGAGAAGGTCTACACGATCTCGCTCGTCGGCATCGCGATCATCTCGTGGCTGATGGTGCGGTGGGCGGACAATCCCGAAGCGCCCAAGTCCGACAAGATCATCATCCTCGTCGCCTACCTGCTGGGGCTCGGCTACGCGAACCACATGGCCGGCATGCTGGCCGCTCCCGCGGTCGGCCTGGTGATCATCGTGGTGCGGCCGCGGTACCTGCTGCGGTGGAAGCTCATCCTCGCGTCTCTGCTGGCCCTGGGCTTCGGCGTCACGCCCTTCGCCATGCAGCCGATCCGTGCGGCGTACTACCCGCCGATGAACGAGGGAGAGCCCACCGCGTGCCGCGACGGACTGCACTGGTCGTGCACCTTCAGCAAGGGCACGTACGATGCCTTCATGTACAACTTCAACCGCGGGCAGTACGGCAAGCCCGCGCTGAGCGACCGCCAGGCGCCGTTCATCCAGGGCCAGGTGGGGATGTGGTGGTGGTACTTCAAGTGGCAATGGATGCGCGATGCGCTCGACCGGAACCCCGGCCTGCAGGCCACCCTCGGCGCCCTCTTCCTGGTGCTCGGCTTCCTGGGCGGATGGATCCACTGGCAACGCGACCGACGAAGTTGGTGGTATTTCGCCGGGCTGATGTTCACGGTCACGCTGTGTCTCATCTACTACCTGAATTTCAAATACGGGGCGTCGCAGTCGCCGCAGCTCGGGAACAGCGTGGCGCGCGAGGTGCGCGACCGCGACTACTTCTTCATCTGGAGCTTCTCGCCGTGGGGCGTGTGGGCCTCGCTCGGCCTCATGTTCGTCTGGGAGTCGATCGGCTCGCTCGTCGGCACCGAGCGCGTGAAGCTGGGCGCGCAGACGGTCGAGATGCCGACGCGCAACGGGTGGCTGGCCGGATCGCCGGTGCTGCTCATCGCCGTCATCCCGCTGTTCGCGAACTGGCAGTGGGCGTCGCGCGCCGGCCAGACCGACACGCGCGACTTCGCCGTGGACATGCTGAACTCGGTGGAGCCGTACGGCGTGCTCGTGGTGGTGGGGGACAACGACACCTTCCCGCTCTGGTACGCGCAGGACGTGCTGCACATCCGCCGCGACGTGGTCGTGGCCAACACGTCGCTGCTCAACACCGACTGGTACGTGCGGCAGCTTATCCGCCGGCCCATCTATACGTACGACAAGGCGAAGGGGCCGGCGATCTACCGCGACAGGGATTGGCCCAAGCCCACCACGCCGCCGCTCCACATGACGATGGACGAGGCCGACGCCGTGCCGGCCTACTTCCCAATCAAGGCGCCGACCACGTACGACCTCGGACCGATCAAGGCGACGATCAACCCCAGGAACCTGCCGCAGGACGACTCGGGCACCGGGTACCTGGACCGCGCCGCCGTGTTCGTGCTGCGCATGATCCGCGATTCGTACAGC
>DASVWS010000251.1:0-2967 GCA_036393095.1 Gemmatimonadaceae bacterium | reverse complement strand
GGGCCGTACGACGTACCGCTGTTCAACACGCCGCGCACCGCGAAGACCACGGGCGAGGCGCGCCTGGTCTACGCCTCGTCGCCGTTCGGGATTGCGGTCACGGTGGACGGCATCGACCGGTATGACGTGCGCATCAACATCAAGGGATTGCCCGCGCCGTCGTCACTCGGGGCGTACACGGCGTACGTGGCCTGGCAGGTCAGCCCCGATCTCTCGCAATGGAAGCGGCTTGGGCAGGTGCGCAACGGCACGACCGTGGTCGGGACCACCGCGTTGAACAAGTTCCTGCTCGTGATCACGGCCGAAGCGAGCGCGGCGTCCGCCACCCACCACGGGCCGATCGTCCTGCACGGCACGTCGCCCAGCGGCTGGCTCGAGAACTTCCTGACGCACGATGCGTTCTTCCGCGGGGTCAACTGATCGATGAAGAGGTCGCTGGTCCTGGCGGTGCCGCTGGTGCTCGCCGCTCTTGCCATGCCGGTTGCGGCACAGCAGAAGCCGCCCGTCAAGAAGATGGGCGCCGACACCGGGATGGCGGGGATGAAGATGGGCGCCGACACGGGGATGGCGGGGCTGAAGATGGGCGCCGACACGGGCATGGCCGGCATGAAGATGGGAGCGGACACCGGCATGGCTGGCATGGCGATGCCGATTCCGATGCCCAAGGGGATGCCGATGTTCGGCGCTCTGCAGGGGCTCGTGCCGCCGATCACGCCGTTCCTGCCGGGCGAGGGGGTGGATCCTTCCAGGCTCCCGATGGTCCGCCCCTCGGAGGTGTTGCGCATGAAGGACGGCGACACCCTCGACCTCACCGCGATGCTCCTGCGCCGCACGATCAACGGCCACACCTACGTGATGTACGGCTACAACGGCGAATCGCCGGGACCGCTCATCCGGGTGGCGCAGAACGCCACGATCGTCGTGCGTTTCCACAACCACATCGAGCTGCCGAGCACTGTGCACTGGCACGGGCTGCGCCTGGACAACCAGTACGACGGCGTGCCCGGGGTGACGCAGCAGCCCGTGGCACCCGGGGACAGCTTCACGTACAAGGTCCACTTTCGCGACGCCGGCGTGTACTGGTACCACTCGCACGTCAGCACGTACATCCAGCGGGCGATGGGGCTGTTCGGCAACATGATCGTCGATTCGCCGGACCCGGACTACTACTCGCCGGCCAACGATGAGCAGTCGTTGATGTTCAACGACCTGCTGATCAACGCCGACACGCTGATTCCGTTCGGCCGGAACACGCCCGACTTCGCCCTCATGGGACGCCTGGGCAACGTGCTGCTCACGAACGGCGAGGTGCGGTACCACCTCACGGTGCATCAGGGCGCGGTGGTGCGGTTCAACCTCACGAACGCATCCAGCGCGCGCTCCTACAACCTCTCGTTCAGCGGGGCGCCGATCAAACTCCTGGCGGGCGACCTGAGCCGCTTCGAGCACGAGGAGATGGTCCCCAGCGTCGTGATCGGCGTGGCCCAGCGCTACGTGGTCGAGGTGCGCTTCCCGAAGCCCGGCCGCTACGCCCTCGTGAACGCCGTGCAGGCGCTGTACCACTCGCAGGGCGAGTTCTTTCCGCAGGTGGACACGCTGGGGATCGTAACGGTGGATTCGACGCCGGCGTCGCCCGACTATGCGGTTCCGTTCGGGACACTGCGCACCAACGCGGCCGTGGTGAGCGACATCGACCGGTACCGGAAGTACTTCGACAAGGCGCCGGACAAGACGTTCACGCTCACGATCCGGCCCGGCGACCTGCCGCTGGGCACGATTCAGTTCATGAACGTCGACACCGCCTACTACCAGCCGATCGAGTGGATGGACGGCATGCCGCTGATGAACTGGCTCTCCACCGGGAAGCAGCTCAAGTGGATCATCCGCGACGATGCCACGGGCAAGGAAGACATGGACATCGACTGGCACGTGAAGCAGGGATCCGTAGTCAAGCTCCGCATCGTCAATGACCCATTCTCGTTCCATCCCATGCAGCATCCGATCCACCTGCACGGGCAGCGCATGCTCGTGGTGGACCGCGATGGGATGCCGACGCGGAACATGAGCTGGGAGGACACCGTCATCATCCCCGTCGGCTCGACCGTCGACCTGCTCATCGATGCGTCCAATCCGGGGAATTGGCTGATGCACTGCCATATCGCGGAACACGTCGCGTCGGGGATGGAAACCGTCTTCCACGTCGATCCTCGCTGAGCGCGAGGGCCCGCGCGCCCAGCCAGAGCTTGCGCGGCAACGAGGTGTGGGCGCGCCGGCGGAGCGTGTCGTAGCCGGCGCGGCGGATCTCGTCGTGAATGCCGCGGTAGACGTGCGCGGCCACGGCCACCGGGCGCGCGAAGAAGGCCGGCAGCGCCGGGATCGCCGCGAAGGCGTCGCGGTAATCGGCGTCGGCCACCGCCATCAGCTCCTCGACGAGCGCGCGGAATCGGTCGTCCACGGGGATGAGGCCGGCGCGCATGGCGCCGAGGTCGGAGGGCTCGAGCCCGTGCGCCTGCAGCCGGTCGAAGGGCAGGTACACGCGGCCGCGCGCCCAGTCCTCGCCGACGTCGCGCAGGATGTTGGTGAGCTGCAGCGCGTGTCCGAGCGCGGCGGCGTGGTGCAGCACGCGCTGGTCATGCACGCCGTACAGCTCGGTGAGCCAGAGGCCGATCACCCCCGCCACGCGGTACGTGTAGACGCGCAGCTCGCGCAGGCTGGCGTACGGGCGGTGGTGCAGGTCCATGCGCATGCCGGCCACGAGGTCGCGCGCGTAATCGAAGGGCGCATGCGCCGCCGCCATCTCGGGCATCACGCGGTCGAGGAGCGCGATGCCCGTGCGCTCGCCCGCATAGGCGCGCCCGGAGAGGCGGAGCCAGGTGGCGAGCCGCGCCTCGATGGCGTCGCGCGACGGATCGGCGGCGTCGTCGACGAGATCGTCGGTGTAGCGGCACCAGGCGTACACGCGCGCCA
>DASVWS010000250.1:0-8481 GCA_036393095.1 Gemmatimonadaceae bacterium | reverse complement strand
CGCTACGCCCGCGGGCATTTCAACTCCAGGTTGACGCTTGCCGGACCGCTCGCCACGGACATGATGCCCGTGTTCGACAAGCTGACCGGGCAGGGCTCGTTCCAGACCGGCACGATCTCCGTCGACAGCTTCCCGCCGCTGACGAAGCTGGCGGACGCGATCCACGTCGAGCAGCTCCGCAATCCCGCCATGCAGGCCCTGCAGGGGGCGTTCACGATCAGGGACGGCCGGCTGTACATGAAGCCCTTCGACGTGAAGATCGGCGGCATGGCGATGACGGTTTCCGGATCCAACGGGATCGACCAGACGCTCGACTACACGCTGGCGCTCGCCGTTCCCGGCTCGCTGCTCGGGTCGAGTGCCAGCCAGGCGATCGGCGCGCTGGCGGCGAGCGCCGGGCGTGCGGGCATCGACCTCGGCAGTGCGGCGGCGGTATCCGTGGGCGTGAAGGTCACCGGCACCGTGACCAACCCGACCATCCGGCCCTCCTTTGCCGGCACGGGCAACTCCGTGCAGGCGGGCGTGCAGGAGGCGGTGCAGCAGCAGGTGCAGACCCAGGTGGCCGGCGCCAAAGCCAAGGTCGACTCGGCCGCACTCGAAGCCCGTCGTCGCGCGAGCGCCCAGGCACAGCAACTCGTGGCGCAGGCGGAGCAGCAAGCCGCCGCCATTCGCGCCGCCGCCGACTCCGCCGCGGCCAAGGTACGCAGCGCGGCGGACGATCAGGCGAAGGCGCTCCTGGCCAAGGCCAATAACCCGGCAGCGCAGATGGTGGCGCAGGCGGGCGCCGACAAGCTGCGCAGTGCGGCGAACAGCCAGGCCGCCAACATCCTGAGTCAGGCGAATGCGCACGCCGACAGCGTGGTGGCGGAAGCGAAGCGGAGGGCGGCGGCGATCGCGCCGCCGGATTCGCGGTGATCCGGCGACGCACCGAAGCTACTTCGACGTCGTGGGCCCCGGAGATCCGTCGGACCAGAACGGCACGACGACGACGAGCACCGTGGTTCCGGCGTTGCCGCTGGCATGGCTGGAGCCGACCGGCGTGCCGTCGAGGTTGGCGCCCCAGTTCGGTGCCGTTCGAGTGGGGTAGTAGAACATCAGATGGGGACGCCATGGCCCCGGATTCCCGCCCACGCCCCACCCGTGCTCGGACATCATGTACGACATCGCGCCCGCGGCCGGGGTTTCCGGCAACTCACCGGACGCCCAGGCGGCCCGTTGCTTCACGCCGATCTCCTGTTCGGAAGCCCCGGCAAGCGCCCACTTGGTGAACATGAGATACTCGCGCAGGCTCCCTTCCACGCCTTGCGCGTTGAAGCATATGGGAATTCGGAACTTCGGATTCCAGAACCTGGCCGCGGGGATGTCCACCGTGGCGCCCCACGACCGCGCGACGAGGCAGACGAAGCCGTTGGACCCCGGCGCTGCGGTCTCATAGCCACGCTCGGAAAGCACCAGGATCTTCGCGTCACGCGAAAGCGACGGCGGGGCGGCGCTCCGGGCGAGGGCGATCTCCGAATCGCGCGGCATCAGGTATTCGGCAAGCGGTGCCATGTGCCCGTCCGGCGCTGCGTTCGTCGCAGCTTGCGCTTTCGCGCCTGTCGGGAAGGCGACGCACACGGCGAGGCCTGCCCATAGTCTCCTGGCGATCATCCCGCACCTCCATTCGAGTATTGACGACACGCCGCACGGTCCGGCCGCGCGTGTCACGGTTCGAAACGCTCGACCTCGATGTGCCCTCCCCACTTGTGAAACGGACACGTGGCCACGATCCGTGCCGCCTCGGCATCGTCGGCCGCCCGGATGATGAACAGCCCGCCGATCTCCCCCGGCCCGATCAGTCGCCCGGCACGCTCGAACTCACCCTGCGTGTCGAGGCTGTCCCCCCACCGCGCCATCTCCGCCACCCGCTCCGCCTGCTGCTCCCCGGCCGCCGGCCGGTAGGTCGAGTCCTCGTAGAGCAGTACCACGTACGTGTTGCCCTTCACCGGCCGATGCCCGCCCGGGAACATCGTCACGCCGAACACGACCACCGCCACCGCGGCGGCGGCCGCCGCCCATGCCGGCCACACACGCCGGCGGCGTACGAGCCCCGCGCCGGCGAGCGCCGACACGACGCGCTCTTCCAACGCCGGATCCGGCTGCATTTCCCGCGGAAGCGTCGTCATGGCAGCGCGCTCCGGAGCAGGAAACGCGCGCGATTGAGCTGGCTCTTCGACGTGCCCTCGACGATGCCGAGCAGGCCGGCGATCTCGCCGTGCGTGTAGCCATGGATGTCGTGAAGGACGTACACGTCTCGTGCCCCCTCGGGGAGACCCGCGATCGCCCGCTCGAGATCGATCGCGTCATCGCGGCCGACCGGATCCGCGATCGGCTCGACGTCCGGCGCATCGACGATCCGCCAGTCGGCGCGCAGGCGTCCGCGGCGGACGTTCACCAGCACGCCGCACAACCACGACCGCAGCGCCGACCGCGCGTGAAACGTCCGCAACGCCGTCACCGCCCGGACCCAGCTCTCCTGCACCAGGTCCTCCGCCTCGCCGTGATCGCCGCCCGTGAGGCGCAGGGCCAGCGCGTACAGCGCCGGCGTGTGCGCGCGATACAGCGCGCGAAACGCCTCCTCGCCACGCCCGCGCAGATACCGCGCCACGAGCGATGCGTCGTCCGTCACGGACTCGGCGTTGCTGGGTTGGTTCAATGGCGTACCACGGTCGCCGGCTGCACCATCGGCGTGCCGTCTCTGGCTGGCAGCGGCAACCCACGCATGCAATGACCACCGCTCGGCGTTGAAGTTGCCAATAAGTAGCGTTTGGCCGGGAAAAGGTTGGAACGCGATGTCCCGGACATCCGGATCCTGGCCGTGCGCTACCCTGGGATCCGTGAACGGTGAGCCAAACTACGGTGCGTCCCGTTCCAACGCGACCGGGATGCGGTCGCCCGACCCGAGGCGGCATCGGGGGTGTGGTCGAACGGGCGGTCAGCCCTGGTCAAGGGCCGTGTGCGCATCCACGTCGGCTCGATCCCACCGAAGCCTGCTCCACGCCGTCGCGTTGACAGCAGACTCCTCCACCGGGACGTGGAGCCTCTCCGCGTCGACTCGGAACTCCGTCGCGGGATCGATCGCGCGCTCCGCGGAGAGGATCGGGCGCTCCGCAGGGCAGATCGAGCGTGCCGCGGCATCGATCGAGCGTTCCCCGGAGAGGATCGCACGTGCCGCCGACTCGGCGGCCCGGAACGCAGGGTGTGGGATCGGATCCGCGGACCGGTCGCTTCGTGGATTACGAATTGCGACGTCCGCCGCAGAGTTGCGGATGCCGGGCGCGGACCTTCGCGGATCTGCCGGCCACCGGTCACGCTCGGACGCGGACCTTACAGTGCCGTTCGCGGAGCTCGGCGCCTTCTGCGCCGACGTTCGAGCATCCCGCGGGCGGCCTGACCTTCGCCCCGCTTGCCGCACCTGGATTGCCGCGAAATGGTTACGGCAAGGCGGTCCTTCGACCTTTCGGACCGCCAGCTCGGCGGGGTGGCGCGTCCGCCAGGCCTCGCGGTGCGGTAGCCTCCCGGCGCACCCGCGACGCTAGGGAACCCTCACCGCGGGATGGTCGCGCCCGTACTCTCGGAAGGTCAGCCCTGACACGCGTCCGTCCTCGCCGCGGCGGAAGCTCACCTCGGCGTCGATCTCCCGGATGAAGAACTCGGTCGGGCTCGATGGCCACAGGCGGACGGCGGCTCCGGCGTTCGTGGAGCGGATCCAGAGCGCACTGTCCCGAAGCGTGACCACGAGGCCGAGCCCCTTCGCCAAGGCATACGTCCCGGTGTCTCCCTGGAGCGTGGCATGGTCGACGGCAACTACCGGTGGGAAGACCCTCGTGAGAGCGGACGGCGGGACCAGGCCGAGCAGTCGCATGTAGACCGAGATCTGACTGTAATGCTCGGCCTGATCCGTTTCGTAGGCCAACAGAGATCCCGTCACGTTGGCCATGCTGGCCGGCGTCACGCGGTCGAGCGCCCGATCGCAGAAGCGCGCCGAGGCGCGCAAACGGGCGACCAGCGTGTCCTTCGGCCACCGTGCCTTGACCGTGTCGGGGAGCTCGTCCTTCGCCGTGCGCGGATGCTGAACCCCGCCGAAGCGCCCACACAGCGTGTAGTTGGCGTCCTCGAGGTGCTGTGCGATGTAGCCCACCGACTGTTCGACCGGCGTCGGACGAAAGTCGTACTTGGCCGCGGGAATGGAGTCGAACGCCGCCACCAGTCGGGTACCGTACAGGTCGGCGAACATCTCGAATTCCAGCATGACCGGAGTTGGCGCTTCGACGGTGCGACTCGACTGCGCCGTCAACACGCGGGCGAGGGCGAAGGGCAACACCATCAACCAGCGAGACCGCATGGGACCCTCGACAGGGGAGGCGAGTATCGGTCCTGCTACACACCGCGAGCCGCAGCGTTCCGGCGTGGGCTGGGCTTACCCCGGTTCTGAAGCCGCTTCAGTGATTGCCGCCCGCCCGCCGGTCATCTAGAATGGTGCGTACCGCGCCACCCCGTCCCTCCTCGAGCCGCCGGCCGAATGCTGATCCCATACCTGCTCGCCGCCGCTCTCGTGGCGCCTCCCGCACCCGGGCGCGTCTATCGAGGACTCGAGGATCAGCTGCACGTGCAGATCCCTCGGATCGATACGGCGCTCGCGATCGACGGAAACCTGGACGCCCCCGTGTGGAGCCGGGCCGCCGTGCTCACCGGGTTCTCGGAGTTCTCACCGCAGGACGGAATCCCCGCGTCCGACTCGACCGAGGTGCTGCTCTGGTACTCGCCCGAGGCGCTGTACGTCGGGATCCGGGCGTACGAGTCGGACGGCGGCGTGGTGCACGCGACGCTCGCCGACCGCGATGCCATCTCGTCGGACGACAACGTGCAGATCCTGCTGGGGACCTTCCGTGACCAGGAGCGGGCGTACCTCTTCGCGGTGAACCCCTACGGGATCCAGATGGACGGCACGATCGTGGAGACGGGCCAGAGCCAGACGACCGGGTGGACGCCGACGCTGTCGGGACGCGTCGCCCCCGACCTGAGCGAGGACTTCGTCTACGCCTCGAAAGGGCGCCTGACGTCGTGGGGCTACCAGGTCGAAATCCGCATTCCCTTCAAGAGCCTCAAGTATCAGGCGGCCGGTACGCAGAGCTGGGCGCTCAACATCGTGCGCGACGTGCAGCATTCGGGGTTCGAGGATTCGTGGGTCCCGGCCAAGCGCTCGGCGGCGTCGTTTCTCGCGCAGTCGGGAACGATCGACGGACTCACGGGACTGGACCGCGGGCTCGTGCTCGACCTCAACCCGGTGGTGACCGAGAAGGTGACGGGAGGCCCGGGGGTCGGGGGCGCGGGGTGGGCATACGCCCATTCAGCGCCGGCCCCGGGGGGGAACGTCCGTTGGGGCGTGACGAACAACGTCACGCTCAACGGCACGGTGAAGCCGGATTTCGCCGAGGTCGAGTCGGACGCCGAACAGGTGATTCTCGATCCGCGGAACGCGCTGTATTACCCGGAGAAGCGGCCGTTCTTCTTGGATGGGCTCGATGACTTCAGCGTGCCGAACAACCTGATCTACACCCGGCGCATCGCGGCGCCCGACGGTGCCGTCAAACTGACGGGGAAGACGGGGAGCACGCGCCTCGGCGTCCTCTCGGCCATCGATGCGCCCGGGGCGTCGGGCCCCGGCCGCACGTTGTACGACATCCTGCGCGCCCAGCGCGAACTCCCGGGCGGCTCGCAGGTGGGGATGGCGTACACCGACCGCGAATCGAATACGACCCTGAACCGACTGATCGACGTCGATGGGCGGCTGGTGTTCGGCGGCGTCTATTCGCAGACCTTCCAGGCGGCGGAGAGCTTCGATCGCACGAACGGCGTGGCCCGCAATGCCCCGCTGGTGGCGGCAACGTTCGCGCGGAATGGGAAGCAATTCGGCCTGCGCTACTCGTTCAACAGCATCGGCACCGACTTTCGCCCGGGGAGCGGGTTCCTCTCGCGCGCGGGGGTGGTGGGCGCGTCGGCGGACCATCGGGTCACCTGGTTCGCGCCGCGGGGGGCGCTCGTCGAAACGCTGACCGGGGACGTCACGATCAACGATACCTGGCAGTACGACAACTTCGTGCGTCACGGCGACGCCGAGGACAAGCGGTACCACCTGAGCACCAGCGTCGGGCTGCGCGGCGGATGGGCGTTGGGCGCCGCAGTGTTCTGGGAAACCTACGGCTACGATCCGTCGCTCTATGCGAACTATCGCATCCTCACGCCGGCGGGCGACACGCTGCCGTTCGTGGGCGCGCCGCGTATTCCGAACCGCGACTACGTGGCGACGCTGGTGACGCCGCAGTGGAAGCGCTTCGACGCGAACGTCGCCTACATCTTCGGGCAGGACGAGAACTTCTATGAGTGGGCCCAGGCGAACATCAATTACGTGACGCTGAACGTCGACGTCCGCCCCAACGAGCGGCTGCGGATCAACGGCACGCTGTCGTACCAGGACTACTGGCGGCGCACCGACCACAGCCTCGTGGGGCGGACCTCGATTCCGCGCGTGAAAGTCGAGTACCAGGTGACGCGGGCGATCTTCATTCGCCTGGTGAGCCAGTACGCGTTGGACCAGAGGGCGGACCTCCGCGACGAGACGCGGACGTTCTACCCGCTGATCGTGGGCAACAGTCTCGCGATCGCCACGCGCTCGCGCGCGCTCACGGGGCAGTATCTCTTCTCGTACCAACCGACCCCGGGGACCGTGCTGTTCGTGGGCTACGGCGACGAATCGGACGGGTTGCCCGATCCCGCCGCCCGGTTCACGTGGCAGCCGCTCCGGCGCACGGCGGACTATTTCTTCGTCAAGGCGAGCTACCTGCTGCGCATGTAACGACGCGCCGCTCCCGGAGGGTCAGGTCAGACCACCGCCACCTTCACGTTGTGAATCGGCGGGAGCGCGTCGAACAGGCACTCCCATTCCTCCCCGCCGTCGCGCCCGATCCAGAGCTGCCCGGTCGTCGTTCCGAAATACAGCGCCGGCGACTTCACCTCATCGATGTCCATCGCGTCGCGTTGGATCGTGAAGAACGTCTCCTTCTTGGGGAGTCCTTTCGCGAGGCGCTTCCACGAGTCGCCGCCATTCTCGCTGCGCCACACGGCCGGCGCGCCATCGGGACAGGTGCGCGTGGCCGGCGCGAGCGGCATCACGTAGACGGTATCCGGATCGTGCGGATGCACGACGACGGGAAATCCGAAGTCGGACGGAAGCCCCTTCGCGATCGACCGCCACGTGCGGCCGTGATCGTCGCTGCGCAGCACGCCGATGTTCGGGCGCCGGCCGCCGGGCCCGTCCCATTCCCCCCAGCCGCCGTGGTTCTGCATGTACAGGCGACCCGGTGCGTCCTTGTGGCCCACGATCTTGTGCACGCACTGGCCGAACTCCGGATAGGGATCCGGCGTGAACCCCGCTCCCACGCCCGAGTTCGACGCGTTGAACGTCTCCCCGCCGTCTTCGCTGAGGTAATGGCCGCCCGTGGAAATGCCGAGGTGCATGCGGTTGCCGTCGCGGAGAATCGTGTGCAGGCACAGCCCGCCCGCGCCCGGGTTCCATTTGCGCGCGTGGGGGTGGTTGCTGATCCCGTCGACCATCTGCCACGAGTCGCCGTTGTCGCGGCTGCGGAACAGCGAAGCGGGCTCGACGCCGCACCAGATCTCGTTCCGTGCCGCGCCCGGCTCGAGCGACCAGATGTTCGCCAGCGCCCGGCCGTCGTCCTGGGGGAACGCGGGCGCCGACTTCGTCTCCTTGAACGTCTTCCCGAGGTCGGTCGACCGGAGGACCTTCATGCCGAAGAACGGATTGCAGCTCGAGGCGTAGATGCGCGGCGTGCCGCGCGTGTCGATCATGCTCGAGTAGACGGCGACGCCGCTCGCGAACGGGCCGCGCAGCGTGAACTTCCCGCGCGCCTTCGCCGCTTCGGCCACGAACAGGCCCTTGCGCGTTCCGATGGTGAGGACCACACGATCTGGCATCGTCAGCCTCCTGAGACGGCGGGAAGGATCGTCACGACGTCGCCGCCGGCGAGGGCGGAAACGAGGCCGTCGAGTTCGCGGAAGAGCGACTCATAGACGAAGATGTTGATGTGCCGGCGGACGGCGCCGGTCTCGTCGCAGATGTTGACGTAGAGCGACGGGTAGTCGCGCGCAATCTCCGTGAGGACCGCGCGCACCGTTCCCGCGGCAACGTCGAGCGTGCGCGCGTTGCCACAGTAGGGGCGCAGCATCTCCGGGACGAAGACTTCGATTCCGATGGTCGCGGGCATAGGGACTGCCAATGTAGCGCGGGCAGGTCCCGCGGCGGAATAGGTGAAGGAAGGGGGGGCGCATGGGCGCGGTGCGCGCTCAGCCTGCGCTCGCCATTCCTGCCGCCGGGTCCAACGCGCGCGCCACGGCCTCCGCGAGGTCCGCGGGCGCGAACGG
>DASVWS010000249.1:0-3099 GCA_036393095.1 Gemmatimonadaceae bacterium | reverse complement strand
GTTCACCGACCAGGATTACGTCTTCGCCGCCGTCACCATCTTCCTCGACCTGCTCAACCTGTTCCTGTTCATCCTGAGCCTGGTCGGCGGCGGCGACCGCCGCCGCTGACCGCCGCACGAAGGCGCGCCGCGCTCAGCCGCGCGGCGCGCCTTCGATCTTCGCCGCGAGGTCGAGGTCGAGCTGCGTGATGCCGCCCGCCGAGTGAGTCGAGAGAGTGAACGTCACTTTGGTGTAGCGAATGTCGATGTCGGGATGGTGATCCATGGCGTCCGCCATCCCGGCCACCCTGGCCACGAACGCGATGCCGTCGCCGAAGCGCGGAAAGGTGAACGTTTTCACCAGGGCGTCGCCCCGTCTCGACCAACCGGAGAGCGTGCCCAGTGAGCGCTGGATCTCGAGGTCCGACAGTCGTGCAGGCATGAGACTCCTCCTTCCGGCGCGACGGCGGATCCCCCGATCGAGCCGCCGATTCACCCCCGCATTCTACGCGTTCGGAACCCGCGCCGTAATGGTCCGCGCGCTCCTGACGGCGACCGTCGCCGCCGCCCTGTTCATGCCGGCCGCCGCGGCGGCGCAGGCGTCCGCTCCGCACGGCGCGCCCCGCCCCGTGCACGGATCGTGGCAGCGCTTCTGGGCCGGCTTCGCCACCAGCATCCTCGCCCACGAAGGCGGCCACATCGCGGCCGCGCTGATCCAGGGCGCTCGCCCCACCTTCGGCTTCAATCGCGGGCGGCCCACCGTCTACTCCGGCATCGATCCCGACCTGCACCCGCACCAGCAGTTCGTGTTCTCCAGTGCCGGGCTCGACGTGCAGGCGCTCGTGGACGAGGCGATTCTCGACGACCCCGGCCACGGCGGCGGGCCGTTCCAGCGGGGCGTGCTGACCGGCGGCATCGCGACGACGGCGTTCTACCTCACGCTCGGCCGCACCGGAAGCGTGAGCGACGTCGCCTTCATGCGCCGGACGTCGGGGCTCACCTCCACGCAGATCGCGCTGATCTACGGCGGCGTCGCGCTCATGCACGTGATCCGCATCGAGCGCGACGGGCGATTCGCCGACTTCTTCGTGCGCCCCGATGCCCGCGCCGGCCTGCGCGTGGGCGTGAACCTGCGCTGAGCCTCAGCGCCCGCGATCGGCGGCGCGCCCCAGCACGCGCCCGTCCGGATACGTCGCCAGCACCGACAGCCCCGACTGCGCCACCAGCGAGTCGCTCGACATGAAGCCCGGGTTATCGGCGCCCCACAAGAGCACCACGCCGTTGTGCGCCGCCACGGTGTCGCCGAACGCGCGCAGCGCGGCACGGTCCCCCGGCGCCGGTACTCCGCGCGCCGGACGGTCCAGGTACAGGTACGCGACCTCGGGCCAGTTGGAATAGACCGGCCGGCCGCCGCCGTCGGCGCGCACCCACTCGAGCAGGGACGATCCGCGCCAGGCGTATCCCGCGAAGTCGAGCCCGTCGGTCAGCGACTCATGCACGAGCGTCCGCGTCGCTGCGAGCGACCCGGCCGCCCATGCCAGCAGCAGGAGCGCGAGCACCAGGCGCGGCGCCCGTCCCGCCGACCGCCACCAGGCGGCCGCAGCCACCGCGAAGGCGAGCATGGCGATCAGGATGAGCGGCGACAGCAGCCGGGTCTCGAAGGTGAACGACCCGTCCACGAACAGCCGCGCCGCGAGCAGCGCCGCCGCGTACGAGCCGCCCAGAACCGCGCCCGCACCCAGCGCGCGCGCCGCCACGAGCTGCGGCACGTTCGTCGAGCTCTGCATCGGCAGGTCCTGCGGCAGCTGCTCCCACAGCCGCCGCGCGCGGCGCGCCCCGGCCACCAGCACCGCCACGAGTACGACCGCCGCCGGCACGGACAGCCACCACGTCCATGCCGCCGGCTCGGCGGTCGGCACCAGCCAGTACGCCACCGTTCGCCCCGCCTCGGCGAGCGCGCCCCCCAGCCCGCCGTAGATCCCGAGCCGGCGCGCCGTCGTGCCGCCGGCACTGTGCGCCACCAGGAATCCCGCGACCACCACCACGAGCGACGGCAGCAACGCCAGCACCGCGCGCCGCACCCGATCCCGGCGCGATCCCCTGCCCAGGAGCGCCCACACGACGACGCCGGCCACCACGCCGACGCCGGAATAGCGCACCGCCATCGCAAGCGTGGCGCACGCGCCGGAGAACAGCGGCGTTTCGGGCGCCGCCACCATTGCCGCCAACGTCAGCGCGATCATCGCCAGGAACAGCGGCTCGCTGAGCACCATGAGGTGGAGATCCACCAGCACCGGCGTGACGAGGAGCGCCACGCCGAATGCCAGGGCCGTGCCCATGCCCGCGGCGTCGCCGACCAGCGCCACCAGCACCGCCACCGTCACGAACGCCGCCAGCGCCTCCACCAGCCGCGCTCCCTGCAGCGGCGGGAAGCCCATCACGACCGGCAGCGCGATCGCCATTGGAAAGCCGGGCGCATAGTGCGTCAGCACCGTCGTGCTCTCGGGCGCGTTCCACGCTGCGGTCGGCATCCGGTAGCCGGTCCCCTCGACCAACGACTCGGCGGCGCCGAGGTACGTGGCCGAGGCGCGCGCCACGCCGGGCCCCGGGGGAGCGGTCACCCACAACACGCCCGCGAACGCGACGCTCGCCATCACGAGCGACAACATGCGGACGGTGAACAGCGAACTGCGCCACACCCGCGTGGCCTCGGGGTGCATTCCGAAAATGGATTTCACAGGCAAGAAGATACGAAGACTGAGCGCGTTCGCCGAACGTTTCTCTTGGCGATTATGCCTAACTTGACAGAACGGTTGCCCGGAGCGATGTTGGGGACGCCTTCAACCGTAGGGTTCCCCCGATGGCGATGCGTGGCGAAACCATTCGAACGCTGTTCAGAGACGCGAGGACGGCAATAGTGGGATACCTCGTGGTAGTCGTGGCGACAGCTGGCTGGGCGGCTCTGACCCATCGCATTACGGCGGAAGCCGCGATCATTGACGCCGTGATCGTGTCTGGCGGTGTTGCGCTCAGCTGGAACCAGCTTCGGCAGGTTTGGGCGAGCGCGGCCCGAAGGCGACTATCGCAGCGAAGCCCGAAGGATATTGAAGCCCAGATTTT
>DASVWS010000248.1:0-2890 GCA_036393095.1 Gemmatimonadaceae bacterium | reverse complement strand
ACCCGCCGTCCACATACAACCTCGGGAACCTGCTGATCCGTTGACCCGCCGCGCCCGTGTACCGCACCCGCTCCAGCGGCAACCCCGGCATCAGGACAGACACCGACCGGCCGTCGAAGACGACATCGAACGCGAACCTGCCCGCATGGTCGTGCTCCGCGCGCCGAATATAGGTCAGCGGCGCGTGCGCCTGCTCGTCAAGGTCGTCGCAGAACGCCTCGATCGCCGCGGTCGCGGCCTGCTCGGTGCCGTCGGGGCACCAGTCACCGAGCGGCGTGAGGACCATCGCCACGGGTGTCAACCGCCCATCTCGTAGCGTCCCTGCCGTCGCCCGCGCTCATATGCCGCCTGCACGGCGGCCGGACTGTAGCCGGGATGCGGCGGGGGAGGCGGACCCATCGCGATGTTGACGATCGGCGGGCGCAGTACCCGCGTGGGTTTGCGGGCCTCGGCGACGCGCTGCCACTGCTGGATGACCACAGCCGGAGCGTACGCAGTCGTGGCCTCTTCGAGCATCTGGTGCCGCTCGTCCACGGTCAGGTGTTCGGCCCACGGCAGTACGGCGGTCAGCGGCAGGTTCGCCTGCACGATGGCGCGTTCGCCGTCGGCGGCGTCGATGACGCGCCACCAGCCGAACTCGGGCTCGGGACGGGGCGGCCGTTCGGCATGTGCGCAGCGCCCCCATTCGAGCGTGTGCCGACCGGTGGCGCGGCACTCGCGGGCGCAGCCGTCGAAGTCCTCAGTCATCACTCTCCTCGATCGTGAACGAGACCGGCACGTCCCAGATCGGCCGCCCGTCCTCGTCGTACCCGGCCGGTTCGGGCGGCTGGAACGTGTGCACGTACGGCGGCCCCTGTTCGGGTTCCGGGTTCAGCATGGCGTGCAGGACCGCGCCCACCGCGTCCGGGAACAGCGGGACGGCCGGCGCGGCTGTGCCCAGCTCGAACAGCGAGGCGTAGTCTTGACGTCCTCCCCGCCCTGGAAGGGCGAGGATTCCCTACCGCGGCTCACCGGGTAGCCCCGGCGTGCTCGCTTCGGCGGGTTCCTGCTTCGTCGCGCTGCGCCGGGACCAGTCCCGGTCTTACCTGCGCTCCACAGGCGTTTAAGGTCTCGGCGCGTCCCGCCGCGACCGCTTGCTTTCCGAGCGTGAGCACGTTGCGTGCCGCGTTCACGTCCCGGTCGTGCACCGCGCCACAGCCCTGACACGTCCACTCGCGCACGGACAACGGCTTCTTGCCGTCGCTCACGCCGCACGCCGAGCACACCTGCGACGTCGGGGCGAACCGGTCCACCTTCGCGAACCCGCGCCCGTACCGCGCCGCCTTGTACTCCAGCATCGACACGAACGCGGACCACCCCGCGTCGTGCACGCTCTTCGCCAGCCGCGTGCGGCCGAGACCGCTCACCGCGAGGTCTTCCACGTAGACGCCTTGGTTCTCGGCGATGATCCGCGTGGAAAGCTTGTGGTGAAAGTCCCGGCGCGAGTCCGCGACCTTAGCGTGAGCACGGGCGACCTTCAGTGCCGCTTTCTTGCGGTTGTTCGAGCCCCTCTGCTTGCGGCTCAAGTCCTGCTGGAGCCGCTTCAGCTTGCGCTCGGCGCGGCGCAGGAACTTCGGCGAGGCGACCTTCGTGCCGTCCGAGAGGACCGCAAAATGCGTCAGGCCCAGATCGATACCGGTCTCGGCGATCTCGCCAGGCAGCGGCAGCCGCTCCAGGTCCTCGTCCGGGTTCGTGACGACCACGAACGACGCGAAATACCGCCCCGACGCGTCCTTGACGACCGTCACGCTCGACGGGACTGACGGCAGGCCACGCGACCAGCGCACCGCAACCTCACCGATCTTCGCCAAGTACAGCTTCCCGCCCTCCCGCAGGGAGAACCCGTTGCGGGTGAACCGGATCGCCTGACGATTGTCCTTGCGGGAGCGGAATCGGGGCTCACGGACCTTCGGACCCTTGCGCTTCCCGGTGATCGAGCCGAAGAAGTTCCGATACGCGGTGTTCAAGTCTCCGAGCGCCTGGACCAGCACGACCGAGGAGACCTCCGCGAGGAATGCGCGCTCCTCGGTCCGCTTGCCCTCCGTGATGATCCGGCGCTGCAACTCTGCGTCCGGGATGTAGTGCTCGCCGGCTTGGTGCAGCTTCCGCCGGAGCGCTAGAGCGTCGTTGTAGACGACCCGCGCGCACCCGAAAGCGCGCGCCAGGTCGCGGACCTGGCCCGGGCTCGGATCCAGGCGGAAGTTGTATCGAAGCTGCACGATCAGCAGTCTACTACAATTGGTCTCATGACGACGCAGAACGAGTACCGCCGTGGCAGGCACGTAGTTTCCGCGCTTCACGTCCACTTGGTCTTCGTGACGAAGTACCGGCGCGGGGTGTTCGACGACGCGATGCTCACGCGCTGCGAGGAGATCATGCGGGCGGTGTGCGTCGACTTCGGCGCCGACCTCAGGGAGTTCAACGGCGAGACCGACCACGTGCACGTGCTGATCGAGTACCCGCCCAAGGTGCCCGTCTCGGGACTCGTGAACTCGCTCAAGGGCGTCTCGGCCAGGCGGTTGCGCCAGGAGTTCACCGGCCGGGTGAACCGGGCGAGCATGCGCGGGCACTTCTGGTCCCCGTCCTACTTCGCCGCGTCGTGCGGCGGTGCGCCGCTGTCCATCGTCCGGCAGTACATCGAACAGCAGCGGCGCCCGGAAAGGATGGGCTAACCCCGGCCTGAACGCCGGGGCTTGCGCCCAAGATCCCGGTCAACGGGCACCTCGCTCCATCCCCGGGTGAGCATCTGCTTGGCCTGCTCGATGGTCATCACGCCGTGCCGTATCCGCTCAAGCGCCCGTCGTTCGCGTTCGGCGTCGGCCGCGTCCTTGAGCGTGGTCACGCGCGGGAA
>DASVWS010000247.1:0-3458 GCA_036393095.1 Gemmatimonadaceae bacterium | reverse complement strand
ACGCGGTGACCCGCGGGGATGACCAGCGATCCCTTCCAGAAGCCGAACTTCACGTGGCTCTTGAACGCCGCCATCGCGCACATGTTGCCCTTGTACTGGAAGTGCGGCAGGCCCCACTTGATGGTTTCCTCGACGCCGGGCACGGCGGCATGCACGGCCCTGCGCAGCTGCGCGAGGATCGGCTTCGCGAAGCCGGCGGATTTCGCGATGTAGGCGTCGATGCGGGGATCGCGGCTCATGTGTCCCCCAGCCGCCGCTCCGCCACCCGCGGCGGATTGGCCGAATTCAGAAATGCGACGATCTCGGCGGCCGGCTTCTCCACGGGCACGAGCTGCCCCTGGTCGTGGAAGCCCTTGAACATCGACACCGCCGGAAACTTGTCGGGCGCCTGCGTGCGCGCCTCGACCTGCATCGGTGTGTCCACGGTGCCCGGCGAATAGCTGAGCAGGGCCGCGTTGTGCGTCATGCGCGTGTGCAGCGCGCGCGAGTCAAAGTCGGTGGCCGCGTTGAGGGTGGTCATGCGCAGCGCGGCCTTGGAGCCGACGTACTCGCCGAGGCCCGGCGTGGGACGCTGCGCGGCACCGGACGAGATGTTGACGATGCGGAGCGCGCTCTCCTTCGGCGTATGCCGCGCGACGAACCCCATGAGCCACGCGGGCGCGACGACGTTCACGGCGTACACGGCGAGCATCTGCGCGGGGTCGGTGCGGTCGATGGTCTCGAGCTGGCCAATGAGCGCGGCGTTGTTCACGAGGCCGATGCGCCGGCGCCGGTCGTCGGACACGAGGGGCGCGACCTCGCGCTCGAAGGTGGCGGCGACGGCGGCGAGATCGGCGAGATCGAGCTTGAGGTGGCGGTACGCCGCGTTCGCGATGAACGGATCGCGGCGGGCGACGCCGATGACGTCCCACCCCTCGTGCAGGAGGCGAAGGGCGACGGCGTTGCCGATGCCGGAACTGGAACCGGTGACGATGGCGAGGCCTTGGGCAGCGGGCATGTCGAGTGGAGGTGTGGGTGCGATGGGTGTGCGCGAAGAAGACTGGCGCATCGCGCCCGCGTCTGCTACCCCTCGGCGCGCGAGAGCGGGCTGCCCGGCTCCACCGGCCACCAGAGCACGGCGCCGGTGACGAGCACGAGGAGGAGCGCGACGTCGATGGGCGGCTGGCCGAAGGTCAGCACCTGGAAGACGACGGCCGCGGTGACGGTACCGGCGAGCTTGCGCCGCCACACGGGGCCGACGAACACCGACGCCAGCCCGACGATGAACATCGCGGCGGTAACGAACCAGAGGATGACCTGGACGTGGTTGACGTACCGGCCGCGGGAGTGCCCCTCCGAGAGATCCGCGATGCCGAGCATCATGCGCTTTTCCATGGCGAAGTGCATGGGCTCGAAGATCGAGCGGTCGAAGGCGAGGCCGAGCAGCGAGCGGCCGGGCGCGCCGCGCCCGCGCACGAGGAGCCGCGTGGTGGAGTCGCTGAGCGGCTGGAGGACGAAGGTCCAGCTTCCGTCTTCGGGACCGGTGGGCGGCGTGCCGGCGTACCAGGTGCCGAAGCCGAGGGCGCGGCCGGGGACGAAGGTGCGAAGGATGGCGTAGCCGGCGCCGCCGGCCTTGGTGGAGGGATACATCCAGAGCTTGTCGCCCGGGGCCCACTGCTGCTTGTCGGGGCGGAGTGAATCGACGGTGGGCATCTCGCAGCCGACGAGATTTTCGAGCAGGTCGTAGCTATAGAAGCCGCCGCGGTCCTGCCCGATCTGCGCCACCCAGGGCCAGACGCGGCTCACGGGCGCGTGGATGGTGACGGCGCGCGTTTCCTGGCTGGCGGCGCCGGGGACGATGTCGTCGCCGGGGAGCGGCGCGGTGCGCTCGGCGGGGGTGGTGCCCCAGCGGAGATACCAGGGGCGGATGACCACGGCGAAGAGGACGCCGAGCACCGCGAGGGCGGCGAGCGTGGCGACGAGGCGGGTGAGGCGCGAGGTGATCACGAGACAGTGGGCAGTGGGAAGTACGCAGTTGGCAGGGCGCAGTTGGCAGTCCGCAGTTCACTGTCGACTGTCGACTGCCGACTCTTAGCTCCTAGTTGACCTCGCCTGCAAGGTGTTGTCTGTCCGTCTTTGCCGTGTGCCGGGTCAGCGCGCCCCTGACGGTCGCCCGGGCGCCGGGATCGAGGCCGCCGCAGGGGTTGCTCTTGACGAACCCGGCCCGACATCCCACTTTACCTAGCCAGCTATACCTAGCTAGATAGGTGACAAGATGCCCCGACCGAAGAACGACGTCCTGCAGGGAACGCTCGCCATGCTCGTGCTCCGCACGCTTGCCGACCGCGGCGCCCAGCACGGCTACGCGATCACCCAGCACATCCAGTCGTCGTCCGCGGATCTGCTGCGCGTGGAGGAGGGCTCGCTCTACCCCGCCCTGCACCGCATGGAGCAGGAGGGCTGGATCCGCGGCAAGTGGGGCACGACCGACAAGAACCGGCAGGCGCGCTTCTACGCCATCACGCCGGCCGGACGCAAGCAGCTCGCGGTCGAGCAGGCGAGCTGGGCGCGGCTCATCGACGGTGTGGGGCGCGTGCTGCAGATGGCGTAGCTACAGTTGGCAGTGGGCAGTGGGCGGTGGGCGGTGGGCAGTGGGCAGTGGAGACGCGACAACGAAGCTCGGGAGGCATCGTGGCCTGGTATCATCGGCTGTTCAACACCATTCGTCCCGAGCGACACGCGCGCGACCTCGAACGCGAAATGTCGTTCCACCTGCGCGAGCGCACCGATGACCTGCGTGACGGTGGCATGACCGACGCCGACGCGGCCGCGGAAGCGCGGCGTCGCTTTGGCAATCGCACGGCGCAGCAGGAGCGGAGCCACGACGTCGGCGTCCTCACCTGGCTCGAGTCCGCCCTGGCCGACGTGCGCTACGCGGTGCGGTCGCTCATCGCGAGCCCGGGGTTCGCGCTGGTCGCGATCCTCTCGCTGGCGCTGGGGATCGGGGCGAACACGGCGATGTTCAGCATCACGAACGCCGTCGTGTTGAGAGCCCTCCCAGTGTGGCATCCGGAGCAGCTCGTCGACGTCTACATGAAGAGTCCCGGCGACAACAGTCCCTCCGGCAACAACTTCTTCACGAACCCGCTCTGGGAACAGATTCGCGGCGACTCGAGCGTTTTCGAGAGCAGCTTTGCCTACAGCGATGCGACGTTCAATCTCGCCCCCACCGGGGAGGCGCGGAACGTGGGTGGCGCGTGGGTGAGCGGCGACATCTTCCATTCGCTGGGGGTGCACCCCGAAGCGGGGCGGTTGCTCCAGCGGACCGACGACTACCGGGGGTGCCCCGCCGTCGCATCCGTGAGCGACGGCTTCGCCCACCGCGAGTTCGGCAGCCCAAAGGCCGCCGTGGGGGCGACGGTAACGCTGAACGGGAATCCGTTCACGATTACCGGCGTAGCCGATCACACCTTCTTCGG
>DASVWS010000246.1:0-4828 GCA_036393095.1 Gemmatimonadaceae bacterium | reverse complement strand
GCCCGACGAGGCGGCGAGGTCCGCGGAGAGGCTGGCGTCCGTCACCGTGGAAGACGCGGGCGCGGTGCCGCTGCTGCAGGCGGCGAGGCCGACGACGGCGGCCGCCGCCAGCGAGGCAAGTGCGTAGTTGATTCGTGGCATAGTATTCCCCGTCCAAGGCTGGAGACTCGGTGCTGCGCTGTCGGGGAGTGAGACGCCCAGAGGACGCCCGTGTTAACCGGTGATCCGTGTCACCATGCCCCGGGGCGCAATCGGCGAGGCGGCGACGAACCCGCTCCCCGAGAATTCAGGGTCGGACCTGCAGTGCGTCGAGGATCACCCCAAGGGACGCCGGGCTCGGGAACAGCAGCATGTGCCCGCCAAAGTCGATGAGCTCACCTTCGCACGTCAACTCGGTTTCGATGCACAACCCGATGTGGTCCCCGGATTCGCTCTTCTGGAGCCTCGTCAGTACGCGGTCCGGCGGCTCGACGCCGTAGGCGGGCACCGACACCATGACGATACACGCCATCAAGGCTCCGAGGGCTCCCGCGTAGGCGCCGCCGAGAATGTTCGCCGTCTCGGCCAACGCCGATCGCGCCATCTCGTCGAGCGCGTCGGCCGCATCCAGGTCTCGCTGCAGCAGGAGGTTGCTCAGGCGGGCGGCCTTGGACACCGGGATGAGAAACGCCAGCGCTCCGGTGAGGTCGCCAAGGATGTGCATGGCGACGACCACGACCCGTTCGTGGGAGTAGCCGAGGATCTCGGGGATGTCATCCGCCCGGGCCACCGTGAATTCGGGAACTGCAATCATAATGCGGCGGCTGGTGAGCTGCCCGAGCGCCGTGGCGGCATGGCCGCTGGCGATGTTCGCCACCTCTTTCAGGGCGTCGAGCTGGAGTTCGGCCAGTTGCAGGCTTTCCACGTCAGGCCACCGCTGCGGACAGTGCTGCGAGGATGCGGTCTGGCGTGAACGGCTTTACGATGAAGGTGCCGGCGCCCAGCTCCGCCGCCGCCTGGATCAACTGCTGCTGTCCCATGGCGCTGCACATGAGGATGCGGGCCTTCGGATCGAACTCACGGATCGCGCGGGTGGCGTCGAGCCCGCTCATGTCAGGCATCACGAGGTCCATGAAGACCACGTCCGGCCGCAGTTTGCGGTATTGTTCGACCGCCTGCGTGCCCGTTTCCGCTTCGCCAACTACCGTATAGCCCGCATTTCGGACGATCGTGCCGAGGATGGTTCGCGTGAACAGGGCGTCATCGCACAACAAGATGGTATGACTCATTGGCTCTCCGGGTTCGACTTGTGGTATCGGCCGGATGCCGCAGGGTCTTTAGGGGTGGCGGGCGTTCGCCTACGCGCCGAGCGCATCGAGCGGCCGAGGGCGGACGGAGCCGTGAGGGGGCGGTGTGGGCCGCTGGCGCGACGCCAGGATGGCGCGCCGCGCGACCACGGCGGCGGCGTCCCCCGCGTGCTCGGCATGCAGGGGCGGGCAGTAGAAGCGCCCCTGCGCAAGATCGATCCCCAGATCGGCCATGACGGCCGCATCGTCGGGGCATTCGATGCCTTCGGCGATGACGATGCTTCCGCTGCGGCGGGCGAGGCCGGCGATCGCGCCAAGCTCCCGACGAATCCGGGACGACCCGCGGGCGGCCCGGCACGCCTGGCCATCCAGTTTCACGACGTCCGGTCGACAGGCGAGGATCGCACGCTGGTCGCAGGATCCGACGCCGATGTCGTCGAATGCGACGCGGACCCCGAGCGCCTGCGCGACCCGCACGGCGGGCGCCAGGGTGTCGGGGCTGCCGTCGCGCCCGTGCTCCGTGATCTCGATGGTCAGTCGATCGGGAGCGATGCCGGCCCGCCCGGCCGTGGAGACCAGGAAGTCGGGGAAGGAGGCGTCCGCGTCGAGTGTGCGCGGGTCGAGGTTCAGGAAGAGATCCGCCCTGACGTCCCACTTCCGCGCGGCGTCGAGGGCGTGCGCGACGCACGCCCGATCGAGCGCGACCTCGCGGCCGAACGAGCGTGCCGCGGCGAACAGGTGGGCGGCGTCGGTTTGGGGCGGGACATCCGATGCCCGGGAGAGACACTCGAGCGCGTGCAGCGTCCACCGTTCGCGGGCGACGCGAACGATCGGTTGAAACAGCGTTCGCAGCGCGTCCGGCGTGGCGATGATCCCGTCGAGTTCGCGTGTCCCCAGGGAGGATCCGTCGGCAACGGTGTAAGGACGGGCATCCCGGTCTGGCGGCCCAGCAAACGACATCGTATGGTCTCCCTGCGACGGCCGGGGGCCCTGGCAGATTGAATCGAAGTGGTTGACGTGCAACGCGAGACTCGGCGTCACGCTCGTTGTACGAGTCGAAGAGTCTAGAGACCCCCGGTTGCCGGTTCCAATACCTCTTTGCTTGGGCTTCGATAGCGGCGCTGCATGGCGGATGGGAGGCGGCGATGGAGCTGCGACACCTGCGGTACTTCATTGCGGTGGCGGAAACGCGAAACCTCAGCCGCGCCGCCGCGGCGTTGCACATCGCGCAACCCGCGCTGTCGCGTCAGATCCATGACCTCGAGAAGACGCTGGGCGTGCCGCTGTTCGTGCGGCACCCGAAGGGCGTCGATCCGACGATGGCCGGGGAAACGCTGGCGCAGTTCGCGCCGCGCGTGCTGAGCGACCTGGCCGGCGCGCTGACCCGCGCGACCGCCACCGCGGCGGGACGGCGTGGCCGGGTGGTGCTCGGGTCGGCACGAGCGTTCGTCGCCCGGGGATTCCCCGTGGCCGTGCAGGAGGCGGTGCGCCGCGAGCATCCCGAGATCACGCTCGTGGTGCACGACATCGATCCGCCGGACCTGATCGAGCATCTCGTCGACGGCGCCATCGACATCGCGTTGACCGTAGAGGATCGGACGCCGGGCAGCATCGCGTCGGCTCCGCTGTGGCGCGAGAAGACGGATCATGCGTTGCTCCCCGCCAGTCATCCGCTCGCTCATCGGCACACGATCCGCCTGTCCGACCTCGCGGACCTGCCGGGCGTGATGTCTCCCCGCGCGTTCTCCGGTCCGCTCCTCGACCGCGCAATCACGGCACTTCGCGTCGCCGGGATGCGCTCACCGCTGCTGGTCGCGGATGGAGGATTGCAGTCAGCGCATCTGGCGGTAGCCGTCGGTCGTGGATGGGCACTCGTGACCGGCGCACGCACGAAGGCGCGGCCGGCGGGGACGGTCGCCATTCCGATCGCCGGCTTCGAGTTCTCGCTCACCGCCACGCTGAATTGGCGGCGCAACGAGCACCGCCCGGTGGTGCGCACGGTGCTCGAGACGGTGATCGACCTGGCGCGTCGCGAACCCGACCAGTGCATCGGACGGGAGCCCGTGGCGCTCCCCAAGCTCGCGCGCGCGACCGGGCAGCACCGGCAGTTTTCGGGACCGACGCCTGCCACACTCGAGTTCCGCCACCTGCGGGCGCTTCTCGAGGTGGCGGCAACCCAGACCATCGGGCGGGCCGCAGAGCGGTTGGGCGTGACGCAGCCGAGTCTCTCCCGACAATTGAAGGAACTCGAGCATGCCGTGGGGGTGCGGCTCCTCGAGCGCTCGGCACGCGGCGTGCTCCTCACATCGGCCGGCGCGGCGCTGGCTGGCGAGTGTCCGGCGCTTCTCCTGGCCGCGGAGCGGCTGGCACAGGAGGTCAAGCGGGCCCGCCGCGGCATGGAGGGACGCTGCATGATCGGAGTCATCCCGACTGCTGCGACCAATCGGATGCTGACGCAGGTGGTCGCGGACTGCGCCGTCCGCCATCCCCACGTGCGTGTCGCGGTGGTCGAACTGCCGGCGCCCCGGCTGCCCGAAGCCATCGATCGCGGACAGATCGATCTCGGGCTGGCACACGCCTACCTCGACTTGCGCGCGACCGATCACCTGGCGCTGCACCACCTGGAACCGGATGCGATCGATGCCGCACTCGTCGGCGCCACCCATCGCCTGGCGTCGCGCGAATGCCTCACGGCGGACGATCTGTCGAATGAACCGTTCATCTTCATCGAGCGCTCGTTCTATCCTCCGCTCTTCGACCGGGTGATAGCCGCTCTGACGAACGTCGGACTCCGCCCGCGGATCGACGCGACATACGATGGGTTGCAGGCGATCTGGGCCCTGGTTGCCCAGGGGAAGGGCTGGGGCGTCGGGTTCCGCTCTCAACGAACTGGGGCCCCTCCGTCCGGCACCGTGGCCATCCCGCTGGCGGGTCTCGAGATGCCATGGGGAATCGACCTCGTGCAACGGAAAGAGGAGAAGAACCCCGCGGTGCTGGCGGTTGCCGACCTGCTGAGACGGCCACTGAAGGGCCCGGCGCCCCGGAGGGGTCGCGCGGCCCGGGCCTGACCCAGCGGACCGGGTCAGCTCGCCGCCGGCACCGGTCGCACGTACATTGGCACGAGCGTCGGCGACCCGCCGGCGCACACGCACCCAGCCATCTCTCGCGCTCCCGACATGCCCATCAAGTCGCAGCTGGCCGCCTACGGCATCGAGTTGCGCAACACGATCGACGCAGCGCTCTACCGGCTAGCGCAACTCAACCGGCTGGCCAGCGAGTGGCTGGCGGTGAGCGAGGCGTGGAAGCTGGCCCCGCACGACGAGGGTCCGAGCATGGCGCCGTGGGGACCGCTGCAGGCGGAGACGTTCGCCCAGATCGACGGATTCCTCGCCGCCTTCTTCCGCGTGTCGCTGCTCGTATTCCCCGAGCGCGACACGGGGTTCACGGAACTCCGGGGACGGGAGATCCGGGCGATCACCGACGTGCCCGACGATTCCGTGTTCAACGATCGCGAATTCCGCGACAGCTGGCTCCACCACGAC
>DASVWS010000245.1:0-2295 GCA_036393095.1 Gemmatimonadaceae bacterium | reverse complement strand
CCCATCGGTCCCCCACCCGCCCCGCCGGCGTCCGGCGGCGCCATCGGTCCGGCCGTCATCGACCGGCCGGCAAACCACATGGCAAGGGCCGCGAAGGCCACGAGCGAGATCCCCGTCCACATCCGCCCGTGCGAACGGTGCACCGCCACCGGCGCGGCCGGAGCCGCCGCTGCATCGGGGGCGCGCGGCGCCCGTGACGCGGCCCGCACCGGTCCGGGCATCGCTTCGCCGCACAACGGGCAGAACGCGCCCGTCACCGCGGCGCCGCAGTTGGGACAGGAAACGGTTCGTGGGGTTTCGGGCATGGCCTCGTCCGGTGTTCGACCATCGGGTCTGCGCACGCCGGGATCGAACGCCCGTGCGTGCCGGTGCACGCCAAACTTGCGCCGGCCCGTGCGCGGCGGCAATCGCGCGCTGCGCCGCCACGTCCGGACGCGCGGCCCCGCCCTCGCATCTTGCCTGGAAGAAGCCCATGTGACAAGCGTCACGCCTGCCCCGCCCGCACTCGACCACCATCCGGATGCGGCCGGCATCGGACGGCCGCTCCGTACCCGATGGAGTGGAAGCATGAACGAAGCGGATCCCCGCGTCGACGCCCTCTGGCAGGCCCTCGCGACCGTCATCGATCCCGAGATCGGGCTCGACATCGTCACGATCGGACTCGTCTACGGCGTCACGATCGACCACGACGTCGCGCACATCACGCACACGCTCACCACCCCCGGCTGCCCCATGGAGCAGTACATCACGCGGGGCATCCGCGAGGCCGTCGCGCGCGTGCACGGCCTCGCGCGCGTCGAGACGAATCTCGTCTGGGATCCTGCCTGGCACCCGGGCATGATCGCGCGCGGAGCCCTCGGCGCATGACGGCCACCGATTCCGGCGCCGACACGCTCACCGCCGACGCCGTGCGCGACGCGCTCCGCGGCGTGCCCTACCCCGGGCTCTCCCGCGATCTCGTGTCGTTCGGCATGGTGGACCACGTGAGCGTGTGCGACGGGCGCGTGAAGGTTCGCCTCGGCATCCGCACCGGCGACGCGACGATCGCGCCGCGCCTGCAGTCCGCGATCGCCGACGCGCTGCGTCCGCTCGGCGCCGCGATGGTGACCGTCGACATCGCGCCGCCGCAGCCGGCCCCGCGCCCCGTCGCGCGCGCGGCCAACGACCCGTGGGCCGACCAGGCACGGCTCTCCACCGTGCGGCACGTCGTCGCCGTCGGCGCCGGCAAGGGCGGCGTGGGCAAGAGCACCGTGGCCGTCAACCTCGCCCTCGCGCTCGCCGCCGACGGCCTGCGCGTCGGCCTGCTCGACGCCGACATCTACGGGCCGAGCCTGCCGATCCTGCTCGGCGTGCCGGACGGCGCCGCGCACGTGCGGCTGTCTCCGGAAAAGCACATCGTTCCCGTGATCGCGCACGGACTGCCGTTCGTCAGCTTCGGCTTCTTTCTCGGCGCGGAATCGCCGGCGATCTGGCGCGGGCCGATGGTCTCCAAGGCGGTCAAGCAATTCGCGCGCGGCGTCGCGTGGCCCGAGCTCGACATGCTGATCGTGGATCTGCCTCCGGGCACGGGCGACATTCCGCTCAGCCTCGCGCAGTCGGTCGTGCTCTCGGGCGCCGTAGTCGTCACGCAGCCGCCGCTCGTGGCGGCGGCCGAAGCGGAGAAGGCCGCGCGGATGTTCCACAGCCTTGAAGTGCCGGTGCTGGGACTCGTCGAGAACATGACCGGCGCCTTCGGCGGGAATGCCGGCGCGATGCTCGCCGCGCAGCTCGGCGTGCCGCTCCTGGGCGGCGTGCCCTTCGATCCCCAGATCGTCGCCGAGGGCGACGCCGGCACTCCCACCGTGCGCGCACGCCCTTCAAGCGAGGGGGCAATGGCGTTTCTCGCCGTGGCGCGCCAGGTCGCCGATCAGCTCGGCTGGCGGTACGAACCGCCCTCCGCCGCATGACCACCATCCCCCACACGCCCACTCCCACCGCCGCGCCGCCGCGTCCGGCGTTCGCCCCCGGCGCGTTCGCCGGCATGGGCCCCGCTCGCGACTCCGCGTCACTGCGCCTGGCCGGTGAGCACTTCGCAGCCGCCACGCTCTTCCTGCTGGCGGGCGCGGTGGGACTCGTGTGGGTGGCGCCCGACCTCGCCATCGGCAACTACCTCGCGCCGCGCGTCGCCGCGGTCACGCACCTCTTCACGCTCGGCTGGCTCACCCTCACCATCTTCGGCGCGCTCAGCCAATTGCTCCCGGTGGCGCTCGGCGCTCCGATCTTCTCGCTGCGGCTGGGGCACACGGCGTTCTGGAG
>DASVWS010000244.1:0-4958 GCA_036393095.1 Gemmatimonadaceae bacterium | reverse complement strand
GTGTCGTTCATCTTCGGCTTTCCGGGCACGCTGGTGAGCATGCTGGTCGTCGAGGAGGGGAGCGAGCGTGTGTACGGCGTCGACCTCCCGCGCGCGGACCGCACCGGCCGGGCGAAGCGCATGCCGCCGGACGTCGAGCCGTAGCGCGGGCGCCCGCGCGCGGCGCGAGCGGCCGATTCGCCGCCCGCATGCGCGGGAAGTAGATTCGCCGGCATGTCGTTCTTCCTGGCGGCGCTGGGCCTCGGGCTCGGCGGGCTGCTGTTGATGGCGATTCCCGGCCTGCGACGGCACGGACACGCGGGCCACGCGCGCGGTCGCACACACGCAGCCGCGCGCGCCGGGGCCAGGGGCCATGCGGCGAAGACGCAGGCGCCGCACGCACCCGGCACCGGCGCGCCGGCGCATCCGGGCCCGACTCACGCGGCGACGAACGGCCTGCTGCACTACCTGCCGGAGCCGCGCGTGGTGTTCAGCGTCCTGGCCCTGCTGGGCGCCGTCGGCAACGCGCTGCTGCGCCTGCTGCGCGTGCCCGTCTGGTCGGCAGCGCTCGGCGCGACGGCGATCGCGGTGCTGGTGGAATGGGCGGTCGTCGGCCGTCTGTGGCGGCTGGCGCTCCGGTTCACGGGAGAGCCGGCCTCGCCTCTCGCGTCGCTGGTCATGGATGAGGCCGAGGCAGTGACGGCATTCCGAAACGGTAAAGGCATCGTCCGTGCCGTTCTCGACGGCCGGGCGGTACAATTGAGCGCGGAGTTGATCGCCGGCGAGCGCGCGGTGACGGTGCGCGTCGGCGACCGCGTGACGATTCAGGAAGTGGATCCGGACCGGGAGCACGTGCGGGTCTCGCTGCGGTGAGTCCCGGCGTGCTGCCATCAGCAAGGAGCGCGCTGTGAATTCGTCTCTGTTGATTCTGCTGGGCACCGTGCTGGCGGTCGTGGTGGTCACGCCCGTCATCGTCGGGTCGTTCCTGCGCGACGTCGAGGCCGGCGAGATCCGGCTGGTGAGCTGGCTCAGCGGGAGCCTCAAGATCTATCGTGGGCCGTGCAAGGCCACGGTGGTGCCGCTGCTCACGGTGAGCCGCGTGATTCCCGCGCAGGCGATCAACGTGGACATCGAGATCACCGACCAGACGGCGGACCTCGACGCCAACAACGTGCCGGCGCCGGTGAAGGTGACGGTGCGGGCGTCGGCGATCGTGAGCGTGGGCGAGGACGACGCGATGGTGAACACGGCGGCCAACAAATTCTTCTCCAAGCCGTCGGGCGAGCAGCTCAACACGCTCACCGACGTGCTGTCGTCGGCGGGCCGGCGCGCGATCAACCTGCTGCGGCACGACCAGCTCTTCAATTCGCGCGCCGGGGCGGGCACCGCGGTCGCCGCGCGTCCAGCCATGGCTCTGGAGCGCGCGGACGTGGTGGGCCACGGCGAGGACGACGAGCTCGCGGTGATCATCAAGGACGCCTGCTCGCGCGAGCTGCTCGACCTCGGGCTCTCGTTCAACAGCCTGAACATCAAGGCGGTGTTGAGCGAGGTCGCCGACGCCAGGCGCCGCGAGGCGGCGGCCCGGGCCAAGGCGAGCGCCGACGTGGTGCAGGCGCAGGAAGAGCAGCGGGCGCGCATCGCGCAGCTCGAAGCGGAGGAGAAGATCAACGACCAGGAGCGCGCGCTGAAGATGCAGATCGCCGCCAACGGTGCGGCGATCGCGCGGGCGGAGGCGGAACGACAGACCGCCGTCCATCAGCAGCGTGAAGCGGAATTGAACGCGTCGCAGATCACGCAGGCGCGCGCCGACGCGGAGCAGAACGTGATCGCGCTGGAGGCCGAGGGACGGGCGCAGGCGGCGCGCATCCGGGCCGTGGCCGAAGCCGAAGCGGCGGCGATTCGCCAGAAGGCCGAAGCGCTCCGCGACGCGGGCAATGTGTATCTCGATCTCCGGCGCCTCGAGCTCGCACCCGAGCTCACGCGGCAGGTGGCCGACGCGATCTCCGGCGGCCAGTTCATCAACTTCGGGTCGGGCGGGAACGGCGGCGCCGGATCGGCGGTGTCGACGGGCTCGGACGACATTCTGCGCGTGGTACAAACGCTGGTGGCGGCGCAGGTGCTCACGAACAAGGATGGCGCACCGGCAAAGGTCGAGAAGCCGGCGGCTCCGCCCGCGGCGCCGGCGGCCGGGGGCGGACGGGCCAACGGGCCGCGGTAGGAGGAGGGGGCGCGGCGAGTGCCGCGAATCGCATGGCCTTGCGTGCCTGCGCGGCTGGCGGGCGGCAGCGAATCGGGTATCATGGAATGGTCATCCTACGTCTCCCCCCGATGCACGTCCTCGTCGTCCATGGCCTTGCGCGGTCGCGCCTCTCGTTCGCGTTCCTGTCGCGCGACCTGAAGCGGGCCGGCCACACCGTGACGTCGCTCGGCTACGCGGCCGCCTTCGAGCGCTTCGACGTCGTGTGCGACCGCGTGCGCGGCCGTCTGTTGCACATCGCCCGCACGCGCGAGCCGTACGTCGTGGTGGGACACTCGCTCGGCGGGCTCATCCTGCGCATCGCGCTCGGCTTGGCGCCGCCCGTCGCGCCGCCGCCGCGCCTGCTCGTGATGATCGGCACGCCGAACCGGATGCCGCGGCGGGCAACGCGCGTGAAGCGCCTGTGGCCGTATCGCGTGCTGGGCGGCGAGGCGGGCCAGCTGCTCGCCGACCCGGCGTTCTTCGCCGGGCTGCCGCCGATCGCGGTGCCGTACCGCATCGTCGCCGGCACCGCGGGGCGCCGCGGCAAGGGCAGCCGGTTCGGCGCCGAGCCCAACGACGGAACGGTGAGCGTGGGCGAGACGCGCGCGACGCCGCAGGATTCGCCGATCGTGGTGCCGGTGCGCCATACGTTCATGCTGAACGACCGCGAGGTGCGGCGCGTGGTGCTCGACCTGGTGGCGGCGGCGGACGCACGGCCGGTCGTTCCCGCGCCCCCCGGCCGCCCGTAGATTCGAAATCGCAAGACGGCGCGCAACGGCTGCATCGGTGGTCCCCCCACTTCGGAGTTGCCATGCGGAAGATCGTGCTCACCTGCGGGCTCATCGCCGGCGCCATTCTCGCGGCGTCGATGCTCATCGCCCAGGCGTTCCAGGACCGGATCGGCTTCGACCGCGGCGTGTACGTCGGGTACGGGGCCATGATCGTTGCTTTCGTGCTCGTGCCCGTGGGGGTGCGGGCGTATCGCGACCGCGTGGCGGGCGGACACGTGACGATCGGCCGCGCCATCGCCGTCGGGTTGCTCATCACTCTGGTCGCCAGTGCGTGCTACGTGGCGACCTGGGAAGTGATCTACTACCGCCTGGCGCCGGACTTCGGCGAGAAATACGCGGCCCATGAGATCGCCAAGGCGAAGCAGGCGGGCGCGACCGACGCGCAGATCGCCGAGCGGACGCGGCAGATGGCCGACTTCAACGCGATGTACCGGAAGCCGCTGGTCAACATCGGCTTCACGTTTCTCGAGCCGCTGCCGGTGGGGCTGCTGTTCGTGCTGGTCACGGCAGGGGTGCTGGGGCGCCGCCGCCCCGCGGGCGAGGTGGTCGTCTAGAACGCGTTGCCGCGGCGCGCGTCTGGCTCGAACCTCCGGCCGCGCTTATGATAGAGGCCCGCGGAGGTCCATCCCGTGACCGCTCCCTCGCAGCCCTTCCTGCAGTCCAGCCCCGTCGCTCCGCGCCGGTCGATCCGGTCGACCGCGCTGCGCGTGCTGATGCACGCCGGCTTCCTGCTCGTCGCCGTCGGCTGCCTGGCCGCGTACGAGCACTTCAGCGTCGAGGGGCAGTCGCGCGCGTCGATCGTCAGTCTGATCGCGGCCGCGGGCTTCGGCTTTGCCCCGCTGCGCGACCTGATCCGCGTGGCGTTCCGCGTGGAGGGGCGGGCGCTGCACGCCGTGCACCTGGTGGGGGGACTCGGGCTGCTGGCGCTGCCGCTGACGGGCGTCGTGTCGGGCACGCCGGTGCTCACGCACGCGGCGATGGCGCCGTTCGCGATCATGGGCGCCGCGCAGGCGCTGATGCACGCGAACCATCCGCGGAACGGCGCGCAGGCGGCGGCGCTGCAGCAGTTCGTGAGCAGCCTGCCCGAGGTCGCAGCGCTCTCGAGCGGGAGGGCGCTCTCGTCGCCGGCGAACGCGGCGCGCGCGGTGGCCGTGCTCACCGACGTGGTGGCGAAGGCGCAGGCGCTCGGCGAGACGGAACTGCAATCGGATCCCGGGTTCCAGAGCGCGCTCAGGGAGGTGTCGGCGCGGTTCGGCACCAACCTGGGGCTCGACGCCGTGGACGCGGCGCTGAACCGGCTGGCGGCGAATCCGGCGACGGCGGCCGCGGTGCCGAAGCTGCGGCAGCAGGTGGCGGCGGCGCGGCGGACGCTGCGCGGCGCCGGCGCCCGGTCCGTCACCACTCCGTAGGCCGCCACCGGCGCTCGTGCCCGCATCGATCGACGCACTCATCCAGCGCGCGGACGACGCCGACGCGGCGGCGGCCGACCAGCTATTCACGTTGTTATATAGTGAACTGCACGGTCTCGCCGAGCGGAACCTGCGCAGCGCCGGCGCGCCGGTGACGCTCGGCGCGACGACGCTGCTGCACGAGGCCTACTTGAACATCGCCGGGCGTGAGGCGGTGGAGTTTCCCGATCGCGGGCGCTTCCTGGCCTATGCCTCGCGCGCGATGCGCGGGCTGGTGATCGACTACGCGCGGCGCCGGCGCGCCCGGAAGCGCGGGCGCGACCTCGAGATCACGCTCGACGAGGATGCGCCGGTATCGGAGGCGTCGGAACGTGAGGCGGGCGAGCTGGAGCGGCTGGGGGATGCGCTCGACGAGCTGGCGGCGCTGGAGCCCGCGCTGGCGGAGCTGGTGGACATGCACTTCTTCGGCGGGTTCTCGTTTTCCGAGATCGCCCAGCTCCGTGGCGTGTCGGAACGCACGGTGCAGCGCGACTGGCGCAA
>DASVWS010000243.1:0-2576 GCA_036393095.1 Gemmatimonadaceae bacterium | reverse complement strand
AGCACCCGGAAGCCGTCGGCGCTGAGCTGTTCGTATTCGGCGCGCACGCCGGCGATCACGCCGGGCTCGATGGGTTGCAGCGCCCCACCCGATTCGAACGCCGTGCACCGGTCCAGCACTTCGTCGTGCGCCCCCTTGGCGATCAGCCGCCGCGTGCCGTCAGGCAGGGCCACGATCACCGACATGATGCGGCGCTCGAAATCGAAGGGCAGCTCGTCCACGATCCGCACGCCCTCGGGGATTCGCGCCCCGTGCTCGTCGGCGTAGCGCACCACGGCGCGGTCGAGCAGGTTGCGCAGGCCGGTCTGGAACTGGCTCACGCACAGCGCGGCGAGCAGCACGCGCTCGCTCTCCTCGCCGCGCACGTCGCAGTGGTGCTGGAGGATGATGTGGTCCATGGTCAGCGTGCCCGTCTTGTCGGTGCAGAGCACGTCCATGGCGCCGAAGTTCTGGATGGCGGCGAGCCGCTTGACGATCACCTGCTTGCGCGACATCGCCACGGCGCCGCGCGACAGGCACACCGACACGATCATCGGCAGCATTTCCGGCGTGAGCCCTACGGCGACGGCAAGTGCGAACAGGAACGCCTCTCGCCAACCGTGTCCCGTGACGCCGTTGATGACGAACACCAGCGGCACCATCACCGCGATGAAGCGGATCATGAGCCAGGTGAAGCCGGCCACGCCGCGGTCGAAGCTCGTTTCCTCCTCCGGCTCGGCGAGCGCGCCGGCCACGCCGCCCAGGTAGGTGCGCGGGCCGGTCGCCGCGACCACCGCCGTCGCCGTTCCGCTGGCGACGCTGGAGCCGAGCAGGCAGGTGTTGAGCCCGCCCACCACGGCGCTCGTGTCGGGGGCGGCGACCGGGGCGGCGAATTTCTCCACCGGCAGCGACTCGCCGGTGAGGCTGGCCTGGTTCACGAACAGGTCGCGCGCCGCGAGCAACCGGACGTCGGCGGGGATCATGTCGCCGGCGGAGAGTTGCACGACGTCGCCGCGCACGAGGTCGTGCAGCGGGATCTCGCGCGTCGTCCCGTCGCGGACGACGGTGGCAGTCACGCGGATCATCGCCTTGAGGGCGGCGGCGGCGCGATCGGCCCGCGATTCCTGCACGAAGCGCAGCGAGACGCCGATGGCGATCATGACGCCGATGATCGAGGCCGCGCGCGGATCCCCGGTGGCGATGGAGATGGACGCGAGAACGGTGAGGAGCACGACGACCGGGTTGCGCAGGGCGCGGGCGAGGCGCGTCCATCCCGTGATGCGTTCGGGCTCGGCGATCCGATTGGGACCTTCGGCCGCCAGGCGGGCGGCGGCTTCGTCGTCGGAGAGCCCCTGCGCCGTGCTTCCGAGGCGCGCGAGCGCCGCGGACGCGTCGAGCGGCGCCACCTCGGTGAGCAGCGGCGCGAGTTGGATTGCCGGCGGATGGTGCCTGCTACTGGACTTCGACATGCGCGCAGCCTCCGCCAGAACGCTCGGACGCGCACGAGGCGGCGGCAAGAGGGGCGCCTTCCACCGTCAACGCCCCGATCCGCGCCACCCCGCGCGCATCCGCTGCCGGCCGACTACGGCGCGTTCGACAGCCGCACGCGCCAGCCGAGCGAGAGCCCGAACTGCGGAGCCGACTCGGTGAGCCCGAAGTGGGCGCCGATCGTGATCGATTGCGACTCCGACTGCAGATAGCCGACGCTCACGCCGAGGCTTGCCGGCGGCGTGACGTTGCGGATCACCGCGCTCGATCCGGACACGGAGCCGAGGACGGACCACTTCCCGTCCTCCGACGTCTGTCCGATGCCGGCACCGTACACCACGTTGTCCAGCAGCTGGAGCGTGGGCATGTCGCCCAGCACCCAGTACGAGGCATCGCCGAAGAAGAAGGTGCGCCCGGCCCCGAGCGAGAGCGACGCGCCGCCGCCGTAATCCCACTGCCCCGTGCTCACGCCCGACGCGACGCTCGCCATCGGCGCCTTCGCGAATCCCTGCACGCTCATCGACCGCAGCGTGCCGGTGCCGTGGTACAGCTCGACGCCGGCGGAGAAGAACGGATCGCCCACGTGCACCGCCGTTCCGCCCGGCTCGGCCACGGTGAGCGTGTCGGCGGGCGCGACCGCGAGCGCGCCGAGCGCCTGCATTCCGCCCTGGCCCGATCCGGAGCCCGAGCCCTTGCCCATCTGCACGGGCTGGCCCTTCTGCCGCTCGGCGACCGCGGCATTGTCGGGGCCGCCGGTGGGCACGATGACCCCGCCGATGTAGCTGAGCGCGGTGTTGTTCTGGGCGACGATCGGCACCGATGCCGAGAGTGTGAAGCGCCCCGTCTGCACGGTGAGCCCGTGGAACATCGCGGCGCTCCACGTATTCCCGCTGAAGATGTAGGAGCCAGCGGAGTAGCTCGTCGAAACGCTATAGTGCACGATCTGGGCCTGGAGGCCCTGCACCGGCGCGAACGTCGCCGCCGCGATGAAGGCGGCGGCGCTCGCGATGCCGGCCCGAATGTGCCGTGTCATGGTTGCTCCCTCGTTTCGCCCGGGCCGTGCCTGGGCGTCCTGCGTGATCACGGCGCGGCGGGTGGCCCGATGTTCG
>DASVWS010000242.1:0-11856 GCA_036393095.1 Gemmatimonadaceae bacterium | reverse complement strand
CGAGGACTCGCCGCCGCCGCGGCTGCACAAGCTGGGCGGCAAGCGCTGGGCGCAGCAGCGCGAGAAGACGCGCTCGGCGATCCGCGAGATGACCGTGGAGTTGCTCGATCTCTACGCGCGGCGCAAGGTGGCCACGCGGCCGCCGCACGTGCCCGACACGCCCTGGCAGAAGCAGCTCGAGAGCTCGTTCCTGTTCGAGGACACCCCCGACCAGCGCACGGCGACGATCGCCGTGAAGCAGGACATGGAGAGCCCGCGCCCCATGGACCGCCTGCTGGTGGGCGACGTGGGCTACGGCAAGACCGAGATTGCGGTGCGCGCGGCGTTCAAGGCCGTGCAGTCGGGGCGCCAGGTGGCGGTGCTCGTGCCCACCACGATTCTCGCCGACCAGCACGCGCGCACCTTCTCCGAGCGGCTGGCCGATTTCCCGGTGCGCATCGAGATGCTGAGCCGCTTCCAGACGGCGAAGCAGCAGCAGGCGGTCGTCGCGGCCATCGCCGCGCACCAGGTGGACATCGTCATCGGCACGCACCGGCTGCTCAGCCCCGACGTGCAATTCGTCGAGCTGGGCCTGCTCGTGATCGACGAGGAGCACCGCTTCGGCGTGAAGCACAAGGAGCGGCTCAAGCAGCTCCGCCTCGAGACCGACGTGCTCACGCTCACCGCCACACCCATTCCGCGCACGCTGCACATGTCGCTGGCCGGGCTGCGCGACCTCACGCTGATGCAGACGCCGCCGCGCGACCGGTCGCCCGTGCTCACGTCGCTGGAGCCGTGGGACGACGCGCTCATGGAAGAGGCGATCGCGCGCGAGCTGGACCGCGGCGGCCAGGTGTTCTTCGTGCACAACCGTATCGAGACGATCACCGGCATCGCCGACCACCTGCAGCGGGTCGTGCCGCGGGCGCGGATCGCGGTGGCCCACGGCCAGATGCGCGAGCGCGAGCTGGAGGAGGTGATGCACCGGTTCGTGAGCGGCGACGTGAACCTGCTCGTCTCGACGATGATCGTGGAGAGCGGGCTGGACGTGCCGAACGCGAACACGATGTTCGTGAACCGCGCCGACCAGTTCGGCCTGGCGCAGCTCTACCAGCTGCGCGGGCGCGTGGGGCGCTCGCACCGGCGCGCCTACTGCTACCTGCTCGTGCCCGACGTGATGGACCTCGAGGCCGAGCGCCGGCTCCGCGTGCTGGAGCACCACACCGAGCTCGGGGCGGGGTACCGGATCGCGCTGCGCGACATGGAAATGCGCGGCGCCGGCAACCTGCTGGGCCCCGAACAGTCGGGGTTCGTGCAGACGGTCGGCTTCGACCTGTATCTCCGCCTGCTCGACGAGGCGGTGCACCATCTGACGGCCGGCGACGCCGCCCCCAAGCTGGTGCCGGCCGACGTCAACATGGACGTGCCGCACCACCTGCCCGATGACTACATCGGATCCCAGGACGTCAAGCTCGACATCTACCGGCGGATCTCGCGCCTCGAAAACGCCCACGAGCTGGAGGCGCTGCGCACCGAGATGCGCGACCGCTTCGGGCCGCTTCCGCCGCCCGCCGAAGCCACGCTGGCGCTGGCCGAAATGCGCCTGGCGGGGGGCGCACTCGGCGTCGAGAGCGTCCTCGTGCGCGGGGACGAGGCGCGTATTACCTTTCACGGTTCCGCGGTGCCTCGCCTCAAGGGGCTCTCCGCGGCCTTTCACGAAGTGCAGTTCCAGGCGGAAGTCCGTCGGGCGCGCCCCCTCTCGCTCAAGCTCACACGGCTCGGCGGAGCGTCCATGCTCGATGGTCTGGCGCGCGCCATGCGCAGCCTGGTGTGACGAGCGTTCCGCCCCTTCTTACCCGGAGTATCTCTCAGATGAAATCTCGGTCGCTGTTGGCCCTGGCCGCCGCCTGCGTGCTGGCGACGGGCTGCGACGGGCTCAAGGAAGCGTTCTCCGCGCACACGAACGTCGTGGCGCGTGCCGGCTCGCAGGAACTCACCGTCACCCGCCTCGGCGACATGCTGGGCAAGGCCACGATCCCCATCCCGGCCACCCGCGAAGTGGCCAACGTCCTCGCCGGGTTCTGGGTGGACTACCAGCTCCTCGCCGAAGCGGCCGCCAAGGGCGACTCGCTCACCAGCCAGAAGGAAATCGACGAGGCCGCGCGGAGCTACACCAACGCGATGATCCTGCGGAAGATGCAGGGCGTGGTGGACAGCATGCTCGTGAAGGACCGCCCCAGCGAGGCCGGGTACAACGCCGGCATCGACAACGTCTACGATGCCCGCCACATCCTGTTCCCGTTCCCGCGCGGCGCCACGCCGGGCTTGCCCACGACGCAGGCGCAGATGGACTCGGTGCGCCGGAAGGCCGAGGCCGTGCTCCCGCAGGTGACCGACAAGAACTTCGCCGAGATGGCGCGGAAGTACAGCTCCGACGGCAGCGCCGCGCAGGGCGGCAACCTCGGCGTCTTCAACTCGGCCGACATGGTTCCCGAGTTCTCCACCGCAGTCGCGGCCCTCAAGCCGGGCCAGATCTCGGGGCTGGTGAAGAGCCAGTACGGCTACCACATCATCCAGCGGCTCACCTACGCGCAGGCCAAGGACGAATACGACAAGAACTTCCTGCAGGTCGTGGGCGCCAACGCCGAGCGCGCGTACATGGCCAAGCTCGACAGCGAGGCCGCGGTCCAGGTCAAGAGCGGCGCCGTCGCTGAGGCCAAGATCGCCGTGCTCGATCCGTCCAGCCATCGCCGGGACAACGGCGTGCTGGCCACCTTCAAGGGCGGCAAGCTCACCGTGGCGAACTTCCTCATGTGGCTCGACCAGTTCCCGCCCAGCCAGCGCATTCCGCAGCAGATGCAGTCGTCGCCCGACTCCATCGTGCAGAGCTTCATCAAGAGCGTCACGATGAACCAGGTGCTCGTGCAGAAGGCCGACAGCATGCACGTGACGCTGAGCCCGGAGGAGCAGGCGCAGGTCTACAAGGACTTCGCGCAGGTGGTGTCGCTGAGCTGGACCGCGCTCGGCGTGGACCCGAAGTCGCTGGCCGACAGCGCCAAGACCCCCGCCGAGCGGGAGAAGCTCGCCGCGGCGCGCGTGGAGACCCTGTTCGACGACGTGATGTCCGGAAAGGCCCAGCCGGTGCCGATCCCCACGCCGCTCAAGACGCTGCTCGAAGCGAATTATTCGTGGAAGATCAACGCGACGGCGGTTGACCGCGCCACCGACCTGGCCCGCAAGGTGCGCACGAGCGCCGATTCGGCGCGCGCTGCGAACCAGCCCAAGTCGCAGGTGCCGCTCCCCGGCGCGGTCCCGCCGGCCGGCACCCCGCAGACCAAGAAGCCGTAAGCGGATTCCCCGACCGCCGCCGGATCTCGAACTCCGGCGGCCGGTCGTGGGTATCTTTGGATCATGAGGAAGTCCGTCACCGTTCTGATTGCGCTGGCCGCCGCCGCGGCCATGCCGCTCCCGGCCGCCGCGCAGGGCCAGGCCAAAGCCGCCGCGGCCGTGCCCCTCGACCGCGTGGTCGCCGTGGTCGGCTCCGATCCGATCATGGAGTCGCAGGTCACCGAGGCGATCATCCAGCGCCAGCAGCAGGACCCCGCGTTCAAGATGCCCACCGACTCCGCGGGCTGGGCCACCTTCCAGCAGAACATCATCAACGGGCTCATCGACCAGCGCCTCCTGCTCCAGCAGGCGAAGGAAGAGAAGCTCTCGATTCCCGATTCGGTGCTCGGGCCCACGGTGGACGCGCAGATCGCCAAGACGCGCGCGCAGTTCGCCACCGAGGCGCAGTACCGCGACGAGCTGGCCAAGGCCGGACTCGGCACGCCGGATGAGTACCGGCAGTTCCTGATGCAGCAGCTCCGCGACGGGCAGCTCCAGCAGGAAGTGACCGCCAAGCTGCAGCGCGACGGGAAGATCCTGCCCGTGTCGGTGTCCGAACAGGAAGTGCAGCAGGCGTTCGACGGCATCAAGGGGAACCTCGGCCGCCGCCCCGCCACGTTCACGTGGCGGCAGATCGTCATCAACCCGCAGCCGTCGGCCAAGGCGAAGGCGCGCGCGCTGGCCCATGCCGATTCGGTGCGCGCCGAGATCGTGGCGGGGGGCGACTTCGCGCGCATCGCCAAGCGCGAATCCGCCGACTCCACCACGCGCGAGGTGGGCGGCGACCTGGGGTGGAACCGGCGCGGCAGCGGTCTGGTGCCGACCTTCGAGCAGTGGCTGTTCGCGCTGCAGCCGGGCCAGATCAGCCCCGTGTTCGAGACACCGTTCGGCTATCACATCCTGCGCGTCGACCGCGTGAACGGGCCCGAGCGCAAGGCGCGGCACATCCTCATCCGTCCGGTGATCGACTCGGCCGACGTCGCCAAGGCGCAGCTGCTCGCCGACTCGGTGAAGAAGATGTGGCTGGCCGGCGTGCCGTTCGATACGCTGGCGAAGAAGTACCACGACTTCGCGAGCCGCGAAGAGACGTCGGTGCTCACGCCGTATCCCTTCGACTCGCTGCCGCAGAGCTACCAGGACGCGTTCGCCGGGCTCAAGGACGGCGACGCCGTGGTGTTCAAGATCGCCAACGCGCAGACGCCTTGGGTGCCCAAGTTCGTGGTCGCGCGCATCGTGTCGTACGAGCCGGGCGGTCCGCTCACGCTGGCCGACGTGCGGGCGCGGCTGCGGTCGAACCTCGAGCAGACGGCGGCCATCCGCCGCTATCTCGACGGGCTGCGCCAGACGACGTTCGTCGAAATCAAGAAGGACGCGCTTGCGCCGCCGCCCGGCGCCATCGCCGGCGCCGGCGCCGGGCCGTGACCGCGGCACGATGACCGCCCGCCCGCGACTGGCCGTCACGCTCGGCGATCCGCGGGGCATCGGTCCGGAGATCGTGGCCGCGCTGCGCGGCGACGCGCGCGTGGCGGAGGCCGCGGAGCTGGTGCTCGTCGGGCCCAACGGAACCGGTGTCGCCGTGGAGCACGCCGTGGGAAGCTGGGCGCCGCGGCAGTCCGCCGCGAACGCGGGGCGGCTGGCCGGACTCACCATCCAGCGGGCCGTCGACCTGGCGCGGGCGGGCGACGTGCAGGGCATCGTCACCGCCCCCATCGACAAGGCGGCGCTGCTCGCCGGCGGCTTCGACTATCCCGGGCACACCGAAATGCTCGCCGCGCTCACCGGCAGCCGCGTGGCGATGATGCTCGCCTCCGACCGCCTGCGCGTCGTGCTCGCCACCACGCACATCGCGCTGCGCGACGTGCCGCGCGCCGTCACCGCGGATGCGATCACGGGCGTCGCCGCGATCACGAGGCGCGGGCTGCAGGACTGGTTCGCCATTCCCGAGCCGCGGCTCGCGCTCTGCGCCCTCAATCCGCACGCCGGCGACGGCGGCCGCTTCGGCGACGAGGACGACCGCGTGCTGCGCCCCGCGGCGCGCGCCGTCGGGCTGGCCGGCCCGTTCCCCGCCGACACGGTGTTCGTGCGGGCGATGCGCGGCGAGTTCGACGCCGTGATCGCGCCTTATCACGACGTCGGCATGACCGCCATCAAGGTGGCGTCATTCGGCAGCGCAGTGAACGTCACCCTCGGCCTTCCCTTCCCGCGCACCAGCCCCGACCACGGGACGGCGCTCGACATCGCGGGGCAGGGGAAGGCGGATCCGTCGAGCATGATCGCGGCCACCCTGCTCGCCGCGCGCATCGCCGCTACGTCCGCCGTGGCGTGAGGACGCCCAGCACGATCGCCACCAGGAGCAGCGCGGCCACGTCCCCCATGAGGTGCCCGTGCCGCGAGGGATCGGCGTACGCCTGATAGGCCATGATGCCGGCGTGCACCACGCTCGACCATACGGTGAACCAGATGAGGCTCAGGTTGGCCAGCGGATTCTTCGCGGCCATCAGCAGGAAGATGCCGAGCACCGCGTAGACGCCGATGATCATGTGGAGGTAGTGCTCGCCACCCGGTCCCCAGCTCCACCCCGACGGCCAGACGATGGTGAGCGGGTAGATGCCGAACAAGAAGATCAGGCCGAAGACGACCAGAGCGATGCTCAGCGGACGCGTGTTCGATTCGCCAGCCATGGGGGAACCCTCCGTGTTCAGGGATGACTGCGGGGTTGTTCCAACCAGCGCCCCACGATAAGGAGGCCCGGCCGGATGCGCCAGCGTGCCGCGCCGGCGGCGGGCGGTGCGGCTACCCCGCGGAGACCGCCGGCTTCTTCTCCTCGATGCCGGTGACCTTCACCGCCAGCGTCTCGATGCGGCGCCCCTCCAGCTCCTTCACCGTGAACGTCGCGCCGTGCGCCGTCACGCGGTCCCCCACCACCGGCAGCCGTCCCAGGGCGCCGAACACCACGCCGCCGATGGTCGTGTAGTCCAGGTCGGGCACGTGCAACGCGAATCGCTCGTTGAATTCGCCGATGTTCATCGAGCCGGGCACGAGCGTCACGTCGCCCGCCGGCAGCGCCTCGGGGGGCAGCGGCTCGTCGTATTCGTCGAGGATCTCGCCCACGATCTCCTCGAGCAGGTCCTCCATCGTCACCAGCCCCGCGGTGCCGCCGTACTCGTCGAGCACGATCGCCATGTGCTCCTTGAGCCGCTTGAAGTCGGCCAGTACCTCCTCCACCTCGCGCGATCCGGGCACCACGTGCACCGGGCGCATGATCTGGCGCAGCGAGAACGCGGCGGGCGGGTGGTGCAGCACCGGCAGCAGGTCCTTGGCGAGCACGAGGCCGATCACGTTGTCGATCGTGTCCTCGTACACGGGGTAGCGCGAGCGCTGCGTCTCCTCGACGAGCGCCAGCGTCTCCTCCAGCGTCGCCTCCACCGGCAGCGCGTCGATCTCCGTGCGCGGCGTCATCACCTCGCGCGCGTTCTTTTCCGAGAACTCGAATACGCCCTCGATCAGGTGGGCGTCCTGCGGCAGGAGCATGCCCCCCTCCTGGCTCTGTTCCACGAGAATGCGCAGCTCCTCGGCGGAGTGCACGTTCTCCTCGGCGCGGGGCAGGTTCTGGCCCACCACGCGCAGGGCGAGCTGCGCCGAGCGGTTGAGCAGCCACGAGAAGGGGGCGGTGATCCAGACGAAGAGCATGAGCGGCGGCGCGAGCCAGCCGGCCATGCGCTCCGGATCGCGCAGTGCGGCCCCGCGCGGCATCAGCTCGCCGACCACGACGTGGAAGTAGCTCACGACCACCAGGGCCACGGTGGCGCCGATGGCCAGCCGCACGCCGACGTCGGCGGCGAAGGGGAGCCCGGCCAACCGCGCCGAGATGGCGGGGCCCAGCGCATCCTCGGCCACGGCGCCGATGGCGAGGCTGCAGATGGTGACGCCGATCTGCGTGGCGGAGAGGATGCGCGGCAGGTTGTTCGCGGCGCGCAGGGCCAGCCGGGCCAGCCGGTTGCCCCGGCGGTGCATCGCCTCGAGGCGGGTCCGCCGCGAGCGGACGAGCGCGAACTCCGCCGCCACGAAAAATCCGTTCAGGAGCAGCAGAACGGCGATGACCACGAGACGTGTCGCCATGGGGGTAAGCTACGGCGCCCGGGCCGCGCGTTCTATGGGGAGGGTCGTGACGCCGGGCCGGCTCGCTGGGTAGGTTGTGGAACACATGGCGCACGACCACTCACACGACCACGCACCGGGCGGGCACGCCCATCCCCACGCGCATGGCGACACCGGGCGCAGCGCCCGCGCGCTGCGGCTCGCGCTCGCGCTCACCGTCGTGCTGCTGGTGGGCGAGGCGGTGGGCGGATGGGTGTCGAACTCGCTGGCCCTCATGGCCGATGCCGGGCACGTGTTCACCGACGCGGGCGCGCTCGCGCTGTCGCTGTTCGTGGCCTGGTTCTGCCGCCAGCCGGGGAGCGGGGAGAAGACCTTCGGCTATCTCCGATGGGAGATCCTCGCGGCGCTCGTGAACGGCGCCACGCTGCTCGGCATCTCGGCGTGGATCATGGTGGAGGCGGTGCTGCGCTTTCGCACGCCGGAGCCGGTGCAGGGCGGGCTGATGCTCGTGGTGGCGGTGATCGGGCTGGCGGTGAACGCGATCGCGGCGTACGTGCTGCACCCGGCGCACGACGAGAATCTCAACGTGCGCGGGGCGTACCTGCACGTGCTGGGCGACATGCTCGCGTCGGTGGGCACGGTGGCGGCCGCGCTGGTCATCCGGTATACGGGGTGGCTGGCGGCCGACCCGCTGGCGTCGGTGTTCACGACGCTGCTCATCATGCGTGGCGCGTGGTCGCTGGTGCGCGAGTCGGTGGACATCCTGCTGGAGTCGGCGCCGGGGCACATTCCGCTGGAGGGCGTGCGCGCCCGGCTGGAAGCGATTCCCGGGGTGGAGAGCGTGCACGACCTGCACGTGTGGACGGTGACGTCGGGACTCGTGGCGGCGAGCGCGCACGCGCTGGTGCGCGATCCCGCCCGGCACCAGGACGTGCTGGAGCGGGCGCACGACGTGCTGCAGGACATGGGAATCCAGCACGTGACCGTGCAGTTGGAGCGCACGGAGATGGGCGGCCGGGAGGCCGAACACCTCCATCCGTAGGTTGCGGCGGCACGCTCCCGGCGGAGCGACCGCCAATCGTCAGGAAGTTGTAAACTCCATGGGTGAATGACGTTAGTGCCGGAACCGGCGGCCTTTACGGGATATTAGTTGATTAGTCAACCAATTCCTGGAGGTCCCATGCGGCGGGTTCTCAAGCTGGCGGCGGTGCTGGGCGCGGTGTGCACGATGGGGTGCGGAGCGAGCGGCGTGACGGGGCTCTACGGCGGCGGAGGCGGCGGGGGTGGCGGTGGCGGCGGCAGTACGACCAACGCGATTTCGGTGGGCGACAACTTCTTCAACCCCAACTCGACCACGGTGAAGGTGGGGACCACGGTGACGTGGACGTGGACCACGGCGACCACGCACAACGTCACGTTCGGCGACGGGACGACGTCGGGGAACCAAGCGGGCGGATCGTACAGCCGGACGTTCAACACCGCGGGGACGTACAACTATCAGTGCACGATCCACTCGGGGATGTCGGGCACGGTCGTGGTGCAGTAGGGCGCCGTGGGGTGGGGGGACGTGACGCGGGGCGCGGATCCGGTGATCCGCGCCCCGCGAGTCATTGCTGGTGGCGCACTGGAGCGACGTTCGGGTCGCGCCGTGCGCTAACTTCGCTCCTGCCCGCCGCCGGCGCTGCTGCGCCGGGTGCCCGCCTCCTGTTCTCCACGCCGTTTCTCGTACTCTGCCCGGTCGGCATATCCGTAGCCGCCGAGGACTTCGCCACCGCGCATGTAGTCATGACCGTACCCGCGGCCGTGCGGGTAGTCCACGCTGGCGGTGTCGTCGGACTGGTGCATGCGACCACCTCCTCCGAAAGCGTGACTGGCTTGCGTTGACAGGATGGGAAAATCAGATGGCGCGCGCAAGGGCAGGGTTGGGACGGATACGTCGCCGGTTGTATCCCGCTCCGGCCCCCCATTACGTTTCAAGGCTATGGAAATTCGCAACATCGCCATCATCGCGCACGTCGATCACGGGAAGACGACCCTCGTCGACAAGATGCTCCGGCAGGGCGGCGCCTTCCGGGAAAACCAGGTCGTCCAGGAGCGCGTGATGGACTCCAACCCGCTGGAGCGGGAGCGGGGCATCACGATTCTGGCCAAGAACACGTCGGTGCACTGGCGCGACACGAAGATCAACATCGTGGACACGCCGGGGCACGCCGATTTCGGCGGCGAGGTGGAGCGCATCCTGCGCATGGTGGACGGCGTGCTGCTGGTGGTGGACGCCTTCGACGGGCCGATGCCGCAGACGCGGTTCGTGCTGCGCAAGGCGCTGGACCTGGGGCGCACGCCCATCGTGGTGATCAACAAGATCGACCGGCCGGGGGCCGATCCGCACCGCGTGCACGACGAGGTGCTGGACCTGCTCATCGAGCTGGAGGCGGACGAGGCGCAGCTCGAGGCGCCGGTGGTGTACGCCTCGGCGAAGGACGGCGTGGCGACGATGGATCTGGACGTGGCGCCGAAGGACCTGGCGCCGCTGTTCGAGACGATCGTGAGCCACGTGCCGGCACCGCCGCACGACGCGGCGGGGCCGTTCCAGATGCTGGTGTCGACGATCGACTATTCCCCGTATCTGGGGCGTATGGCCATCGGGCGCGTGGAGCGCGGCACGGTGCACGTGGGCGACGCAGTGATGCTGCTGCCGCTCGATCCGGCGCAGAAGGCGGACCAGGCGCGCGTGACGAAACTGTTCACGTTCGAAGGGCTGGAACGTGCGGAAGTGCCGCAGGCTTCGGCGGGAGAGATCGTGTCGCTGGCGGGGCTGGAGGGCGTGGAGATCGGCCTCACCGTCACCGATCTGGAGCATCCGGAGCGTCTGGCGGGAATCGCCGTGGAGGAGCCGACGATCTCGGTGGACTTCCTGGTGAACAACTCTCCGTTCGCCGGGCAGGACGGCAAGTTCGTGACGTCGCGGCAGATTCGCGAGCGGCTGTACAAGGAGCTGGAGCGGAACGTGGCGCTGCGGGTGGAGGACACCGAGTCCACCGACACGTGGACCGTGTCGGGGCGCGGGGAGCTGCACCTGTCGATCCTGATGGAAACGATGCGGCGCGAGGGGTACGAGTTCCAGGTGAGCCGGCCGCGGGTGATCACGCACGTGGGGCCCAACGGTGAGCGGTTGGAGCCGTATGAGGAGTTGGCGATCGACGTGCCCGAGGAATTCCTGGGCACGGTGATCGAGAAGCTGGGGCCGCGGCGGGCGGAGATGATCGAGATGAAGAATCCGGGGCAGGGGCTGGTGCGCCTGCTGTACCGGATTCCGGCGCGCGGGCTGTTCGGCTATCGGAGCGAGTTCCTGACCGACACGCGGGGAACGGGGATCATGCACCACCGGTTCCTGGACTATGGGGCGTGGGCGGGGCCGCTGGCGGGGCGGAGCCGGGGGACGCTGGTATCGATGGAGGGCGGACCGATCGTGGCGTTCGCGCTGGGAAACCTGCAGGAGCGGTCCACGCTGTTCGTGAAACCCGGGGACATGGTGTACGAAGGGATGATCGTGGGGGAGAATTCACGGCCGGGGGACATGGACGTGAATCCGACGAAGGAGAAGAAGCTGACCAACATGCGGTCGAAGTCGGCCGACGACCACATCAATCTGGAGCCCCCCCGGGAGTTGACCCTGGAAGGCGCTCTGGAGTATATCGAGGACGACGAGTTGATCGAGGTGACGCCGCGGTTCATCCGGCTGCGGAAGCGCTTCCTCAGCATGTCGGATCGGAAGAAGTTGTCGCGCGGCGCCAAGCGCGAGCGGGCGTCGTTGTAGTCGCGGGTCGAGTGCAGGGCAGGTCGTCAGTACACCCCAACACCTCATGGAGAGTCGAGCAATGCAGGCCGAGTTCGGTCCGTCGGAAGAGGAGCTGTCGTTTCATCCGAAGAAGGAGGACGACGAGCCCGACGAGTTCGAGGACGATGTGGACGATGACGAGGATGACGACGATTTGGACGACGAGGACGGCGACTTCGACGATGAGGATCTGGACGACGAGGACGAAGACGACGACGACGATGAGGACGACGATCTCGACGACGACGAAGACGATGAGGATGAGGACGACGACGACTTCGACGACGATCTGGTAGATCTGGACGACGAGTACGACGAGCTGGAGGACGACGACGAGAACCGGCCGACGCGTCCTGGGCGGTACGACGAGTAGGGGGCTTTCGGCGTGTCCGGGAGCAGAGAGGCTGCGCGTGGGGATTCGCGCAGCCTTTGCGTTGACCGGCCCGGGAGGGGTGGGTAGTTTTGATGGTTCAAGCAGGGCCTGTAGCTCAGGTGGTTAGAGCGCACGCCTGATAAGCGTGAGGTCGGTAGTTCAACTCTACCCAGGCCCATTC
>DASVWS010000241.1:0-37726 GCA_036393095.1 Gemmatimonadaceae bacterium | reverse complement strand
TCCGTCACCAGCAGGTGAATCGGCGCCGGGTGCGCCGTGCTCAGCGCCAGGGCTTCCTCACCGCTCGCCGCGGCGAGCACCTCGTAGCCGCGGCTCGCGAGCACGCGCGTCAGCAGGCTCCGAATGCCCGGCTCGTCTTCGGCGAGCAGCACGGTCTCCGTGCCGTCCAGCTCACCGCGCCGGGCGGCGCTCGCCACGCGTTCGCGCGGCGCCTCGCCCACGCACGGCAGGTAGATCTTGAACGTCGTCCCCTCGCCGACTTCGCTGTACACCCATACGAAGCCGCCGAGCTGCTTGACGATGCCGTACACGGTGGCCAGCCCCAGCCCCGTGCCCTTGTCTCGCGGCTTCGTGGTGAAGAAGGGTTCGAACAGGTGCTCCTTCACCTCCGGAGGCATTCCCTCGCCCGTGTCGCTCACCGTGATCTGCACGTACCGGCCGGCCGGCATCGCGACCTGCCGGTCGCGGATGGTCTCGCTCAATTCCACGAGCGCCGTCTCGATCCCGAGGCGGCCGCCGTTCGGCATCGCGTCGCGTGCGTTCACGGCCAGGTTCATGAGCACCTGCTCGAGCTGGCCGGAGTCGGCGCGCACGATGTCGGGCTCGGCTCGCGGCGTCACGCGCAGGTCCACGTCCTCGCCCAGCACGCGCCGCAGCAGCCGCTCCACGCCCACGACGAGCTGATTGACGCTCATCGGATGGATGCTCAGCACCTGCCGGCGGCTGAACGCCAGGAGCTGCCGCGTCAGCTCGGCCCCGCGCTGCGCGCTCCGATAGATGTCCTGCAGCTCCGCGTGCAGGTCGCCGTCCGACGCCGCGCTGTCGAGCAGCAGCTCCGTGGTCGTGAGGATGACCGTGAGGAGGTTGTTGAAGTCGTGCGCGATGCCGCCCGCCAGCCGGCCGATCGCCTCCATCTTCTGCGACTGGTGGAACTGCGCTTCCAGGCGGAGCCGCTCGGTGACGTCCTCGACCATCGTTTCGATGTACGGCTCGCCGCGCTCCGGATCCTGCACGAGGCGCGCGCTGAACCGCACGGTGATGACGTGCCCGTCGCGCCGCCGCCAGTGCACGGAGTCGCGCCGCGTGTAGCCGGTCGACTGGACGTCGCGCAGCGCCGCCTCCCGCTCGGCGGGCTCGACGTACAGTCCCAGGATGCTGCGGCCGATCAGCTCGTCGGGCGTGTCGTAGCCCAGCATGCGTGCCAGGGCGGGGTTCGCGTCGAACATCCGCCCCGCGATCGTGGTGAGCTCGATGCCGAATGGCGCCTCCTGGATCAGCCGCCGGTAGCGTTCCTCGGAGCGCCGCAACGCCTCGGCCGCGTCGTTGCGGGCCGTGACGTCCGTCGCGAGCGTCAGCACCGCCGGCCGCCCGTTGAAGGTGAGGGTGTGCGCCACGACATCCACCGTGATCGGCGTCCCGTCCTTCAGAAAGTGGCGCCACGTACCCTGCCGCTCCGGCCGGTCACCCATCGCCTGAATCGTCGCCTCGAGGCGCGGCACGTCCTCCGGCGGCCGGATGTCGCGCAGGGTCATCGTCAGGAACTCCTCGCGCGCGTACCCGTAGTGCTCCTCCGCCGCGGTGTTGACCGCCAGGAATTGCAGCGTTTCCGCATCGACCACGTAGAGGGGGGTCGGCACCGAATCGAACAGCGTGCGGTAGAGGCGCTCCGAGACCGTCGTCGCGTCCAGCGCCTCATGGACCCGCGCCTGCATCGCATCGAAGGCACGGGCGAGCCGCGACAGCTCGTCGCCGGTGCCGCCGGCGTCCGCGCCCGGCGCCGGGCGCGGCGCCCCCATCGACTCGGCCGCCGACGTCAGGGCGCCCAGCCGCCTCGTGAACCGCCGGCTCAGCAGCCACGCGCCGATCAGTCCGAGCAGCAGCGTCAACGCATTGATGAGCAGCAGCCGGTGCACGCTCTCGATTGCCGGCGCCATCACCGAGTCCACCGGGAATTCGACGACCACGGACCACGGAGTGGCGGGCACGGCGCGGGCGACCGCGAGTACGCCACCGGCCTCAGCACCGCCGGTGCGCCCACGATCCGAGTCGCCCGCCGCTCCCGCCGGCCGCGGGACGCGCGCCGTCAGGTCGGTCCAGATGCTGTCGTCGGTGTTGCCGACGAACAGCCGCCCGCCGCTGCCGATCATCGACGCCACCTCACGCCAGGACATGGGCGGAGGCAGCACGGGCCGCCACTGCACCACATAGCCCAGCAGCGCGCCGCCGTCCGTCACGCGCATCGCGACGGGGACTGCCAGGGAGCCCCCCAGCAGCCGCAGGCGTCCCACCACCGCCGAATCCGCGGCTGCGGCGCGGAGGCGCAGATCGTCGGAGAACGCATGCGCAGTGGCCCCCTGACCGTCGGGAAGCGCCGCGACCACGCGCCCCGCCGCGTCGCGGAGCTCGATCGCCGACCCGGGCGAGATCTCCCGGAGCCGAGCCATCGCGTCCGTCACCGGCGGCGGCACGCGCGCCGGCCGGCCGGCGATCACCGCGCGCACCGCCGGCGACTGCGCCGTCAAGGCCATGTGCGCGGTGTACTCCCGCCGCGACTCGTCCAGCAGGTCCACGAATTCGTCGGCGGCGCCGGCCAGGCGGGCCTGCGCGAACTCACGGTCCGCGGCGGTGCGGGTGCGATAGGTCCCCCACGTGTTGATCGCAATCACCACGGCGATCAGCGCGCCGATGAACAGCGGTAGCTTGAGGGAGATGGATCCCCCGATCAGCGGACGCGAACCGGTCTCGACGGATCGGTCGGGATGGAAAGCAGGCACGGCGTGAATCTCGAATGCGATGGCGGGCGGCCGGCGGGCGGCGGCTTCCCGATGCGCGGGAAGACGCCGCTCGCCCGGACGCCCAGGACTGACGGGCGATGGCGACGGCGCCTATCGCATCCCGGTTTCCCAGCCGGTGAACGCCCACACATCGGCGAGTTGCGCGATGCGCTTGTCCGTGGGCATGTAGCCGTGGCTCGTCTTCGTCTCCACGCGGATCAGGATCGGCCGGCTGCAACTCTGCGCCGCCTGCATGGCGGCGGTGAACTTGAAGGAGTGGCCGGGCACCACGCGGTCGTCGTGGTCGGCCGTCGTGACGATCGTGGCCGGATAGCACGTGCCCGGCTTCGCATTGTGCACCGGCGAGAACTTGATCAGGTACTTGAACTGTTCCGGGTTGTCCGACGATCCGTACTCCGGCACCCAGCCGATGCCGGCGCTGAACTTCTGGTAGCGCAACATGTCCATCACGCCGGCGCCCGGATACGCGGCGGCGAACAGCTCGGGGTGCTGCTCCTCCGTAGCCCCCACCAGCAGCCCGCCGTTGGAGTAGCCGTGAATCGCGAGATGCTTCGGCGACGTGTACTGCTGCGCGATGAGATACTTCGCCGCCCAGGCGAAGTCGTCGAACACGTTCTGTTTCTTGTCGAGCCGGCCGGCGTGGTGCCAGGCCTCGCCGTATTCGCTCCCGCCCCGGATGTTGGCCTCGGCGTAGATCCCGCCATGCTCCAGCCACACGGCGACGGTCGGGCTGTAGCTCGGCAGGGTCGCGATGTCGAACCCGCCATACGCGTACAGAATCGTCGGGTGCGACCCGTCGAGCTTCGTCCCCTTCTTCATCGTGATGAACATCGGCACGCGCGTGCCGTCCTGCGACCGGTAGAACACCTGCTTCGTCTCGTACGGCGCGGCGTCGAACCGTGCCGTGCGCGCCAGCGGGCTGAACACCGTGGTCCGCTTCGACGCGAAGTCGTAATGATAGACCGTGGTCGGCGCGAGGTACGACGAGAAGGCATAGAACAGCTCGGGGCGGTCGGCCCGGCCGCTCAGTCCGGCCACGGCGCCGATGCCCGGCAGCGACACCTCGTCCAGCAGCTTTCCGTCGGGGGCGTACATGCGCACGTGGCTCTGCACGTCTTCCAGCGTCTGCACCACGATGCGATCGCCGGCGACGAGCGACTGCTGGATGTTGTGCTTCGTCTCCGGCACCACCGTGCGCGCGCCGGCGAGCGACGTGTCGGGCAGGGTCATCGCGATCACGCGCCGGTTGGGCGCGTCCTTCGTCGTCTGGATGAAGATCGTGTGGCCGATGTTGCCGATCACGCCGTACTCGGCGTCGTCCGAGGTGTTCACGGGATGGATCGCCGCGCCCACGTCGGGGTGCATCGGATCGCCGAGGTCGGCGTAGTAGAGCAGGTTCTCCGGATTCGTGCCGTGGTTGAGGGAGATGAAGAGGTAGCGGCCGTCGTCGGTGACCGACGCGTTCTCGTACCAGTCGGGGCGATCGGGGCGCTCGTAGATCATCCGGTCCTGCGTGTCGGGCGTTCCGACGGCGTGATAGTAGATCTTGCCGTTCACCGCCGCGGCGGTGAGCACCTGGTCCCTGGGCGGTGCGGGGAAGCGCGTATAGAAGAAGCCCTTGCCGTCGCGCGTCCAGGCGATGCCGGAGTACTTCACCCAGTGCACCGTGTCGGCCAGGTCGCGCCCCGTGGCGAGATCGCGCACGTGCAGCTCTTCCCAGTCGGAGCCGCCCACCGAGAGCCCGAACGCGAGCGACTTCCCGTCGGGCGACGGCGCGTACGACGAGAGGTCCACCGAGCCGTCCGCCGAGATCGTGTTCGGATCGATGAGCGTCGTGGGCCGGGCCGTGAGGTCCGGCTGTTCGTACAGCACCGACTGGTTCTGCAGCCCGGAGTTCATCCGGTAGAAAAGCCGCCCCGCCATCCGCTCCGGAAGCCCGATGCTCGGCGTGTTCCACAGCTCGGTGAGCCGCTTGCGGAACACCTCGCGGAGCGGAATCTGATCCAGATACTTGTATGTGACGGCGTTCTCCGCCTCCACCCACCGCGCCACGTCGGGGGAGTTCTGGTCCTCGAGCCACCGATAGGGATCGGCGACCTTCGTGCCGAAGTAGTCGTCCACCACGCTGTCCTTTCGCGTGACGGGATACCTGGGGGCCTGCTGCGCGGCGGCCATGCCCGCCGTGGTGCAGAGTGCGGCGAGCAGCAGGGCCAGGCTCACCGAAAGGGGGCGCATCGCGTGCGACGACATGCGGAACGGCTCCGTGGGTTGGACATCGTATTCTCTCAACTTCGGCGCCGCGCCGCCAGTCGCGGATCGCAACCGGCGTGGTGCGCGGAGCCGCATCCGCTAGAATTCGGCATGCCCGCGCACCGGCTCACCAAACGCGTCTTTCTCGAAGCGCTCGCCTGTCCGCGGCGGGGGTGGCTGCTGCACCACCAGGAGCGCCGCGGCGGGCCGTCCGGATTCGGCGAGCTGTTCCGCCTGGCGCAGGGGAACGAGATCGGCGATCGCGCCCGCGTGCTGTTCGGCCCGGGCATCGACCTGCGGGGGCCGGCCACCGAATCGTGGGTGGAGGAGGGACGCCGCGTCGTCGCCGATCCCGCCGTCGCGCGGATGTTCGAAGTGCCCGTGGTCGCCGGCCACGCGATGGCGCGCCCCGACGTGCTCGTGCGCGACGGCGCGCGGTGGCGCGTGATCGAGGTGAAGTCGGCCAAGACGGCAAGCGCCGAGCTGGTGGACGACCTCGCGTACACGGTGGCGGTGGCGCGGAGCGCCGGGCTGGACGTCACCGGCGCCGACCTCGCCCTCGTGAACCCCGACTGGCGCGTGGACGGCGAGGCGCCGCCGCTGGTGGTCCACGACGTGACGGGCGCGGCGCTCGAGCGCGCGGCGCTCTTCGAGCCGCTCCTCGCATCCGTGTACGGCACGGTGTCGTCCGACGTGCCGCCCCCCGAGGTGCTCGCGGCCGTGTGCCGGAAGTGCGACTACCGTGGCACCGCGTGCTTCGTCGACGGCCCGTTCGATCCCGTGTTCGAGCTGCCGGGCATCCGCTCGAAGCGCGCCGACGAGTTGATCGCCGGGGGGATCACGCGCATCGTCGATCTCCCGGACGATGCCGGCCTCACCCCCGTCCAGCGCTTTCACCGGCGCGCCGTGGTAACGGGGGAACTCTGCGTGGAGTCGGGCGCGCTCGGGCGGCTGCGGGAGATCGCGGAGCCCGCGGCCTACCTCGACTTCGAGACGCTCTCGCTCGCGCTCCCGCCCTTTCCCGGCATCGCGCCCTACGACGTCATCCCGATCCAGTATTCGCTGCACCGCCGCGCGACCGACGGCGGATTGCGCCACCACGAGTGGCTGCTCGACCCGGCCAGCCCCGAGCTCGACGATTTCGCGCACCGGCTGCTCGACGACCTGAGCGGCGCCCCGTCGATCGTCGTGTACTCGCACTTCGAGAAGTCGCGGCTCCGCTGGCTCGCCGAGCGGCTGCCGGCGCTCGCGCCCGACCTCGAGTCGGTCGTGGACCGGCTGGTGGACCTGCTCCCGATCGTGCAGGCGGCGGTGGCCCACCCCGACTTTCACGGCAGCCTCTCCATCAAGAAGGTGCTCCCCGTGCTCGTGGACCGATCGGAGCTCACGTATCACGACCTCGCGATCGCGAATGGCGACGACGCCACCGGCGTGGCGGGGCTGCGCGCCATGGGCCGCATCGGCGACGCGGAATGGGACCTGCACCGCCGCCAGCTTCTCGACTACTGCCGCGTGGACACGCTCGCGATGGTGCGGCTGCACGAGGCGCTCGCGGCGCTGGCCGGCTGACGTCCCGTCAGCGGGCAAACGGCTGGTTGGGGAACGGGGGCTTGCGCGGTGGGTAGATTTATCGGTCGTGCCCCCCCGGACACGCCGTCACCCCACTCTCATGCCCTCCCTGCATTGCCTCGTTGAGGATGACTGCCAGGCGGAGCGTCCGGGGCGCACGCGCTTCGCGCGCGCGCGCCTCCTTGCCCCCGCGGTCGCCGCGCTGGTGCTCGGCGCCTGCGGCGGTTCCAAGAAGTCGATCACGCCGCCGCCCTCGGGCGTCGTGGCGTCGATCAGCGTTGCGCCCACGACGACGACGATGGTGATCGGCGACACCCTGCGGTTCGTCGCCACGCTCTACGACAACGCCAGCAACATCCTCACCGGCGACACCGTCACCTGGACGTCGAGCGATTCGTCCATCGCGACGGTGACCGACTCGGGGACCGTCACCGCCGTCGCCACCGGCAAGGCCACGATCACGGCGACGAGCAAGGGGATTCTCGGCACGGCCACGGTCACGGTCACGCCGCCGTCGACCAAGGCGTTCACGTCGGTGACCGCCGTGGCCGCAGGCTTCGCGCACACGTGCGCGCTGGTGACGGGCGGGGCCGCGTACTGCTGGGGGAGCAACGCCAGCGGCCAACTCGGCAACGACACCACCGGCATCTCGCCCTTCCCGCTTGCGGTATCGGGCGGGCTGACGTTCGCGTCGATCACCGCCGGCTACTCGCACACCTGCGCGCTCACCAGCGCCGGCGCCGCGTACTGCTGGGGCGACAACACCAACGGCGCGCTGGGCGCCGCGACGGCGAATGCCACCAGCGGACCCCCCGTGGCGGTGTCGGGCGGCATCACGTTCACGATGATCAGCGCCGGCTACTCGCACACCTGCGGCGTGGCCACCACCGGATCGGCGTACTGCTGGGGATCCAACGAGAGCGGCGAGCTCGGCAACGGGACGGTGGGGCAGGACAGTCCCACGCCGGCGCTGGTGTCCGGCGGGCTGACCTTCGCCTCCGTCAGCGCCGGCGGCGTCTACACCTGCGGCGTGACCACCGCCGGCGCCGGCTACTGCTGGGGCTCCAACGGCTACGGCGTCCTCGGTGACGGCACCACCACCGACAGCCCCGTGCCGGTGCAGGTGGCGGGCGGTCTCCAGCTCGCGTCGATCTCGGCGGGCGTGTACCACACCTGCGCCGTCACCGTGAACGGCGCGGCCTACTGCTGGGGCGAAGCGGGCAACGGGCAGTTGGGCACGGGACTGACCTCGCTCAGCAGCTCGACGCCGCTGGCCGTGGCCGGCGGTCACACCTTCGCGTCGATCGCGGTCGGCGAGCTGAGCACGTGCGCGGTGACCACCGCGGGCGCCGGCTACTGCTGGGGCTCGGGCAGCTTCGGATCGCTCGGCAACGGCTCGACCGATCAGGCCGATTCGCCGGTGGCGGTGAGCGGGTCGCTCGCGCTCACGTCGGTGAGCGCGGGCATCTCGTTCCACGCCTGCGGGCTCGACACGGGCAACACGATCTACTGCTGGGGCTACGACAACAGCGGTGAGCTGGGGCTCGGCACCGCCGGCGGGTTCAGCGCCACGCCACAGCAGGTGGTCGTTCCGAACAACTGACCGCGGCACGCCCCTGCGGGGGAACGTCGCCGGTCCCGGGGTTTGACCTGGGGCCGGCGATTGTGCTGTATTCATCCCATGACCGACGTTGCCGCCCGCGTGCAGCCGTTCTTCGCCGACCTGCGGAGCCGCGAGTTCTCGCGGCTCGATCGGCGGGGACATGCGTATCTGGACTACACGGGCAGCGGGCTCTATCCCGAGAGCTTGCTCGAGCGGCACGCCGCGATGCTGCGCGAGGGCGTGTACGGCAATCCGCACTCGCGCCACGAGCCGTCGCAGGAGAGCACGTCGATGGTGGAGCAGGCGCGCGCCGCCGTGCTCCGATTCGTGGACGCGCCGGCGGAGGAATTCGAGGTCGTGTTCACCGCCAACGCGTCGGCCGCCATCAAGCTCGTCGGCGAGAGCTATCCGTTCGCGCGCGGTGGCGCGTACGTGCTGGCCGAGGACAACCACAATTCGGTGAACGGGGTGCGCGAGTTCGCGCGCCGCTCCGGCGCGCGCATCACCTATCTGCCACTCGGCGGCGAGCTCCGGCTCCAGGATCCCGAACCGGCGATCGACGCCGCTGCCGCGGCGGCGGGGCGGGAGGCGCGGCTGTTCGCCTATCCCGCGCAGTCCAACTTCACCGGCGTCAAGCATCCGCTCGCGCTGGTCGACTCGGCGAAGGCGCGCGGCTTCGACGTGCTGCTCGATGCCGCCGCGTTCGTGCCCACCAACCGGCTGAGCCTCCGGCGGGTGCCGGCGGACTTCGTGGTCGTGTCCTTCTATAAAGTATTCGGATACCCGACCGGCGTCGGCGCGCTCGTCGCCCGCCGCGAGGCGCTGGCCCGCCTGCGGCGCCCCTGGTTCGCCGGGGGCACCGTGGACTTCGCATCGGTGCAGAACGACATGCACCAGCTCCGGTCGGGGCCCGAAGCGTTCGAAGACGGCACGCCCGACTTTCTCGGACTGTGCGCGCTCGTGCCGGGGCTGGAGTTCATGGAGCGGCTCGGCATGGACCGGCTCTCCGAACACGTGCGCATGCTCGCCGGCGAGCTGCTGGACACGCTCACCGGGCTCACGCATCCCAACGGAAACCCGATGGTCGAGGTGTACGGTCCGCGCACGATGGATCGCCGCGGCGGCACCGTGGCGTTCAACGTGCTCGACGCCGCGGGGCGACCGGTGTCGTACGACCAGGTCGAGGACCGCGCGCGCGGCGCCGGCGTCTCGGTGCGCGGCGGCTGCTTCTGCAACCCGGGCGCGGGCGAGCGCGCGTTCTCCCTCCCCGCCGCCGAAGCAGCGCGGTGCTTCCGCGCCACCGCGCAGGGGTTCACGCTCGAGCGGTTCGCCGAATGCATGGGCCCGGACATCGCCGTCGGCGCCGTGCGCGCCTCGGTCGGCATGGCCAGCAATGCCGACGACATCCGCCGGCTGGGCGACGTCATCGAGCGCATCGCGGAGCAGCCGGCGTAGCGCACGCGCCGCTGTCCCGATCGGGCGCGCCACCGGGTTCGAGCATGAATCCTTCGGACTTCAGCCGCAACGCCAGGGCCGTCGTCGAGTGGGTGGCGAACTATCGCGCCACCATCGCCGAGCGGCCCGTCATGCCGCGGTGCGCGCCGGGCGAGATCAGGGCGCAGCTGCCGGCCGCGCCGCCGGAGCAGGGCGAGCCGTTCGACGCCATGCTGCGCGACTTCGACGCGATCATTGCGCCGGGCCTCCTGAACTGGCAGTCGCCGAAATTCTTCGGCTACTTCCCGAGCGCGGGTTCGCTGGCCAGCGTGCTCGGCGACTACCTGAGCAGCGGCCTCTCGGTCATCGGGCTCTCGTGGCAGGCCTCCCCCGCGCTCACCGAGCTCGAAGAGGTGGTCACCGACTGGATGCGGCAGATGGTCGGCCTCTCCGATGCGTGGAGCGGCGTCATCCAGGACACCGCGTCCACGAGCACGCTCGTGGCGCTGCTCTGCGCGCGCGAGCGCCGCACCGCGTACTCGCTCGCGCGCGGCGGGCTGCAGGGGGTCGACCGTCCGCTCACCGTATACGTGTCGGCGCACGCGCACAGCTCGGTGGACAAGGCGGCCCTGCTCGCGGGCTTCGGCCGCGACCACGTGCGCCTCGTGCCGCACGACCACGCGTATGCGATGCGCGCCGACGTGCTGCGTGCGATGGTCGTCGAGGACGTCCACGCCGGCCGCCTGCCATGCGCCGTGGTCGCGACCGCCGGCACCACCGGCACCACGGCCTTCGATCCAGTGCGCGAGATCGCCGCCGTCGCGCAGGAGCACGGGCTCTGGCTGCACGTGGATGCCGCGATGGCCGGATCGGCGATGATCCTCCCCGACCTGCGCGTGCTCTGGGAGGGCATCGAGGGCGCCGACTCGCTCGTGCTCAATCCGCACAAGTGGCTGGGCGCGGTCTTCGACTGCTCGCTGTACTACGTGAAGGACGCCGAGCACCTGGTGCGCGTGATGTCCACGAATCCGAGCTATCTGCAGAGCGCCGCCGACGGGCGGGTGAAGAACTACCGCGACTGGGGGATTCCGCTGGGGCGCCGCTTCCGCGCGCTCAAGCTCTGGTTCCTCATCCGCGAACAGGGCGTGGCCGGCCTGCAGGCGCGCATACGCCGCGACATCGAGAACGCCAAGTGGCTGGAGCGGCGCGTGCGCGCCGAGCCGCACTGGCGCGTGCTCGCGCCGGTGGCGCTGCAGACCGTCTGCGTGCGGCACGAGCCGCCCGGCGTCGAGGGCGACGCGCTGGACCGGTACACGCTCGACTGGGTGGACCGCGTGAACGGGTCGGGCGAAGCGTACGTCACGCCGTCCGTGCTCGACGGGCGCTGGATGGTGCGCGTGTCGATCGGCGCCGAAGCCACGGAGCGCGAGCACGTGGCGGCGCTGTGGGAGCTGATGCGCGAGTCGGCGGCCCGACCGTAGCATCCGGCTGGCACAACGGACCTCCGGCGCCTACTGTAGGAGCGTTCCTCGAGCGGTTGTCCCGGTTCCCCGCCTCATTCCATCCGCCATCGGAGGACCCATGAATCGCCAGAAGATCGTCGTCGCCGGACTCGTGGCCGGGCTGGTGCTGAACGTGCTCGATTTCATCACGTACTCGTACATCACGGCCGGCGCGCTGAAGCAGGCCATGGACGGGGTGAACCCGTCGCTCTCCGTGGCGATGGCGTCGTCGCGCGCCATGGTCACGAGCATCGTGATGGACTTCCTGCTCGGCATCGTGCTCGTGTGGCTGTATGCCGCCATGCGTCCGCGCTACGGCGCCGGGCCGCGGAACGCCCTGGTCTCGGCGTTCTTCGTCTGGCTCGTGTCGTGCTTCGCCTACAGCATGCTCCACACGATGGGGATGGTGACGATGCACCTGTTCCTGCTGATCGCGGTACTATCGCTGATCACGCTCTCCCTCGGCGCCCTCGCGGGCGGGAAGCTCTACACCGAGGCATGAGCGCGGTCGGCCGCGCCGCGTCCCTCACGCGGAGGGGCGCGGCGTGGCCGGCGCGCAGGTGATCGTGGCCGTGGCGGGTGCGAGGCCGTTGGCTGCGGCGCGGAGCTGCAGGGTGCCGGCCTGCTTCGACGCCTGCACGATCGCGACCCCCAGCCCGTTGAAGACGCGGCGCACCGTGCCCTTGTCCGCGCCGTGGTCGCTCGGGTCGCCGTTGCCCAGGCCGATCAGGCGGCCGGCCCCCGTCACGGCGAATTCGATCTCGTCGTTCGCCACGGGCACGAGCCGTCCCTGTGCGTCGAGCACCTGCACCGTCACCACCGAGACGTCCTCGCCGTCGGCGTCGATCGTCGCGCGGTCGGGCGTGAGCGTGATGCGCGCCGGCGCGCCGGTGGTCTCACGCGCGTCGCTGGCCACCACGCGGCCGTTCCGGTAGCCGCGCGCCTCGATCGTTCCCGGCTGGTACGGCACGCGCCATTCCGCGTGCGTGTTCGGCTTCACGTCCAGGCGCCCGGCGCTCTTGCCGTTCACGAACAGCTCCACCTGCTCGGCGTTCGTGTGCGCCCAGACGCGCACGTCCCGGCCTTCCTGCCCGGGCCAGTTCCAGTGTGGGAAGAGGTGGACCACCGGCTTCGCGCCCCACCACGCCTGGTAGTAGTAGAAGTTGTCCTTCGGAAAGCCGCAGGTGTCCACGATGCCGAAGTGCGAATTGATGCAGGGCCAGCCGTAGGGCGTTGGTTCGCCGCGGTAGTCGAACCCGGTCCACGCGAAGCCGCCGGCCAGGAAGGGGCGCGCCGCGTACGTGCCCCACCACCGTTCGGCGGTCGTCGCCCAGGGCGGGAACTGCGTGTCGTACGCTTCCACGTACCCGCGGTCCTTGTCGTTGGCGTAGATACCGCGCGTCGACACGGTGCTCGCCGTCTCGGTGCCCATCGTCCAGTGCGCGGGGAATTCCGTGTGGAACGCGTCGATGCGGGCGCCGTCGCCGTAGTTGAACCCCTGCACGTCCACCACCGCCGACAGACCCTTCCCCCACGAGTTGGAGTTGTTCATGGCTTCGGTGATCGGGCGCGACGGATCGAGGCGGCGCGCCAGCCGCTTCATGCGCGTCGCGATGCGCGCGCCCTCGTCGGTGCCCTGCAGCGGCTCCTCGTTGCCGATCGACCAGCAGAACACGCTCGGGTGGTTGCGGTCGCGGAGCACCAGCCGCTCGAACTGGCTGAGCCCCTCCTCGCTCGACGAGAACATCCGCGTTTCGTCGAGCACGAGCATGCCGAGGCGGTCGCAGGCGTCGGGCAGCTCGGGCGTGGGCGGATTGTGCGAGGTGCGATACGCGTTGCACCCCATCTCCTTGAGCCTGGCGATGCGAAAGTACTGCAGCCGGTCGGGCAGAGCGGAGCCGACGCCCGCGTGGTCCTGGTGGTTGCACGTGCCTTTCAACTCCACGTGCTCGCCGTTGAGGAAGAATCCGCGGTCGGCATCGAAGTGCATCGTCCGCACGCCGAAGGGCGTGACGTGGTCGTCCACGACCTGGCCGTTCACTTCGATGCTCGTGTGCAGGGAGTAGAGGTGCGGCGTGTCCACCGACCAGAGCTGCGGGTTCGCGATCGTCGCCGACTGGTTCACGGTGGCCGTGCCCCACGGGGCGAGCCGCACGTCGCCGGCCACGGCGCTCGCGCGGCTCGCGCCCGACTCGTCGAGCAGGCGCGAGATCACGCGGCACGCGGCGTTCGTATCGGCTTCGTTGACGACCGTCGTCTCGAGGTGGAGGCGCGCCGCATTGCCGCGCACGTCGCTCGTCACGTAGGTGCCCCACTGCGGCACGTGCACGGGCGCCGTCTTCACCAGCCAGACGTGCCGGTAGATGCCGGCGCCCTCGTAGAACCATCCCTCGTTCTCGGTCGCATCCACGCGCAGCACGAGCAGGTTGTCGGCGCCGGAGTGCGCGACGTCGGTGATGTCCACGCGGAACGGCGCGTAGCCGCTCGCCGCCGTCGCGAGGTAGACGCCGTTCAGCGTGACGATCGCGTTGCGGTACACGCCGTCGAACTCCAGCCAGAGCCGGCGCCCCGCGTCGGCGGCGCTCAGCGCGAAGGTTTTCCGGTACCAGCCGATGCTCGTGGCCGGATAATTCCGACCCACGGGCTTGAACCCGTGCGACGTGAGCTCCGGGTCGTTCACGAACGGCAACTCCACGACCCAGTCGTGCGGCAGATCGACGGCGCGCCAGTCGCTCGCGTCGAACTTCGGGCTCGCGGGGCGGAAGAAGTAGCCCGTCTTGGCGAAGATGCCGTCGTTGCCGCTCCCGAATCCGAAGTCCTGCTCCGGATCGCCGGCGTGCCCGAGATGGAAGCGCCAGTCGAAGTCGAGCAGCAGGCGTTCGCGTACCGAGACGGCGGGCAGCGCGCCCGGCGGGAGCGCGCCCTCGTCCCACGGGCCGGCCGCCGCGCGCGCCGTGCCGTCGGCGGCGAGCAGCGCCTTCGCGGGCGTGGGCACCAGCGCGGCCCCCGCCGCCAACAGACCGCCCTTCACCACATCGCGTCGTGACCACGTGCGCATCGTCGCTCTCCCGTCCGAATCGTTCGTCTCGCGAAATCAGCTATGTTGCATCGGCGGGCCATGTGACGGGCCCGCCATCCCGCAGAATCTCTTTCCCGACCACTCGACCCGCCAGAGAGGCCCGCCCTGGTGCGCCGGGCCCTCCACGTCCTGGAGGAATGATGGACAGCGTGTTGAAACAGATCACTCCGTATCTCATCGTCCTCGGCTTCGCGCTCGCCGGCGTCGTCCTGGCGTACATCGTGCGGCGGCTCGTGTTCCCACAGCTCCGCCGCGCCGCGGCGCGCACCGACACCACGGCCGACGACCGGGCGCTCGCCGCCCTCGAAACACCGCTGCTGCTGTGGGGCGCCCTGCTCGGCGCGCACGTGGGAATCGGCACCGTGCCGCACTTCGCGGCCGAGGCGCACGGACTGCAGATGGCGGTGCAGGTGGTGCTCCTCGCCTCGGCCACCTGGACGCTCGGCAAGATCGCCGGCGACCTCGTGAGCGCCCGCACCGCCGACGCGAAGCTGCCCTCGGCCAACCTGATCCCCAATCTCGCGCGTACGATCGTCCTGATCATCGGCGCGCTGATGCTGCTCCGCGCGCTCGACATCGAGATCACGCCAATCCTCACCGCATTGGGCGTCGGCGGTCTGGCCGTGGGTCTGGCGCTGCAGGACACGCTCGCCAACCTGTTCGCCGGCATCCAGATCCTGATCTCCAAGCAGGTGCGGGTGGGCGACTTCGTGCGGCTGAGCAGCGGCGAGGAAGGGTACGTCACCGACATCACCTGGCGGTACACCACCGTTCGCCAGCTCGGCAACAACAACACGATCGTGCCGAACTCCAAGCTGTCTGCGGCGGTGACGTCGAACTTCACGATGCCCGAGCCCGAGCAGTCGGTGGTCGTGCAGGTGGGCGTGTCGTACGACTCCGACCTGGAGCACGTGGAGCGCGTGACGATCGAGGTGGCCCGCGAGGTCCAGCAGCGCGTGGACGGTGCGGTGCGCACGCACGAGCCGTTCACGCGGTATCACACCTTCGCCGACTCGAGCATCAACTTCTCGGTCATCCTCCGCGGCACCGAGTACACGTCGCAGTACCTGATGATCCACGAGTTCATCAAGGCCCTGCACGCGCGCTACAAGAAGGAAGGGATCGAGATTCCGTTCCCGATCCGGACGGTCTACACGAAGCAGGCCTGACGCGACCGGCGCTACACGCCGGGGCTCATGAACGCCCCGGCGCCGAGCCAGCGGAGCAGCTGGATCACCGCGGCGGGGTCGGGCAGCCGGTAGTCGGCGGCCGTCGCCGCGGGGCCCGCGCCGTCCGACACGTGGATCGAGCGCCCGATGCCGCGCAGCGACTGGAACGCGTCCTCGTCGGTCACGTCGTCGCCGATGTACAGCGCCCGTGTGCGCGACGGCCAGTCGGCGCCGTGCCGCTGCATCAGCACGTAGAGCACCGCCTGCCCCTTGTGCCAGTCCAGCGGCGGGCGTCCCTCCAGCACCAACTTGCCGTGGGTGACGCGCAGGTGCAGCCGCCGGAAGATCTGCTCGGCGCGGCGCTCCACCTCCGGGCGCTCGGCCGCGTCCACGTGGCGCACGTGATACGACACCGTGGCCGCCTTGCGCTCCACGCGGGCGCCCGGAACGCCCAGCGCTTCCAGCCGCTTCGCCGCCGTGTCCATCGACGTCCGGTAGTGATCCAGCCCCTCGTGCCGCAGAGACACCCCCGGGCCGTCGATCTGGAAGCCGTGATCGCCGATGTACGTGATGCCGGGTACGCCGACGCGCTTCCGCACGTCGTCGAGCGACCGGCCCGATACGATCACGACGTCGAGCGCGGGATTGCGCGCCGCCTGCACCAGCGCCGCGCGGGCGCGCGCCGACAACCGCGCCTCCTCGGGCTGCGCCACGATCGGCGTGAGCGTGCCGTCGTAGTCCAGGAACACCACGGCGGCGGGCCGCGCGGCCAGCCACGGCGTGAGCCGCCGCCGCACCTGGTCCACCGGCGACGCCTGGGGCGCCTGCCGGCCGACCGCGCGCTCGGCGGCGCCGAGGAAGCTCTGCACCCACGCGTGCACGTCGTGCGTCCGCACGCGATCGCGGAGCGCCGACATCCGCGCCTGCCGCTCGTCCGGCTGCATCGAGAGCGCGCGGTGAAGCGCCGCCGCCACCGCGTCGATGTCGAACGGATTCACCACGAGCGCTTCCTGCAGCTCCTCCGCAGCGCCGGCCATCTCCGAGAGCACGAGCACGCCGCTCAACGTGACCTGCGCCATCACGTATTCCTTGGCCACCAGGTTCATCCCGTCGCGCAGCGGCGTCACGAGCGCCACGTCCGCCGCGCGGTACAGGGGAATGAGCTCCTCGTGCGGCAGCGACCGCACCAGGTAGCGGATGGGCGACCACCCGGCCTCGGAGAAGCGACCGTTGATCCGTCCCACCGCCTCGTCGATCTGCCGCTTGAGCTGCGAATACTCGGCCACCCGCTCCCGGCTCGGCACCAGCAGCTGCGTGAACACGATGCGCCGCCGGTACTCGGGCCAGCGTTCGAGCAGGCGTTCCACGGCGAGCAGCCGCTCGTGGATGCCTTTGGTATAATCGAGCCGGTCGACGCCGAGGATCTCCCGCGCCCGGTCGCCACGCCGCGCCCGCGGGCCCGACGCCTCCGCCACCGATGCGACGTAGTCGGCGTCGATGCTGATGGGATCGGCGATGGCCGTGACCGTGCGCCCTTCGTACTGCACGTGGCGCAGGTCCCGGTCCACGTCGCACCCCAGAAGCCGCGCCGCGGCGTTCAGGAAGTGATCGGCATAGCTGTCCACCTGGAACCCGACGAGATCGGCGCCGAGCATCCCGCGCAACAGGCGCCGCGACCAGGGCAGCACGCGGAACACGTCGGTGGCGGGGAAGGGGATGTGCAGGAACGAGGCGATGCGCGCTTCGGGCACGAGCTCCCGCAGATGGTGCGGAGTGCGCAGCAGCTGGTAGTCCTGCACCCAGACCAGCTCGCCCGCGTGTGCGAACGGCGCTGCCTGCTCGGCGAACCGCTTGTTGACCGCGTCGTACACGCGCCACTCGGCGGCGTCGAACCGCGTGCTGCCCACGAAGTAGTGGAACAGCGGCCACAGCGTGCGGTTGGAGAAGCCGGCGTAGTACAGCGACAGCTCGTGCGCCGAGAGCGGAACCGGTTCGTAGCGCACGTTGCGGTCCTTCGGCATCTCGATGTCGTCGGCCTGGGCCAGCTCCTCACGGCCGATGCCCGGCCAGCCGATCCACACGCCGCCGCGCTCGCGCAGCACGGGGTCGAGCGCGCTCACCAGGCCGCCCGGCGACCGCACGAACGTCACCCGTCCCCCCTTCCGCTCCGCCTGGAAGGGCAGCCGGTTGCTCACGACGACCAATCGCTCGGAACCGGTCGCCGCCCCTGCGCGTGTCATCGAACGGGGTGCGCGTTCCATCCGCCCAAACTAACCTCGTTTCGCTCGCGCCGGAACACGACGCATCGATCATATCAATTTCTTCCTCATGCCGCGCCTCGCGTCCGTCGCCGGCCGGCATCGCACGTACTGGCGCCGGACGCGGGGGACGTGATAAACATTAAGACCGCGTTCGTCCCCACACCCTCGTCGAGAGAGTATTGACCGAGCACCGTAACGATCCGGCGCCCAACCCGCCTGTTCCCCCCACTCCCGCAAGGGCGCCCGCGAGCGACCGGTACCGCGATATCTACGAAGCGGTCGCGCTGCCGGTGATCCTGATCGATGCCGAGACCTGGCGCATCCTGGCCGTGAACGACGCCGCCATCCAGCAGTACGGCTACTCGCGCGAAGAATTCGTCGGGCTGTCCGTGCTCGACGTGCGGCCCCCGGACGGCCGCGAAGATGCGCGGCGCGTCCTCGCCGAGATGCCGCACGGCTTCTGGAAGGCGGCCGCCGTGCAGCACCAGCGGAAGGACGGCACGATCTTCCGCGCCGACGTCTGGTCGCGCGACACCGTGATCGACGGGCGGCCGGTGCGCGTCTCCACCATCAGCGACGTCACCGAGCGCGTGCAGCTCCAGCACGAGCTGCAGCAGGCCCAGAAGATGGAGGCGGTGGGCCGGCTGGCCGGCGGCATCGCGCACGACTTCAACAACGCGCTCACGTCGGTCATCGGCGGCGCCGAGCTGCTCAAGGAACACCTCGGCGACGACGCCGTGGGGCTGGGCGAGGTGGCGGCGATCCGCCGCGCCGCCGACCGCGCGGCCTCGCTCACGCGCCAGCTCCTGGCCTTCAGCCGCCAGCAGGTCATGACCGTCGAGACGGTGCCGCTCAACGACGTCGTCGCGAGCACCGAATCCCTGCTTCGCCATATGATCGGCGAGCACATCGAGCTGCACACGGACCTCGACCCGGCGGCGTGGCCGGTGCGCGTCGATCCCTCGCAGCTCGAGCAGGTGCTCATGAACCTCGCCGTGAACGCGCGCGACGCGATGCCCGGCGGCGGTTCGCTCGTGCTCGCCACGCGCAACGTGTCTCTCGCCCAGAGCGAAACGCCCGCCGGCCTCACCATCCCCGCCGGCGACTACGCCGAGCTGACCGTTCGCGATACGGGCACGGGCATGGACGCCATCACGCGCGCCCGGGTGTTCGAGCCCTTTTTCACCACGAAACCCGCCCCCGAAGGCACGGGGCTCGGGTTGTCCATGGCGTACGGCATCGTCCGCCAGAGCAACGGATTCATCAGCGTCGACTCGACGGTGGGCGAGGGGACGACCTTCCGCATCCTCCTCCCGCGCGCCGGCCGCACCAGGCGGCGGCACACCCCCACCTCCGATGCAGCGGCCGAGGACCGCCGCCGCACGGTGCTCGTGGTCGAAGACGACGACTCGGTCCGCCGCATCACGTGCCGCGTGCTCGAACGCCTCGGGTACGCGGTGCTCTCCGCCGGCGACGGCAACGAGGCGCTGGCGCTCGTCGACGGCTCGCGTCCCGTGCTGCACCTGCTCGTCACCGACCTGCTCATGCCGCACATGAGCGGCCGCGAGCTCGCGACGCAGCTCACCGCCGCCTATCCCGAATTGCGCGTCCTCTTCGTCTCGGGTTACACTGACGAAGCGGTCGGGCACCTGGGCATGCTGGAGCAGGGCATGGCGTTTCTCCAGAAGCCCTTCTCCATCGAGTCGCTCGGAGCGGCCGTCCATCACGTGCTCGGCGAAGCCTGACCCGGACCCGCCGCATCAGGGCTCCACCTCCTCACGCCTTTCATCAATGCCATCCCGTCGTGACTTTCTCTCCCGCAGCGCCGCGCTCGGATTCGGCGCCGCGTTCAGTGCACCCTGGCTGCAGCGCGCGCTGTCGTGGGAAGCGCTTTCACGGGCCGATGGCGGATCCGACGCACTCCCCGCCTCGGCGGTGCTCGCGGGCAACGACCTCACCCTCGGCAACAGCGCCATCGCCGGCCTCTGGCGCGTGGCCAACGGAACGCTCCGCGCCGTCCGTGTCGACGACCGCGTGAACCGCCGGAGCTTCACGCTGCCGGCGGCGGTGTTCACCCTCGCGATGGCCGACGGCACGGCGGTCTCGGCCGATGCGATGACGGTGCTCGGGGCCCCCCGGGTGGAATCGCTTCCCGCCAAGCCGGGCGCGTCGCGGTACGCCGAGCGGCTGGGCGGGCGTCGCGTTCGCGTCCTGCTGCGGCACGACGCGACCCACCTCGAAGCCGAGTGGACCGCGGTGCTGCGCGACGGCTCGCGCTACCTGCGGCAGGAAGTCACGCTGCGCGCGAGGGGAGCGGAGGTGCCGATCCGCGAGATCCGCCTCGTGGACTTTCATGCGCCGGGGGCCACCGTCACCGGGACCGTGAAGGGAAGCCCGGTGGTGTTCGACGACTGGTACGCGGGCTTCGAGCACCCGCTGTCGTCGAGCGCCGTCGACGGCGATCACGTGACCTGCGTGCTGCCGCGCGTGCTTCCGGTGCGCCCCGACGCGCCGGTCACGGTGTCGTCGGTCATCGGCGCCGTGCGGCCGGGGCAGCTGCGGCGCGACTTCCTCGCGTACGTGGAGCGCGAGCGCGCCCATCCCTATCGGACGTTCCTGCATTACAACTCGTGGTACGACCTCGGCTACTTCAACAAGTACACGGCGGCCGAGGCGGTCGCGGTCATCGATGCCTTCGGGCGCGAGCTGCACGAGAAGCGCGGCGTCGTGCTCTCGTCGTACCTGTTCGACGACGGGTGGGACGACCCGAAGACGCTGTGGGGGTTCGGGCCCGGGTTTCCCGACGGGTTCACTCCGCTCCGGATCGAAGCCGCGAAGTACGGCGCGGCGCCGGGGGTCTGGCTCTCCCCCTGGGGCGGGTACGGGCAGCCGCAGAAGGACCGGCTGAAGTACGGCGAGGAGCAGGGCTTCGAGACGTACAAGGGCGGATTCGCGCTGTCGGGCCCGAAGTACTACAAGCGCTTTCACGACACCTGCGTCGAGTTCATCCGGAAGTACGGCGTGAACCAGTTCAAGTTCGACGGCACTGGCAACGCGTCCACGGTGATCCCGGGCAGCCGCTTCGACAGCGACTTCGACGCCGCGATCGCCCTCATCGACGACCTGCGGCAGGTGAAGCCCGACCTGTACGTCAATCTCACCACGGGCACCTATCCGTCGCCGTTCTGGCTGCGCTACGCCGATTCCATCTGGCGCGGCGGGGAGGACCACTCGTTCGCGGGCGTCGGCACCTGGCGCCAGCAGTGGATGACCTATCGCGACGCCGACACGCACCGCCACGTGGTCAAGCGCGGCGCGCTCTATCCGCTCAACTCGCTGATGCTGCACGGGCTCATCTATGCGAAGAAGGCCAACCATCTGATGGATGACCCGGGCGGCGATTTCAACGACGAGATTCGCGTCTACTTCGGCAACGGCACCCAGCTCCAGGAGATGTACGTGACGCCGGCGAATCTCACCGCGAGCAACTGGGACACGCTCGCCGAGAGCGCGGAGTGGTCGCGGCGGAACGCCGCCACGCTGCGCGATACGCACTGGGTGGGGGGCGATCCCGCGGCGCTCGAGCCGTACGGCTGGGCGGCATGGGCGCCCGGGAAGGCGACGCTGACGCTGCGGAATCCGAGCGATCAGTGGAAGACGATCGCGCTCGATCCACAGCAGGCCTTCGAGCTGCCCGACGGCGCGGCGCGGCAGTACACGGCGCACAGCCCGTGGAAGGCGGACCGCGGCCGGGCGTCGTTCGAGCTCGCCGCCGGCAGCGAGCACTCCTTCGTGTTGGCGCCGTTCGAGGTCCTGAACCTCGACGTCGTGCCGGTGCGCGGGAGTTAGCGGGGGGACCGCCGCCCCCGTCAACTGACGACTGCCGACTGCGCACTGTCGTTTATCGTACATTCCCGCCATGCCCGCCGCTCCTGCTTCCATCGCCATCCGCCCGCTCGCGTCGCTGGACGATTACCGCGCCGCGGTTGCCCTCCAGTTCGAGACGTGGGGCGCGGGGCTCGCCGACCCCACCTCGGCAACCATTCTCAAGATCGGGCAGAAGATCGGCGGCGTCTCCGCCGGCGCCTTCGCGGGCGACGGCACGCTGCTGGGCTTCGTGTTCGGCCTCACCGGCGTCCAGCACGGCCAGCTCGTTCACTGGTCGCACATGCTCGCCGTGCGCGCCGACGCGCAGAACCTCGGCATCGGCCGGCGGCTGAAGGCCTACCAGCATGACGCCGTTGCGCGTCTGGGTGTCCGCGTCATCTACTGGACCTACGATCCGCTCGTCGCCCGCAATGCCCATCTCAACTTCAACGTTTTCGGCATTCGCGTGTCCGAATACGTCCGCGACATGTACGGCGACATGGGCAGCGACCTGAACCGCGGCATCGGCACCGACCGGTTCGTCGTCGCCTGGCCGGTTGATCCCGCCGAGCTGGCGGCGCGCCGCGCCGAGATTGCCGCGTCCCGCGACGACGCCCAGTTCCGGATCGCGCCGGTCATCAACCCCGATCCGGCGGCCGACGTCCAGCGCGCGCCGGCGGCCGCGGGCGCGCCCAGGCTGCGCGTCCGGATTCCCGCCGACATCGGCGCCGTCCAGCGCGACGATCTTGCCGCCGCGGCCCGATGGCGCGCGTCCACCCGCGCTGCCTTCGAGCAGCTCCTCGCCGCCGGATACCGCGCCGCCGGCTTCGTCGCCGACGGCGGCGCCGGCGTCGCGCACTATCTCTTCGCGCTCTGACCTCCCACCCCACTCCCGTGTTCGCCATCTCCCGCATCGTCGTCCGCGAGCTGCGCCTCGCCCTCAAGGAACCGTTCCGCATCTCGTCCGGCACCATCGCCGAGCGCCGCGTCTGCCTGCTCGAGCTGCACAGCGCCGACGGGATCACCGGGTGGAGCGAGTGCGTGGCGGGCGAGCAGCCCAACTACAGCCCCGAAACCATCGACACCGCGTGGCACGCGATGCGCGAGTGGCTCGCTCCGCGGGTGCTCGGCGTGGAGTTCGCGCAGCCGGGCCTGGTCTTCGCGGCGCTCGACCACAACGTGCGCGGGCACCTCATGGCCAAGGCGGCCATCGAAATGGGGTGCTGGGACGTCGCGGCGCGCCAGCAGGGGATTCCCCTTTCGCGGCTCCTCGGCGGCACGCGCGACCGCGTGCCCACGGGCATCTCGATCGGGATCCAGCGCACCCCCGATGCGCTCGTCGAGCGCGCCCGGCAGGCGGTGGCGCTCGGCTATCGGAAAATCAAGATGAAGATCGAGCCCGGATCCGACGTCGCCTTCGTGGGCGCGGTGCGCGAGGCGCTCGGCCCCGACCTGCACCTCATGGCCGACGCCAACTCGGCCTACACGCTGGCCGATGCCGATCACCTCAAGGAACTGGACCGGTTCCGGCTCATCATGATCGAGCAGCCGCTGGACCGCGAGGACCTGCTGCGCCACGCCAAGCTCCAGCGCCTGCTCGAGACGCCCATCTGCCTCGACGAATCCATCACCAGCGTCGATCGCGCCGCCGACATGATCGAGCTGGGCGCCGGCCGCATCGTCAACATCAAGCCCGGCCGCGTGGGCGGCTTCGCGGTGTCGAAGGGCATCCACGACCTGTGCCGCCAGCACGGCATTCCCGTCTGGTGCGGCGGCATGTTCGAAAGCGGCGTCGGCCGCGCGCACAACGTCGCGCTCGCGTCACTCCCCAACTTCTCGCTCCCCGGCGACGTCTCGCCCAGCGCCCGCTACTGGGAGCGCGATATCGTCACGCCGGAGTGGACCATGGACGCCGAGGGAATGGTGCACGTTCCGCTCGACGGGGCGGGGTTCGGCGTGACCGTGGACGTCGATCGCGTGGACGATCTCACGGTGAAGCGCGAGGTCTTCCAGGCATGACCGCCGCGCTCGCGCTGCCCGAGGGCGTGAAGTCGCGCTTCACCGCGGCGCAGATCGAGCGGCTGGTGGCGCTGCGGCGCGAGCTGCATGCGCATCCGGAGCTCGCCCTGCGGGAGCACGACACGACGCGCCGGCTCGCGCAGGCGATCGGCGAGATCCCCGGCGTCGAGATCCGCCTGCTGCGCGACACCGGCCTCGTGGCGCGCATCCCGGGGCGCGACCGGCGCGCGCCCGTGGTCGCGCTGCGCGGCGATATCGACGCCCTGCCGATCGCGGAGGCCACCGGGCTCCCGTTCGCGTCCACGCGCGACGGCGTGATGCACGCCTGCGGGCACGACGTACACGCCACGTGGGCGGTCGGCGCCGCGCAGCTCCTGGCGGCGAATCCCGCGCCCGGCGACGTGCTCGTCGTCCTGCAGCCCGCCGAGGAAATCGGCAAGGGGGCGCTCGCCGTGCTCGAGAGCGGGGCGCTCGACGGGGTGGCGTGCATCTTCGGCGGGCACGTCGACCGGCGCTTCGAGGTCGGCCAGGCCGTGGCCGACGCCGGGCCCCTCGCGGCGTCGGCTGACACCTTCACCATCGAGCTCTCAGGGCAGGGGGCGCATGCCGCGCGCCCGCACGAGTCGGCCGATCCCATCGTCGGGGCGGCGGCGATCGTCACCGCGCTGCAGACGATCGTCGCGCGGCGGCTCAACCCGGCCACGCCGGGCGTGGTCACGGTCGGCATGGTGCAGGCCGGCACGGCGCCCAACGTCATTCCCGACCGCGCGCTCATGCGCGGCACAGTGCGGGCCGTGGAAGCGGAGTCGCGCCGGTTCATGCTCGACGAGGTGCGCCGTCTGACGGAATCCGTGGCGGCGGCCCACCGGCTCAGCGCGCGCGTCGAGCTGGAGCTGGGCACCCCGCCGCTCGTGAACCCGGCGCAGGGCGCGGCGTGGGCGCGCGCCGCCGCCGCGAGCGTGCTGGGCGAGTCCAACGTCGTGCCGCTCGGGTTCCTCAATCTCGGCGGAGAGGACTTCGCGTATTACCTCGAGCGCATGAACGGATGCTTTCTGCGCATTGGGGCCCGCGAACCCGGCGGACCGATGACCGCCGCGCACTCGCCCCGCTTCGCGCCGGCCGAAGAGAGCATCTTCTGCGGCGCCGCCATTCTGGCCGAATGCGCCCGCCGGGCGTCGGGTGACATGGCTCACCCGCCGGGAACGTAAGGATTCTTGCAGGAGATCGTGCCTTCCGTCCCTCGCGGTGCGATATTCTCAGGAGCGTTCGATCCTCCTCCGGGACCCCTGATGCGTCTCCAAATCGCGGCGCAACGCGCCTCCCTGTTCGCGGTTCTGCTCATCCTCGCAGCGTGCGGCTCCACCGGGCCCGATCGGCCCGGGCCGGCGGCGTTGATGTACGTCGTTTCGGGAGACGCGCAGGCCGGAACGGTCGCCACCAACCTCGCGCAGCCGCTGGTCGTACGCGTCACCGACTCGCAGTCCCGTCCCGTGCAGGGCGCGCTGGTGCAGTGGTCGATCACCACGGGCACCGGCATCCTCACGCCGAGTTCCTCGTCCACCGACGCAAACGGCAATACCCAGACGACGTACACGCTCGGCACCCTGGCGGGCGCCAACCAGGTCACCGCGTCGATCAGCGGCGTGACCAGCACGGCGCTGTTCTCCGCCACATCCAAGCCCGGCGCGCTGTACAAGGTGCTGGCGACGCAGCACACCCTGGCGCTCTGCCAGCCCGGCGACCAGGGCGCCCCCGGCGCCTCCGCCACCGACCAGTTCGGCAACACCGTGGACAGCGCGGTGACCTGGGTGTCGCGCAATCCCTCCGTCGCCACCGTGACGAGTTCGGGAACGGTCCAGCTCGTGAGTGCCACGGGCGCGACATGGGTCGTGGCCAGCTCCGGATCCGCGCAGCCCGACAGCGTCTACGTCACCGCGGCGCCGCCGATCACGCTCGCCGCCGGCCAGGTGGACGACACGCTCCCATCCAGCGCATTCTGCGTGCAGTCCAATCAGCTCGGATCGGAGTACGTGCTGGCCGCGTTCTTCAACACCACCGCGCAGGGATCCAGCACGCAGATCGTCGTCACCGGGTCGCGGCTCGGCGTCCTCGGCTCCGGCCTGAACGTCGTGCCGCTCAGCCGCATCGCGCCCGCGCCGTCGCTGCAGCCCTTCATGCCGCTCCATCCGGACTACGCGTTCGAACACGCCCTGCGCGAGCGCGAGCGGCGCGAGATGCCCAAGTACGTGTCGGCAGCGCGCGCGTGGGAGGCCAACCGCCGGCGGCAGGGCCCCGCGCTCAGCGTATCCAGCGGCACGCTGAGCACCACCAGCACGTCGACCGTGGCCGGCACGACGGCCGCGGCTTCTCCCACGCCCAGCTTCTCGCAGGTCACCACCAACACCAAGGTCGGCGACCTCGTGCAGTTCAACACGAACGCGAACGCCTACTGCAGCAGTCCCATCATGTCCACGGGGCGCGTGGCGGCCATCAGCAACTCGGCGATCGTCGTCGCCGACACGTCGAATCCCACCGGCGGCTTCACGGACGCGGAGTACATGAACTTCGCGGTGGCCATGGACACGCTGGTCGATCCCGTGGACACCACCGCGTTCGGCGCACCATACGACATCGACGGCACGAACAAGGTGATCATCCTGTTCACGAAGGCGGTGAATCAGCTCACCACCGATCCCACCCTGGGCATCGTCCTCGGCTTCTACTATTCGCGCGATCTGCTCCCCGTGGCGTCGTGCGCGGGCAGCAACCACGCGAACATGTTCTATCTGGTCGTGCCCGATCCCAACCGGACGATCAACGGCGGCAACACCTTCACGGCGAACAAGCAGAACGTGGCGAACATCGTGGTCAGCACCATCGGCCACGAGTACCAGCACCTGATCAATGCGTCGCGGCGCATGTACGTGAACAACGCGCCCATCACCGATGAGGTGACCTGGCTGAACGAGGGACTGAGCCACATCGCCGAGGAGCTGATCTTCTACCGGTCGTCCGGGCTCTCCCCGCGGCAGGACATCGGCACCGCGGCGCTGTCCACGCCCGCGGCATGGAACGCATTCCAGCTCTTCATGTGGGGCAACCAGGGGCGCTACGAGCAGTACCTGCCTGCCACGGAGACGAACGGTCCGCTGGGCGAGTACTCCGGCGACGACGCGCTGGCCACGCGCGGTGCCATCTGGTCGTTCCTGCGCTATGCGGCCGACCAGCTCGGATCTACCGACGGCACGTTCTGGTACCGGCTCGTGAACAGCCAGACGGTCGGCCTCCCCAATCTCCAGGCGGCGATGGGCACCGATCCGACTCCGTATTTCCGCAGTTGGGCGACGTCGGTGGTCACCGACGATGCGGTGCCCGGCATCAACCCGCTGTACACGCAGCCGAGCTGGAACTGGCCGCAGGTGTACGCGCGGGTCGGGAACGTCGCGTACCCCACGCCCCTGTCGCACGTGCTCTCCACCGGAACCTCGGTCACGACGACGCTCGACGCCGAGGGCGTGGGCTTCTACCGGTTCGCGGTCAACAACGGGCAGCAGGGGCTGATTGCGGTGACCGGCCTTGGCGGAACCTCAATCCCGTCGACGGTGCGGCTGACGCTCGTGCGGACGAAGTAGCGCGTCGCGCGGCGATCGGCGATGTTTCAAGCGTCCCGTTCACCCGCGAGATTCGACCGTCCGATGAAACGTCTCCTGCTGTTCGCCGTCGCGCTGTCCGCCGTTGCCTGCACGGGCGAGATCGCCGGGCTCGGCCCGCCGAGCGATCCCGCCACCGAAACCTTCGCGTCGTCGCTCGGCGTCAATCTCGCGGCCATGACCAAGACGCCCGACGGCCTGTACTATCGCGATCTGGCCGTCGGCAACGGACCGGTGCTGGCGCACGACACGACGGTCACGGTGAACTACTCGGGATACCTGACCGACGGCACGCTCTTCGACTCGGGCACGAACTCCAAGTTCGCCACGTCCTCGCTCGTGACCGGGTTCCGCGAGGGGCTCATCGGGATGCGGGTGAACGGCCGGCGTCAGCTCGTCATTCCATCGGCGTTGGGATACGGGGCGGCGGGCAGCCTGCCCACGATTCCCCGCCAGGCGACGCTGGTATTCGTGGTGCAGCTCGTCAGCATCGACAGCATCTAGCGACGCATGGGGGCCCGCCGGGTCCCCCGGGGTTGACCGGCACGGTGCGGCCGCGGCATGTTCGCCGCGGCCGTTGTCGTATCCGACTCTCAGCTCCCCAGGAGGGATGCATGTCTCGCAGATGGTTCGCAGCCGCGGCTGCGTTGCTCACGGTTCCCTCGGTCGTGCTCGCGCAGCGCGGCGGGCGCGGCGGCTTCGGCGGCGGAGGGGCCACCCCCGAGAACTCGGCGGTGTTCGCGCCTTCGGCGCCCACCTTTCCCACCAACGATCCGATCATCCGGCGCATCTGGGCGCTGGGCATGGACAGCTCGCATACCGAGCAGCTCTCGCAGGTGCTGTTCGATTCCCTCGGTCCGCGCCTGATGGGCGGGCCCGAGCTCAAACAGGCCCAGGACTGGCTCGTCCAGACGTACCAGTCGTGGGGCATCAACGCGAAGGAGGAGCGGTACGGCACCTGGCGCGGCTGGGTCCGCGGCCCCTCGCACATCGATCTCATCGCCCCGCGCGTGCGCACGCTCGAAGGCACGATGGTCGGCTACAGCCCCGGCACGGGCGGCAAGGACGTCGTCTATGAAACGATCGTCCTCCCGCACTTCAACGACAGCACGGAGTTCGTGCGCTGGCTGCCGCAGGCGAAGGGCAAGCTGGTGCTCGTGAACGCGCCGCCGGCCACCTGCCGCCCCACCGACGACTGGGCGGAGAACGCGGCGCCCGAGGTGGCGGCGCACATGGACAGCGTACGCCTGGCGCTGGCCCGCGAGTGGGGCGGACGCAACGTGCGCGGCACCGGGTACAGCCTCGCGCTGGGCGGCGGCGAGCTCGGCGTCCGGCTGGAAGTCGGCGGCGCGGGCGGCATCATCACGTCGCGCCCGAAGAACGGCTGGGGCACGCGCGAAATCTTCGAGACGTACAACACCAAGACCCCCGCAATCACGCTTTCGTGCGAGGACTACGGACTGGTGTTCCGCCTGACCGAGCACAACCAGCACCCGAAGCTCCGCCTGAACCTCGACGGCAAGCTGCTCGGCGAGCAGCCGGTGTTCAACGTCGTCGCGACGATCCCCGGCACCACGCATCCCGACGAGTACATCGTGCTGTCCTCGCACTTCGATTCGTGGGACGGCTCGTCCGGCGCCACCGACAACGGCACCGGCACGATCACGATGCTCGAGGCCATGCGGATCCTGAAGCAGGTCCTCCCGCACCCCGACCGCACGATCATCGCCGGCCACTGGAGCGGCGAGGAAGAGGGCGAGGTCGGTTCCAAGGCGTTCACTGAGGACCACCCCGAAGTGATGAAGGGGCTGCAGATGCTGTTCAACCAGGACAACGGCACCGGGCGCATCGTGCGGCTCAATGCCGGCGGCCTGCCCGACGCGGCCGCGCACCTCGACCGGTGGATGCACACCGTGCCCGTGGAGTTCCTGCTCCAGACCGGTTGGGACGGCAGCCCCGGGCGTCCGGCGGGCGGCGGCAGCGACGACTTCTCGTTCAGCTGCGCCGGCGCGCCCATCACCGGACTCGGCGCGCTGGGCTGGGACTACGGCAACTACACGTGGCACACGGATCGGGACACGTACGACAAGATCGTGTTCGCCGATCTGCACGCCAACGCGACGCTCACGGCGATGCTCGCCTATCTGGCCGCGCAGGACCCCACGCAGATCACGCGCGGGCGCGTGGACCTCGTGGCGCTGGCCCGGCAGGATTCGCTGCTCAACGCCGCGCGCGGCGGCGGTGCCGGCGGCCGCGGCTTCGGCCGCTTCGGACGCGGGGCGCCGGTGTGGCCGTCGTGCGAGAAGGCGCCGAGGAGTACGAATCCGAGACTGAAGTAGTCGGGCAGTCGGACGGTTGGACAGTCGGACAGTGAACTGCAAACGCGGTGCTGCCCGGCTGTCTGGCCTGCTGTCCTTCTGTCCGACGCTGCTGCACATTGTCCCCCGTGTCTGAGCCGATCTGGACCCCAGGCGCCGGCGCAATCGCGCGCGCCAACCTCACCCGCTTCATTTCCACGGTGCGCGAGGCGGGCGCAGCGGTGCACGACTACGCGTCGCTCCACGCCTGGTCGGTCGACCGCCGCGAGGAGTTCTGGGCGGCGCTCTGGCGCTTCTGCGGCGTCATCGCCGACGAGACCCCCGGGCGCGATCCCTGGCGCGCCGTGCTCGTCGGCCGCGACCGCATGGCGCCGCCCACGCCCGAGCTCGGCCCCACCTGGTTCCCCGGCGCGCGGCTCAACTTCGCCGAGAATCTCCTGCGTCATCGCGGTAACGGTCTGGCGCTCGTGAGTTGGGACGAACGCGGCCGTCGCGCTGCGCTCACGCGCGACGAGCTGTACCACGCCGTCGCGCGTGCTGCGGCCGCGCTGCGCGCCGACGGCGTCACGGCCGGAGACCGTGTCGCGGGGTTCATGCCCAACGTGCCCGAAACCGTGATCATGATGCTCGCGGCGGCGAGCCTCGGCGCCATCTGGTCGTCGTGCTCTCCCGACTTCGGCGTCAACGGCGTGCTCGACCGCTTCGGACAGATCCAGCCGCGCGTCCTGCTCGCTACGGCCGGCTACCGGTACGCGGGCAAGACCATCGACTGCATGCCGCGCGTGCGCGAGATTGCCGCGCGCATTCCCGAAATCGAGCGCGTCGTCGTCGTCCCGCACGACGGTGCCGCCGTCGACCCGGCGGGGCTGCCCCGCGGCGTCGTGTGGGACGAGTACCTGGGCAGCGGCGCGGTGGCCGCGCTCGACTTCGTCCGGCTGCCCTTCGATCACCCGCTCTACATCATGTATTCGTCGGGCACGACGGGGCTACCCAAGTGCATGGTCCACGGGGCGGGCGGCACGCTGCTGCAGCACCTCAAGGAACATGCGCTCCACACCGACATCGGGCCCGACGACCGCGTCTTCTACTTCACCACCTGTGGGTGGATGATGTGGAACTGGCTGGTGAGCGCGCTGGCGCTCGGCGCCACCGTCGTCCTGTACGATGGCGCCGCGATCCTCAAGCGCGGCCCCGTGATGTGGGACCTCGCCGAGCAGGAGCGGCTCACCGTGTTCGGCACGAGCGCCAAGTTCATCGCCCTCACCGAGAAGGAGGGACGGCGCCCGCGCGGGACGCACGACCTCTCGTCGCTGCGCTGCATCCTCTCCACGGGGAGCCCGCTCGCCGAGCACAGCTACGACTACGTCTACCAGCACGTGAAGCCCGATGTGCAACTCTCGAGCATCAGCGGCGGCACCGACATCATCTCGTGCTTCGCGCTCGGGAATCCGATCCTTCCCGTCTATCGCGGCGAGCTGCAGTGCCGCGGACTCGGGATGGCGGTGGACGTGTTCGACGAGCGCGGGAAGCCGGCGCCGGTGGGGCAGGCCGGCGAGCTCGTCTGCACGGCGCCGTTTCCCAGTATGCCGGTCCGCTTCTGGAATGATCCGGACGGCGCGAAATACCACGACGCGTACTTCGCCATGTTCCCCAACGTGTGGCGCCACGGGGATTGGGCGGAGCGCACCGTGCACGACGGGCTGATCATTCACGGGCGCAGCGACGCCACGCTCAACCCGCAGGGCGTGCGCATCGGCACCGCCGAGATCTACCGGCAGGTGGAGCAGCTCGAGGAGATCGTCGAGAGCATCGTCGTCGGGCAGGACGTGACGACCGAGTTCGGCCCCGACGTCCGGATCGTGCTCTTCGTGCGCCTGCGCGACGGGCTCGTGCTCGACGACCCGCTCCGCGAGCGTATCCGTGAGCGCATTCGTGCCAACGCCAGCCCGCACCATGTGCCGAGGAAGATCGTCCAGGTGCCCGACATCCCGCGCACGATCAGCGGGAAGATCAGCGAGCTCGCGGTGCGCAACGTGATCCATGGCCGCCCGGTGAAGAACACCGACGCGCTGGCCAATCCGGAGTCGCTCGAGTTGTATCGCGACCTGCTGGAGCTGAAGAGCTAGGGATTGAGTTTCGGGCGATCGCCGGCGGGCAGGGCGGCAGTGGTAGCGTTCGCCGAATCCTGCGCCTGCCGCGCGAGTTCGTCGACGAGCCCACGGAAGCGTTTCTGCCGCTTGCGGATGCTGCTCATGAACGAGAATCGCGCCAGGCCGCCGACCGTGGCGAGCGCGGCGACCAGCAATCCGACGAGCGTCGGGAGCCGCCAGAGGTGGTCGCCGATGGCCGAGACGATGCCCACCGTGAGATACGCCCCGCCGCCCGCGGCGACGATCCGCGCCCGCCGGGTGAGCGGCTCCATGTTCTCCGCGACGCGGATCGTGGTCTTGCCGTGGCGCGAGATCACCGACACGTGGGCTGAGCGATTCCGCGCCAGCGCGGTCCACGTGAGCGAGCGGCCCACCACGTTCACCGCGCCCGCCATCTCCATGCGCCGGCGAATCGTGTCGACGAGCAGATCGAAATCCGCTTCGGACATCTCACCGTTCACCACGGCCTCGTACTCCACGTTCGTCGGGGCGCCGTACAGGCGCGACGGCGGTGAGCTGCGGTCGGTGACCTGCGTCGTCACGGGCAGCGGACCCGCGGCGGCGCCGCGCACCAGGCCGTGCTCCGCCATCGCGTGCTCCACGTACTGGGCCGGGATCCCCGCTTCGAGCGCGGCGTCGCGCACGGCGCCCACCGCATAGCCCGACGTGCGCGACGCATCGCTCGCCGCGTTGCGCGGCTGGGGCACCGGCGCGGGGCGGGGCTGGAGCCCGGTCGCCGCCTGCAGCTCGGCGGCGCGGTTCCAGATCGCCTGCGCTTCCGTCTCCGACACCAGCGCCGGCGGATCGGGCACGAGCGCGGCGCGCTCGGCGTCGCGCGCCACCTCGCCCTGCACGTGCGTGAGCGCCTCGGCGAGTTCCTCTCCCGTCGCGTACCGCGACGCCGGGTTCTTCGCCAGGCAGCGGTCGATGATCTCGGCCAGCGCCCGCGGCGCGCCGGCCGCGACGGTCAGCACGGGCGGCGGCGGCGTGTTGACCTGGGCCACGAGCACCGCCGACGCCATCGGCGCGTTGAACGGAAAACGGCCCGTGAGCGCGTAAAACCCCGCCACGCCCAGCGAATACAGATCGCTGCGCCCGTCCAGCGGCTCTCCGGTCACCTGCTCGGGGCTCATGTAATACACCGTACCCAGCACCTGCCCCGTGGCCGTGAGCGGCGCCGCTTCCGCCAGGCGCGCGATCCCGAAATCGGTCACCATCGCCCGTTGCGTGCGGCGGTCGATGAGGATGTTCTCGCACTTCACGTCGCGGTGCACGACGCCCTGGCCGCTCGCGTATCCCAGCGCCGACGCGACGTCGCGCATCACGCGGAGCACGTCGCGCGGATCCTGCGCCCCGTCGTCGCGCACCAGTTCCGCGAGCGACGGACCGTCCACGTAGCCCATCACGAAGAACACGTGCCCGTCGATCTCATCGGCGCGGTAGATGGGCACGATGTTGGGATGCGACAGGTGCGCCGCGGTTCGCGCCTCGCGGAGGAACCGCTCGCGGATCGTCGCGTCGTTGGCGAGGTGGGGCGGCAGCGTCTTGATCGCGACGGGGCGGTCGAGCCTGAGATCGCGGCCCAGATACACGATGCCCATGCCGCCGCGGCCGATCTCCCGCTCCAGCGAGTACTGGCCGTTGAGCAGTCGCGCGAAGCTGTCGAACTCGGGTGTCGCCATTGGCATCGCCTACGGTCGCTCGGTGGGTCGGGGTTTCATCGGCCGTCCGACTCCGACAAGATGCCGCGCCTCGCGGCTCCGCGCGAGGGCGTTAGATTGAGGCCATACCACCGGATGCATCGTCGCCCAATTCGCGAGGATCCGAACATGGCTACTCAGACCCTCCCGGCGCCCGCCGCGGCGCACGACACGTTCCCGATCAACGGGACCGACTTCATCGAGTTCTACGTCGGCAACGCCAAGCAGGCGAGCCAGTACTACCGCTCCGCGTTCGGCTTCAAGCTCGTCGCGTACCGCGGCCCCGAAACCGGCACCCGCGACCGGGCCAGCTACGTGCTGCAGCAGGGCAAGATTCGCTTCGTGCTCACCACCGCCATCCGCCCCGACGGCGACATCGCGCGCCACGTCCACGACCACGGCGACGGGGTCAAGGACCTCGCGCTCTGGGTGAACAACGCGAAGACGGCCTTCGCCAAGGCGGTGAAGCGGGGCGCCGAGCCGGTACGCGAGCCCGAAGTGCTCACCGACGAGCACGGCGAGATCGTGATCGCCGCCATCCGGAGCTACGGCGAGACCATCCACTCGCTGGTCGAGCGCAGGAAGTACAAGGGCGCCTTCATGCCCGGCTTCGTCCCCGTGACGCCCGTGTACCAGGGCCGGCCGCTCGGCCTCAAGTACGTGGACCACTGCGTGGGCAACGTCGAGCTGGGCGCCATGAACCGGTGGGTCCGCTTCTACGAGGACGTGCTCGGCTTCTACAACCTGATCTCGTTCGACGACAAGGCGATCACCACCGAATACTCGGCGCTCATGTCGAAAGTCGTATCGAACGGGAACGGCCGCATCAAGTTCCCGCTCAACGAGCCGGCGGCGGGACGCAAGAAGTCGCAGATCGACGAGTACCTGGAGTTCTACCGCGGCCCCGGCGTGCAGCACATCGCCATGGAAACCGGCGACATCATCAAGACGGTCACCAGGCTGCGCAGGAACGGCGTCGAATTCCTCGCCGTGCCGGCCACCTACTACGACAGCGTGCCGGCGCGCGTCGGCCACATCGACGAGGACATCGCGCCGCTCAAGGAGTTGGGCATCCTCGTCGACCGCGACGACGAGGGCTACCTCCTCCAGATCTTCACCAAGCCCGTCGAGGACCGCCCCACCGTGTTCTTCGGGATCATCCAGCGCAAGGGCGCGAAGAGCTTCGGCGCCGGCAACTTCAAGGCGCTGTTCGAGGCCATCGAGCGCGAGCAGGCCCTGCGCGGAAACCTCTGATGCCGTTCTACCACTCGCTCGGCCAGACGCCACGCAAGCGCCATACGGTGTTCCGCAAGCCCGACGGCGGGCTGTACGCCGAGGAGCTGCGCGGGCACGAGGGCTTCTCCGGCACGTCGGCGCTGCTCTACCACGTGTACCCGCCCACCACCGTGAAGTCGGTGAAGCGGCTCCGCGACGTGGTGTACGAGCGCGATCCCGATCACACGCTCAAGCACCGGCACTTCCGTACGTCGCGCATCAAGCCCCACGGCAGCCCCACGCTCGACCGCACGCCGCTCCTCTTCAACCGCGACATCGCGATGCTGTACGCGGAGCCGACCGAGCGCGACGACCACTTCTACCGCAACGCCCAGGGCGACGAGGTGGTGTACGTCGCCAAGGGCAGCGGCGTGCTCGAATCCGAATTCGGCGACCTGCCGTTCGGCGAGGGCGACTACCTGGTCATCCACCGCGGCATCATGCACCGCTACCAGCTCGACAGCGGCGAGCAGCCCAGACTGCTCGTGTTCGAGAGCCGCGGGCACGTGCGGACCCCCAGGCGCTACCGCAACGATTTCGGCCAGCTCAAGGAAGGCGCCCCCTATTGCGAACGCGACATCCGCGTGCCGGAGGAGCTGCGCACCCACGACGAGAAGGGCGACTTCCGGCTCCTCGTCAAGCAGTACGACGGGCTCAACGAGTACATCATCGATCACCACCCGCTCGATGTCGTGGGGTGGGACGGCTTCTTCTATCCGTGGGCGTTCAACATCCGCGACTTCGAGCCGATCGTGGGGCGCGTGCACCAGCCGCCGCCGGTGCACCAGACCTTCGAGGGCGACGGATTCGTCATCTGCTCGTTCTGCCCGCGCCCGTACGACTTCGATCCCAACTCGATTCCCGCGCCGTACAACCACAGCAACGTGGACTCGGACGAGGTGCTCTACTACGCGTCCAGCGAGTTCATGAGCCGCAAGGGGATCGAGTTCGGGAGCATCACGCACCACCCGGACGGGATCCCGCACGGACCCCACCCGGGGCGCGCCGAGGCCTCGATCGGCGCCAAGCACACCGACGAGTTGGCCGTGATGATGGACAGCTTCCGTCCGCTCGCCGTCGCCAGAGCCGCGCTTCCCATCGAGGACCCCGACTACTACAAGAGCTGGCTCGACGGCCAGCACGCGGCCTTCAATCCACCGACCTCCTGACCGGCCCCCCCGGTCTCCATATAGAAAATGAAAAAGACGATTCTCCAACCCGCGGCAGCCAGGGCGATCGTGCCCGAGCTGGCGCAGACCCGGCATCCCGATGTCTGGGTCTACCGCTATCACGACGACGGCGCCGGATGGACCCTCAGCATCGCCACGCACGCCGAGCCGGGCTCGCAAAAGCTCTCGCTCGGCGGTTTTCGTATCGCTCCCGAGTCACGGGTGAATTCGCCGGGCTTCACCACGGATCACGAAGCCATCGGCCTCGCCATGGGCATGGAGGAGAAGGTCCACTGGTCGCGCGTCATCAAGGTGGGCGGCCCGCTCACGCTCCGGAACATCACCCGCATCTGCGGCGGCAAGTGCGTGCTGCAGCCAACGCCGGGCGCCCGCGTGGGCGAGCCCCGGGACGCGGCGCTGCTGGACTGGGCCGTGCAGTGCTTCAAGGACGTCGAGGCCGTCGGCGGATTCTATCTCACCACCGGCCAGGACCTCGGCCATGGCGTCATGTCCGACGGCAAGACGCAATCGCTCGCCTATCTCAACGCGAAGTACAAGGGAAGCGTCGTCGCCGATACGTCCAAGCCCACCGGCGAAGGGAACTACCAGCTCCTCAAGGGGATGCTGCGAGCGCTCGGCATCGACCCCGCGAAGGCGACGGTGGGGTTGATCGGCGCCGGCAACATCGGGATGCACATCCTGGGCGAGCTGGAGGCCGTCGGCGCCACCCCACTGGTCATCGAGGCGCGCGAGGCGCGACGCCGCGAGATCGAGGCGCACGGCATTCGCACCTGGGGCCCCGACGACAAGCGGCGATTCCTCGCGACGCCCATGGACGCGGTCGTCGTGAACGCTGCCGGCGGCACGCTCGATCCCGAAACGGTCTCGGCCATCTGCGCCAACGATCGGGTGCGCATCGTCTGCGGATCGGAGAACCTCGTGATGCCCGATCCCAAGGACGCCGATCGCCTGCGCGATGCGGGAAAGGTTTATGCGCCGACGGAGCTGGGCGGGATGATGGGGTATCTCACCGCAGCCGAGGAGTATCTCGCGCACCTGGAGCGGCAGACCTTCGACGTGCAGGTGCTGCTCGACGCGGCGAAGCGGCTGGATACGGCGGGGTTCGAGGCGACGTCACGCGTCAAGGCGGGCGGCTTCAGAGAGTCTTTCGAAGACGCGGTGCATGGGTTGTACGGCGACGTGAAGTAGTCGCCGGTTCGGGGGGAGGAGTCGAGGCAACGCGGAGAGAAGTGCCGAAGGCGAGCGGGGGGATTCGGGGAACGGTCGGAGTAGCCGGAGCAATCTCGGGCGAACCCGGCGGCGCGGCCGGCGGGGCCGGAGCGAAATCGGGAGAAGCCGGTTGGCCGCAGGGTGTGGCCGGGGAGCCGAGTGGAGAAGCCATCCGTACGGCGGGGAAGCACGCGGACCGGGCGGAGGAGCCAGCGCTACGGCAGGAGGAGCCGGTGAATCATGCGGCGGACCGCGACGGAAGCGCCGAGCGGCGGCCGGACCGGCCGGAGGAGTGGGCTGACCGGACGGTGAATTCTACGGCCCGTTCGGAGTAGGCATCTGACCGGCCGGTGAGCCCGGCCGACCGGGTGGAGGGGCCGCGGGGCGGAGTGGAAGAGGGACGGGGACGATTGGAGACGTCGTGGGTCCGCGCGGAGGAGGAAGTGGAGCGGGAGGAGAAGCGGGCACGGCGTCTGCGGGGTTTGTGGGGCACAGCCCAAACGGATCTGTGTTGTTGAGACCCCTATAGAGAGACTGGGCCTATCGGGCCTATCCGTTAGTCTGTGTGTGAGGCCGTGGCACTCGGATCTCACGTCTCGCCGGTGAACCGATCCCCGAACAGCACGGCCAGGTGGGGCATGGCGGCCGTCCACGCATGGCCCATGCGCGTCCACTTCCGCACGACG
>DASVWS010000240.1:0-20733 GCA_036393095.1 Gemmatimonadaceae bacterium | reverse complement strand
TGAGTCTACAACGGCCTTGTCCTTCTTGGAAGCCACACGGGAAGTGCGCTCTGCCGCAATCATGACATTCGCGCTAATGGAAAGACTACGACAGCATGGCGATGCCGACAAATAACGTCCGGCCGTTAGGCCGTCGCCACGGCTGCCCCGAAAATGTCCGGGTTCTTGCGGTTGTTATAGCGGAACTCGAACTCGGCCACGTAGAGCGGCAGGTACTTGGCCGTCACCTTGTGGAAGGTGCCGACGATGCCGCGCTTGAACTGCGACCAGAAGCCTTCGATGGTGTTCGTGTGGATCGCGCCAACGACGTACTGCCCCGCCGAGTGATCGACCGCGCCGTGGTTCAGGCCACGGATCTTCGGGTAGCGGCGGCTCTTGTCCGTCGAGAGCAGCGACACGCGATTGGACAACACCTCGCGCATGAACTCACCCAAAGTCCGGCTGTCCACGGCGTTGACCACGCGGGCCACCACGTTGCCGTCGCGTTCGGCCGCGCCGACGACCATCATCTTGCCCTTTCCGCCGCGCGACCCGCCGCCCTTCTTGTTCTGGTGCTTCCACTTGTCCTTGCCGCCGATGTACGCCTCGTCGATTTCGACGAAACCGGCGAGCTGGCGGAAGTTCTCATCGGCCATCCCCGCGCGAATGCGGTGGCACATCGACCACGCCGTGCGGTAGGACCCCAACCCCATCTGCCGCTGAATCTGGAGCGCCGAGACGCCCTTCTTCGACGTCATCATGTAGTAGATGACCTCGAACCAGACCGTCAGCGGGATGTTGGTGTTCTCGAAGATCGTCCCGACCGTGACGGAGAAGCGGTAGCCCTTCTCGCTGCACTGGTGGCACTGCCAGTGATGCGCCTTGGACGGCAAGCCATAGACCTTCTCGTTGCCACAGCGGGGGCAGTGGACGCCTTCTGGCCACCGCGTGTCGCGCAGGTAGTCCTTGCAGGCGTTCTCGTTCGGGAAGGCTTCGCGGAACTCGGGCAACGTCATCTGACGAACCATAGGACCCTCGCATTGGCGGCTGCATGAACAGTACGTCAGCCTCCGACTTCTGTCAAGAGGTGCATAATCGCCTTTCTCTTGTGTCTTCGGGCTTTCTTCGGTATGCTGTTCGTGAGCAATCCACGCCCATGCCACGCCAGCTCACCCTGTTCCCCGACGCGCTCACCCGCGAACGCGTGCTGCCCGTGATCGGCGAGCAGCGTGACATCCGATATTTCGCCACACGCGCGCGCGGCGTGCTGAACGATCCCGGAACCACCGGCTTCGACGGCTTCTGGTCCGTCAATCCGTACGTGGGCTGCGCGTTCGGCTGCGCGTACTGCTACGCGCGCTACGCGCACCGCTACGCGCTCGAGCGCGCGCTCGCCGCCGATCCCCGGCATGAGGAGCTGCAGCGGATCGCGCGCGACCTTCCCCCCTGGCTCGCGTTCGAGCGTGCGATCGTCGTCAAGCGCAACGCGCCCGACGTGCTGGCGCGCACGTTGCGGCATGGCCCGGACCGCTGCCGCGAGCTCGCCCGCGGCCACCAGATCGTGATCGGGACCGCCACCGATCCGTACCAGCCGGCCGAACGTCGATTCCGGATCACGCGCGGCATCCTGGAGGTGCTGGCGCAGCATCTCGGCCTGCGCGTGGTGATCATCACCAAGAGTCCGCTCGTCACGCGGGACGTCGACGTGCTCGCGCGCATTGCCCGGTATTCCAGCGTGCAGGTGCACGTGTCGCTGATTACGGTGGACCGCGACCTCGCGCGCCGTCTCGAACCGCGGGCCCCCACCCCGGAGGCCCGGCTGCGCGCGGTGCGCCGCCTGCACGACGCGGGGATTCCGGTTCGCGTCAACGCCATGCCCGTGCTCCCCGGCATCACCGACGCGCCGCACCAGCTCGACGCCCTCGTCCGTCACGTCGCCGAGGCCGGCGCCGACAGCCTCGTGGCGGGCGCGCTGTCCCTCCGTCGAACGGCGCGCCAACGCTACCTCCCGTTCATCGCGCAGGAGTTCCCGTCGCTCGCGCCCCGCTACCGCGCGACGTTCGCGCATGCGCACACGCCGGCGCAGCGGTATCGCGACGGATTGAAGACGCGCGTGCGCGCGCTCTGCGCGCGCTACGGCCTTCACTATGGCGACTGGGAAGCGGATCGGCGCGAGCCGGCGCCGGAAGCGCCGGCCGCGGGTGGGCGCGTCACGCTGCCGGGCTACGCGCCGTTGCGCGCCGCCCTGCGCTCCCAGTAGCCGTCGTCGGAGATGAGGACCTCGAGCACGCGATCGTCGTCGCTGCCATCGCGCGCGTAGTCGGCCACGTGGATGGCCGAAGTCCGCACGACGGTGCCACCGGGCTCCTCGAGCGTGAGCCCCAGCGCGTCCCGCGAATTGTGGTAGCGTTCCAGCTTCGCCTCGTCGCGCACCGCGCCGCCGGGCGTGGGCACCGCCTCGGTGTACAGCTTGAACACGGGCTCCACGAGCTCGTAGCCGATGCCGGGACGGAACGCGCCCCGCGCCCGCCGTTCACCGGGCCACGCGTGCTCGAGGTCGGAATAGCCGATCACGACACCGGCCAGCCGCACCACGTGGCGCGCGGCGGTATCCGGTCCCTCCAGCGCGGGGCGGGCCCGATTCACCCTTGGCCCGAGCGCTTGGCCACCGTCGTGTCGATGGACGGGCGACGGATCTTGAACGTGAACTGCTGCTCAACCAGTTGGCGCACTTTCTGATTGCCCACCTTGGCCGGCCGGAAGCGCATGTACGGCAGTGCTTCGCGCACCGCCTGCGTGAATTCGGGATGCGTGGACCGCACGATGACGAGCGATGCGGTGTCGGCATACCCCGTGGTATCCACAATGTACTCGGTGTACACCGTCCCCTCGACGTTCTTGCTCAGGAGGTCCGGCGGATACGCGGGCGACGCGCTGTCCAGGTACCGGGTCGCCACCGAATCCACCTGGAGCACCGACAACACGGAATCGCTTCCCACGACAGCGCTCTTCACCGGCACGGCGAGCGGCCGGTCGCCGTCGCCCCGCCGCGGCACGACCACCGCGGGATGCGGGTTGTTGTTCAACGGCGTGGGATCGAACCCCATCTGCCCGGTGGGCGGAAGCGCCAGGAAGTGCAGCGTCTCCGACGGACCCGAGTGATCGGGGACGCGATCGGGCGGCGGGAGAAACTGCACGCGCTGCTCGATGGCCGTCTTGAGACGCTGGGGGGCATTGGCCGTGGCCACGATCGCGGCGACGATGACCGCCGCGTGCGCAACCGTGCTGAGCACCGCGCTCGACCCCATCGCCGGACGCGTGGCGTACGAGGTCTTCCACAAGCGCATCATAGGCCCTCCCGCGACTCGCTACCGCGCATCTTCACACTATTCGTACACTACCGCGCCCTAACGAGCAGCGGCAAGTACGGGTTTCGTGAACCTTTGACGCAGTCGGCGGCCGTTGCGTGGAGGGCGGCCATCTCGTTGTCACGCCGAGAGGTAGCGCTCCCGCAGGATTCGGCTGTGGTGCCGCTCGTGGCCCGCCGCGATGAACGCCAGCGCGCGCGCCGTAACCGGCATGCCGTTGGCCGTGCCCGCCCGCCGCGACTCCTCTTCCGTCATTGCGCGGAACAGCGCGACGGTGGCGGCGCGCACCGTCTGGAATTCGGCGAGCAGGTCGCCCAGGGCGCGGCGCCCGAAGCGCGCATTCGCCACGTACGTGTCCTGGTCGAACCCGGCCAGCGGCGTGGCATCGCCGCGCGCGATGCGCAGCGCGCGGTAGGTGAAGATCCGCTCGGTGTCGGTGACGTGGCCGAGCACCTCTTTCACGCTCCACTTGTCGGGCGCATAGCGCAAATCGGCGCGCGCGGCGTCGAGCCCGCCGAGTAGCTGCACGAGCTCGCGCCCCTGCGCCTCGAGGATACCGGCGATGTCGCCGTCCGGGACCGCGCTCACGTAGTTGGCGTAGAACGGCGCGAACTCGTCCGCGCCCGGACGCTCGATCTTGCTCATTCCGATTTCTCCCTGTGGGGTGTGAGGTGCGGCGGCGGAACTCCGCCGGCCCAAAGCTAACGTTCGGCGTCCGCCGAGCGCACGAGCACCGCCGGCGCGCTGGTATTCCCCACCCGATCCACGGCCATCACGCTGACCGCGTCGGCGTCAGCGAGCACGCCGTCGAGCGCGTGGGTGCGCGCGCTCCCCGGCACGATCGCCGTGTGCCACGCGCCGTCCACCCGGGCCTGCACCACCCACTGGTGGGGCGTCTTGCCGCCGGCGGGCGTCATCCGCACGACCGTGGCATTACCGCCATCGCCCGGCCCCCACGCCACCGACGGCCGCGGCGGCGGCGTCTTGCCGAGCCACGGGAAGCGCGGCACCAGCGCCGGCGCCGCGTACGGCCCGGCCAGCAGCCGCTCGTCCAGGCTATCGGGGTCGCTCATCAGCGCGCCCATGCTGAAGAAGATGTCGCCCGTGGCGCCGGGCTCCTCGCGCGTCAGCCGGACCTGGTCGATGATCTCGGTTGCCGGCCAGGGAGGCGCGCTGCCCTGCGTGCCCGCCACGCGCGCCGCGTAATTCCCCACCCAGAGGTTGCGCCCCTTGTCGTTCTGCTGCACCCACCACGACAGCAGGTCGGGATAGCTCTGCCCGTTCTGTCCGATGGGCCAGTAGAGCTGCGGCGCGAGATAGTCCACCCACCCCTTGGCGAGCCACTTGCGCGAGTCGGCGAACAGCCGCGCGTACGCGTCGAAGCCGTCCACGCTGGGCGGGTTGCCGGGACGCCAGATGCCGAACGGACTGATGCCCACCTTCACCCACGGCTTCACGCGCTTCACGTCGCGGTAGAGTTGCTCGACGAACAGGTCGACGTTGTGGCGCCGCCAGTCGTCGCGCGACAGCGTGCCGCCGCGCTTGCGGTACGCGCGGTACGTCGCGTCGTCGGGAAAGGGCAGGTCGCGGCCGCCGCGGCTCACCGGGTACGGATAGAACGTGTCGTCGATGTGCACGCCGTCCACGTCGTACCGCCGCACCACGTCGAGGATCACGCGGATGGCCGCGGCGCGCGCCGCCGCACTGCCAGGATCCATCCACTCGTAGCGGCCGTAGGAGTGCACGATTTCCGGCGCCCGCCGGCTCACGTGGCTGCGCGCCGCGGGGCCGTCGTCTCCCGGGTAGCGCGCGCGGAACGGATTGAACCAGGCGTGCAGTTCGAGACCGCGCGCGTGCGCCTCCCGCACGGCGAACGCCAGCGGATCCCACAGCGGTTCGGGTGCGCGCCCCATCCGGCCGGTCAGGAACGCGGACCAGGGCTCCAGCTTCGACTCGTACAGCGCGTCGGCCGACGGACGCACCTGGAAGATGACCGCATTGAGGTGCAGCGCCGCGGCACGATCGAAGATCGCCGTCAACTCGGCTTTCTGCTGCGCCGTCGAGAGCCCCGGCTCCGAGGGCCAGTCGAGGTTGTCCACGGTGGCCACCCACACCCCGCGGAATTCGCGCATCACCGGCGGCGGCACGACCGCGCTGCCGCCTTCGGGGGCGGTGGGCGCGGCAACGGTCTGCTGCGCGGCTATCGGGCTGGCGGCGGCAACGAGGGCCGCCGCCAGCGCACAAATCCTTCGCATGAGTTCAACCTAACGGGCACGGGAAGGTTGTCAGGACGGCCCGGCGGCCCCAGTTTGTCCGCGGCTTTTTTTTCGAGGTGCACATGTCCGACCGCGAACGAACCCCCGAGCAGGACGGCCGCCTCTCGCGCCGCGAATTCGTCGGCGCGACGGCGCTGGCCGGTGTCGCCGCCGCGATGCATCACGATCTCCGCCCGATGGCGGCCCTCACCACGACGACGACGCGCCCCGCCGCGGCGGCGCCCTCGGACCTGGAGGAGCTCTCCATCGACGACGTGCAGGCCGGCTTGCATGCGGGCCGGTTTACCTCGCGATCGCTCACCGAGCAGTACCTCGCGCGCATCGACGCGATGGACCGCCGGGGGCCGGCGCTCCATGCCGTGCTGCAGACCAACCCCGATGCGCTCGCCATCGCCGACCAGCTCGACGCCGAGCGCCGTGCCGGCAAGCTGCGCGGTCCCCTGCACGGCGTGCCGATCCTCGTGAAGGACAACCTCGCCACCGCCGACCGGATGTTGACCACCGCGGGCTCGCTGGCGCTCGTCGGCGCCACCGTGCCCCGCGATGCCTTCGTGGTGCAGCGCCTGCGCGCCGCCGGCGCGATCATCCTCGGCAAGGCGAACCTGAGCGAGTGGGCGAACTTCCGATCCACGCACTCGTCGAGCGGATGGACCGGACGCGGCGGCCAGTGCCGCAACCCCTACGCGCTCGACCGCTCGCCGTCCGGCTCGAGCTCCGGCACCGGCGTCGGCGTGGCGGCCAACTTCTGCACCGCCGGCATCGGCACCGAGACCGACGGGTCGATTCTCGCCCCGTCCTCCGCCAACTCGCTGGTGGGGATCAAGCCCACGGTCGGCCTCGTGAGCCGCGCCGGCATCATTCCCATCTCGCACAATCAGGACACGGCCGGCCCCATGGCCCGTTCGGTGCGCCATGCCGCGATCCTGCTCGGCGCGATCGCCGGCGCCGACCCGCGCGACCCGGCCACGACCGCGAACCACGGGCACGTGGAGGCGGACTACACGCGCTTCCTCGATGCGGCGGGCCTCAAGGGTGCGCGCATCGGCGTCGCCCGCGAGCGCTACATGGGCTACAGCCCGAAGACCGACGCCCTCGTGGAGGAGGCGATCGCCGCGTTGAAGAGCGCCGGCGCCGTGATCGTCGACCCGGCGAACATCGCCACCGCGGCGAAGATCGGCGACTCGGAATTCGACGTATTGCTCTACGACTTCAAGCACGACCTCAACGCGTATCTGGCCGATCTCGGGCCCGGATCGCCGATGAAGTCGCTGGCCGACCTCATCACCTTCAACGACAGCCACCGCGAGCAGGAGATGAAGTACTTCGGGCAGGAACTGTTCGAGCAGGCGCAGAAGAAGGGGCCGCTGACCGATGCGGCGTACCGCAAGGAGCTGGCGCAGAACCGCCGCCTGGCGCGCACCGACGGCATCGACGCGACGATGGACCGGTACAGACTCGACGCGATCATCGCGCCGACGATGGGACCGGCGCCGCTGATCGACCTGGTGAACGGGGATCCCGACGGCGGCGGGTCGAGCACGTCGCCGGCGGCCGTGGCGGGCTACCCGAGCATCACGGTGCCCTGCGGCTACGTGTTCGGCGTCCCCGTCGGCCTCTCGTTCTTCGGCCGTGCGTACAGCGAAGGCACGCTGCTGCGCCTTGCGTACGCATATGAACAAGCGAGCAAACGGCGAGTTCCGCCGCGTTACCTGCCGACCGCGAACCTCGATTGACCGCCGTCGGCCCTAGGTTCATGCGACCGGTCGCAGTATTGTACAAGGACTCCGCGAAGACCTGATCACGGACATGGCCAGACAACGCCCCCGTTCAGTAAAGAAGCGAAGCACCAAGCGCGGCCGGCCGCCGAAGGGCAGCGCCTCGGCCTACTACGTGCAGCCCGGCAAGCGGGGCTCCGTGATCGTGCTTCGCAAGCCGTGCGGCAATCGCGTCACGCCCAAGGTGTGCGGCGTGATGCCCAGCCGCGGCCACGCCAGGGCCCTGGTGGAGCAGCTCGAGCGCGCCGAGACCGCGGTCAACGATCTCTTCTACGAGGCCACGGACGACGGCATCGAAGCGCTCGAAGCCGTGCTCGCCGCCTGCCGCGACGCGGTGCTCAAGAAGATGCCGGTGTCGGCCGCGCGCGCGCACGAGCTGCAGGACGCGGGGGACACGCCGGACGCCGCTCCCGACGCGTCGAGCGATCCGGCGGCCTAGCGTCGTCCGCGGTCGACGGGGGGCGGCGCGAATCCCGTGAAGTGCCCCGTGTGGTGCCAGGTCGCGGTGTCCGACATCGTCCCCTGATCGGCCTCCGACACCCGCTCGATCTCGCTCAGCCGGCTGATGTCGATGCTCTCCGATCCGTCGACCGCCCGCGGATTGTAGATGTTCACGAACCGCGCGCCGAACTCGACCTCGTCGGCCTTGTACGACGTGCGCGCGTGCACCGTCTGCGCGAACGTCTCGTCCACCCCGCTGAGCAGGATCAGGAACTCCGCCTCACACGCCTGGAGGTCCTCCCGCGAGAGACCGAAGATCGGACTCGTCTCGTCGATCGGATGCACCACGGTCCACGAGAGGGGGAAGAACACCACGTGCGTCCGCTCCAGCTTGAGCTGATCGTAGGCGCGGGTCCGCGTGCCGTGCCGGCTCTCGATGCGGCTGAAGAGCACCGTCATGTTCAGCTCGATCAGCTCGTTCGACCGGCCGTTCACGAGGCGGAACATGAACCCCGTGCCGCCGCGGTAGGGCGCCACCACGGCGCGCTGGCTGAAGACGACGCGCGCCGTGGGCCGCGCGAAGCGCGCGAACAGCACGCCCGTGGCCAGGGCGAACCCCAGCAACCCGACGATCGTTTCCAGCGTCACGAGCAGGTTCGCGCCCAGGCTTAACGGCACCACGTTGCCGTAGCCGATGGTGGCGAACGTGTGCACGCTGAAGAAGAACGCCCGCAGGAAGTGCCCGCCCATGGAGGCGGCCGGCGCGCCCCCCAGGGCCTGTGGGCCGCACGCCGTGTACGCAGCGGCAAAGAGGAGATTCACCGCCAGGTACCCGCTCACCAGGAGCCCGAGGAACCGCGGCCACGTGAGCGAGAGCAGCGCATGGTACAGGCTCAGCGACGCCAGCCGCGGCAGCCCGTCACGACGGACGTTGAACGATCCGTCGCGGTTGAGCAGCCGCGGCGCGGCGGCCTGGCCGACCACCGTGCCGAAGCCGAGATCCTTCGGTTCTTCGGCCGGCGACGGCGGGGGCGTGGGTTCCACGGTCGTCATGCGGCTCCCGTGCGGCGCGCCGTCACGGCGTGCGGCGGCTCCGGCCGGCCGCGCTCCGGGCGGCGGCCGGCTTCGGCAGTTCGGCGTCCACGCGGGCGCGCTCGGCCTTCAGCACCGAGTCCATCTGCAGGCGCGGGATTCCGTGCACCATCCAGTCCGGCTCGGGGGCGCCCTTGAGGTAGTGGTCGAAGAACTCCTGCATCCGCATGGCGTAGTCGCGCTGGTTCACCGGCTTCGCCAGGCCGTGGTTCTCGCCGACGTACGTGAGCAGGATGACCTTCTTTCCGGCGTTGCGCAGATCGTTGAACCAGGTAATGCCCTGGTTGAAGTCCACGGCGCCGTCCTTGTCGTCGGAGAGGATGATCAGCGGCGTGGTGACGTTCTTCGAGTGGAACGCCGGCGAGTTGCGCACGTACGCGTCCCAGTTGTCCAGGAAGCTTCCCCGGAACCGCCCCTGGCTCGACTCGAAGATCTGCGCGTCGCCGATCCCCGCGTTCCAGTATACGGATCCGTACATGCTCACCATGTCGGTGAGCGGCGCGCCGGCCACCGCCGCCGCGAAGAGGTGCGTCTGCGTGACGAGGAAGGCGGTCTGGTACCCGCCCCACGAATGTCCGTGCAGCCCCACGTGCGCCGGATCGACGATGCCCGTGGCGATCGCCGCCTGCACCGCCGGCACCACGCACCACACCGCCGACATCCCCGGGTCGTTCACGCGATACACGATGTCGGGCAGGAGCACGGCGTACCCACGGCTCGTGTACACGCTGAGGTCGGGCGCCCGCGTATCGCTGGGCACCACGTAGCTGTGCAACTCCTGCGACCGCTTCTCGTAGATCTCGACGAGGAGCGGATACTTCCTTCCGGGCTCGTAGTTGGCCGGCAGCAGGAGCGCGCCCTGCAGCTTGTCGCCCCTGGCGCTGGTGTAATTGATGAGCCGGGTGCCGCTCGACCAGGCGAACTCCTTCTGCTGCGGATCGGTGTCGGTGAGCCGCGTGCCGCCGCTGAAATCGGCTTTGGCCAGGTACCAGTCGGGATAGTCGTTGAACGTGCCGCGCGAGTAGAGCACGACGTCCGCGTCTTTCGCCTTGAGAAAGCCGAGATCCGCGTCGTCCCACATCAGCCGTGTCGCGCCGCCGCGCTCGGCGTTCACCCGCGCCAGCCCTTCCTTCTTCGTCCATTCGCCGTAGGTCTGGAAGTAGAGCGGTTTCGACAGGTCGATGCCCTTCTCGTCCGGCGGCACGAGCGTGCGCCGCTGGTAGCGGACCTTCGTCTGCCGCCCGTCGCGCGTGAGATTCAGCGCGGGCGCCCCGGTCGCCGACACCCGCCACACGTCCCACCCGTCGGAGAGGAGCACCGACGAGCCGTCCTTCGCCCACCCGACGACGGGCTCCGGCGGCTGCACGAGGTTGTTGTGATCGTCCTCGACGTTGGCGAAGGTCACCGGCATCCCCTTCGTCAGGTTCCGCTCCGCGCCCGTCGCCATGTCGATCAGGTGCCAGTTGGCGTCCATCCCCCAGTACATGAGGTGCGTGCCGTCGGCCGAGGGCACGACGCGCGTGATCACCTTGCGCACCGGCCGCCGTTCCGTGCCCGTGCGGAGATCGATGGTGTAGATGTCCACGTACGCACGCCCCGTGATGCTCTCGTCGCGCTGGTACGGACGGTTGCCCAGCGCGTACGCGTACCGGTCGTGCGGCGCGATCGAGACGTCGCGCAGGGAGTCGTTGGCCAGGCGGATCACCCGGTTGTCGCCCAAGCGGTACTCGGCCAGATAGCTGTACCGCTTGTCCTGCTGTTCCTGCACGATCTGCTGCGATTGCAGGCGCGGGTCGTTCCAGTGCCAGAGGATGAGCGAGGGCAGGTCCTCGTCGGAGGCGGCGGCGGTTTTCGGCTGATTGACCGTGCCCCCCATCCCCGGGGCGCCCGGCTTGATCAGCGACTGCAGGTCGGTGCCTGCGCCCGAGTCCTTCGGAGAGGGCTTGGGCGCGTTGCGCAATCCGAAATACACGGCGTCGAGGGCTTCCGACCAGGTGGGCCCGCGATCGGGACTGATCGCCATCCCCGCGGGCGCATCGCTCCGCGCGTCGAGTTCGAGCACCGTCTTCTTCGGGCCCGCGGCGCCGAAGTCGTTGAACGCGACCAGGGCGACGTTCGTGTCGCGCGCCGCGCTGTCCACCGTCACGCGCAGCGCCGCCAGCGCCAGCCCGCTGTCGGCCCACGCCAGCCGCCGGTAGTCGGCGCGCGCGCCGTCGATCGGGCGCACGACGTCGGTGCCGAGATCGCGCAGCTGGATGCCGTCGCCCACGCGATCGGCCGTGGCCACGGTGTACGCCAGGTAGCGTCCGTCGTGATCGAACCCGAACTCCCCGACGTTGCCCACGTTCACGATCGTGCCGTCGGACAGCCGGTAGAGCAGCAGGTCGGATGAAGGCGCACGGGGCGCCGGGGCGGCGTTCGCGCCGCGGCCGCCCTCGGCGCCGCCGTTGGCGCCCGCTTCGGGCTCGGTGTGCATCGCCACCCACTGCGGGTGGTCGCCCGCGAACGCGAACCGGCCGATGCGCGAGAACTCCTTCTCCTTCCCCGTGGCGAGATCCACCAGCGCCACCTTCGACGCCGCCGGCTTGTGCGACTTCCGCGCCTGTTCGGCTTCCGCCTTGCCTGGCGCCACGTTGAACATCGCCCACCTGGAGTCGGCGGAGATCGTGACCGCGCCCGACGGCCCGCCGCGCCCGCCCCCGGCTCCCCGGCCGCCCGAGGAGGCGTCGCCCACGGGGAAGGTCCACTGGGTGTCGCCGGTCGTGGAGCGGATCACCACCGTCGCGTCGCCGTCGTTCGGCGCCAGCTCGTAGGCGAGCCATTTCCCGTCGGGCGAGACCGAGGGCCCGCGGATCGATTTCCACGCGCGCAGATCGGCGATCGACATCTGCTTCGTGGGCCCGGCGGGCTGCTGCGCGCCCACGGCGGGGACGCACGGCGAGAGGACGGCAGCGCCGAGCAGGAGCGCGGCGGCGAGAAGCGGCGAGCGGCGATTCATGTTGACTCCCGGTGAGAACAGGGGCTGCGGACGGCGCGAATGTAGCACCGTGCGCAGCCCCTTTCCACGCGCCGCGGTTTCGGCGTGCCCGGCCCTACATCCGGAAGAGGTAGGTCAGCTTCACGAAGAAGGCGTCGTTCACGCGAAAGCGCGTCTCGGTGAGTTGGTCGACGCGCAGCGCGTCGGGGGCCGACGAGCTGCCGTAGCCGGCGTAGAACACGGTGCCCGGCGTCGGCTGGTAGGCCAGCAGCCAGTCGATGCGGAACGCGTTGCCGCGGAACCCGCCCATCGGCGCGTACTGCCCGTTCCCCAGCGACTGCAGCATCGTTCCGCCGGTGCGCCCTTCGTCGATGAGCGGCAGCACGTTCGTCGTGCTGTACTGGCCCACGACCCGGAAGAAGAGCGGACGCGCGATCTGATACTCGGCCTTGAGCCGGGAAATCCGCCCCGAGCGCACCCAGTGGTGATCCGATGCGCGGCCGTACGCCTGGAACACGTACGACGGGCTGATGCGAAGCTGCGCCGTGGGCCGGATGAGCGCGTCCGCCTGCACCAGGTAGATGCGCGACGACGCCCACTCGTCGAAGTCCTCGTCCTGTCCCCAGACGTACATGAGGTTTCCGCTGAACCGCTGCCAGCCGGGCGTCGTGACGGTGACCACCCAGTCGCGATTGGGCAGCCGCGGCGTGCCCGTGAACGGAACGGTGTCGCCGCCGAACGCCGCGGGCCGCGCGACGTACACGCCCTGGAAGAGCTGCGGGTCGTAGCCGAAGGTCTCGAGCAGCAACGCGCCGCCCAGCGACCAGCCGTCGCGCAGGGCGAAGTTCAGGTTGAAGTGCAGCTTCTTCTCGATCGCGTCGCGACCGCTCGTCAGGTACGCGTACTTCCACGTCAGGTCGTACACCGGATTGAACGTCACGCTCTCGAGCACGCGTCCCCGGTCGGCGAACCAGGTGAAGCGCTGGCTCACGTTCATGTGGGCGATGCCCTTGCGGGAGATGAACCCCGCCCCCGCTTCGAACAGGCTGTCCATGCCGCCGAACGAGTACGACGCGCCGTACCGTTTGCCGTTGCGGCGCAGCAGTGCGCTCCAGAGCGGCGCCGTGTGCACCCCCGTGGAATCGGCGGTGCGGCTCGCAGCCCCCTGGTAGTCGAGCGAGTAGATGGAACCGAGCACCACGCGGCCGTCCACGTCGGCGACGCGGTTCGAATACCCGGCGTCCTCCTTGTCGGTGAGCGTCACGCCCACACGCGACGTCGCGCCCAAGTCGCGCTGCACGCGCAGGACGTCGTACAGCGGATTGCGACCGCCGCGCCCGGTGAGCGGATCGTACCCCAGCGAGGTCGTGTGGTCGTCGAGCGCCGAGAGGAACGCCACGCTCGTTTCCGACACCTTGCCGGTGAGTTTGGTGGCGAACGCCGGCTGCTGGATGCGCCGCGTGTAGACGAGGTTGTTCGGCGTCGCGAACCCTTCCATGCCGTCCAGGAAGAAGGGACGCTTCTCGGCGAAGTACAGCGCCTGCCGGGGATCGTACACCACCTGTCCCGCGTCCGACTCCACCTGCGAGAAGTCCGGCTTCACGGTGGCGTTGAGCGTCAGGTTGTTGCTGATGCCCCAGCGCACGTTGCCGCCCACCTGCGGCGAGCGTGCGTCGTACTGCCACCGCGACGCCGGCCCCTCCGCACCGGCGGTCTGCTGTGTGAGCTCCGGATTCACGTCCACCACGAGGCCGCGGCGCAGGTCGTGCAGCCCGTCCAGCGTGCCCTCCTGCGACAGGAAGCCGGCGGCCGCCAGGCGCACCGGCGTCCACGTGTCCTCGTAGCCGGAATGCTGCACGTCGCGAATGACGTTGATCCCCCAGCTCTGCGTTTCCTGCGACTGGTAGCGCAGCGACTTGAAGGGAATCCGGATTTCCACTTCGTATCCCCAGGGCGTCAGCCGCCCCTTGGACTGGAACACGAAGTCCTGGCTCAGGTCCGCCTGCGGCCGCGCCGTCACCCCCTTCCCGAATCCCCCGCCCGACGACGTGAGCTCGGCCATCGTCCCGTCCATCTGCACGCCCAGCGGATTCACGCCGAACACCAGCGCCTGGCGCGCGTCGTCGAACGTGCTGAGGAGGATCTGTACGTTGTCGTCGGAGTCGATGTGGTCGCGGTCGGCCAGCGTGGCGTGCGGTGCCCCGTGCGACTCGAACGCGCGGACGCCGAAGTAGATGGCCGTGGGCGAGTACCAGACCAGCACCTGCGTGGAGTCGTCGGCCGGCACGCCGTCCACCGGCGTGAGCTGCGAGAATCCGGTGAGCGTCGCCGCCTGCTTCCATTCCGGTTCGTCGAGCGCGCCGTCCACGCGCGCGTCGGCCTCGATGCGGGGCGGCCGGACGTGGACCTCGCCCTTGCGCGCGTTGTACGTCCGCGAACTGTCGGGAGTGCCGAGCGCGGCGAGCAGAGGAAGAACGAGGGCAGGCAGCATGAGCGGGGGGGCGGCGGAGCCGGGCAGCGTGAAGGGTCGCGGACGATGCCATGACGCTGCCCGGCGGGCAAGGGGCGTCGAGTCTGCTTTCTGTTAATCCGTCCGTTTCCTATGTTGTTGTGGCGACGCATTCGGAGGGCCGTCGTGATTCGATCCGTGGTCGGCATCGCCGTGGGAGTGATCGTGATCGCCGTACTCGGCACGATGGCGAGCGCCGTGGTGCTCCACGGGCCGGCCGCGGGCCCGATGCCGGCGCTCCTCGAGCTGATGGTGTTGCTGATGCGCGCGCTGGCGGCGTTCGCGGGCGGGTACCTGGGCGCCGCGATCGCGCGCCGCCGGCCTGCCGCGCACGGCCTCGCGGTCGGCGTGCTTTACCTGCTCGCGGCGCAGTTCGCCCCGGCGCTTCCGGTTCGGCTGATGCCGGCGCTGTCGGCGGGCCCGCTCTGGCTCACCGGCCTCGGTATCGTCGTCGGGCTCGCCGGCGCCGTGCTCGGCGGACTGGCGCGCGGCCAGGCAGACCGCGCCATGCAGAACGGGCGGCACGCGTCCTGACGTGCCGCCCGCCGGCCTGCTCGAGGTGAGGCCGCCTACTGGCGCGTGAATTTCACGCCGGTGATCTGCACGTCGCTGTTGTGGTTCACACGGAATCCGTACACACCCGACAGGTCGCCCATCGCGCTGCGCGCGAGCGCCGTCACCTGCGCCCCGTTGGCGATGAAGCGCACGGAATCGGCGCCCACCGCGATCGTCAGTTCGTTGGTCGCCCTGCCGCTCTCGTCCTTCGCCTTGATCGCGGGGTTGGCCGTCCAGTTCACGAGCTTGTGCACGTCCGCGCCGGCGCGGTGGTTGATGAGGAAGTCGTTCGAGCCGCGCACCTCGAAGTACACGTAGCTCTGCGTATCGGCGCTCCCCATGTCGCGCCCAGCGATCATCAACCCGTAGGCCTCGTTGTGCCGCGGCGCCTTGAGCTGTGTGAACGATGCCGTGTACGTGTACGACCCGTTGGGCACCACGTCCTTCCGCGTCCAGTACACACCCGCGGGGCCAGTGGCGATGTGGAAGGTGCCGCCCGACTCGGTGAAGCTCAGGTCCTTCACCGTCATCTTGTCGAAGCGGTTCGGATCGAGGTACACCTCCCAGCCGTCGGGCAGTTGGCCGCTGCCCGCGATCTTCGTCGTGGGGTCGGGATTCATACCCCCGCGCTGCGCCGCGGCGGGCGAGGCGAAGGGAATCGCAAAGGCGATCAGGCCGGCAACGAGGACACTGCTCCGCATGGCGAACTCCGGAATGAGGTGAACGATGGCCGCCCCTCTGGCCGGCGGCCCTCCGAGCGGCATAATACCCCGGCGGCGGAAAATGGAACCAGCCGTTATCCGTCAGGAATCGGTCGGGAAATCGACGTCGGCCGGCGTGTCCACGTCGCGCGGCATCGGAAAGTCGAAATCGACGTAGGCCACGCGCGACGGATCTCGCTCCACCACGCCGCGCGCGCCACGGTCGCCGGTGAGCGCCTCCAACTCCGGAAACATCGGACGCGCGAACAGCACCGGCAGGCCCTGCACTCCCTGGTAGCGCGGCGCGACGATCGGCGCGTCGCCGCCCCCGAAGCGCGCCACGAGCGCCGGAATCACTTCATCGCGATCGATCGGCTGGTCGCCGAGCGTGACGAGCACCGCCACCGCGTTGCCCGGCACCATCGCCAGCCCCGCCCGCAGCGACGAGCTGAGCCCCTGCTCGGGGTGCGGGTTCTCGACGATCGTCAACGGCAACCCGGCGAGCGCGTGCCGCACCGCGGCGCCGTCGTGTCCCACCACGACGATCGTCTGCTCCGGACCGGCGGCCACCACCCGGTCCACCGCCGCCCGCACCAGCGGCTCGCCGCGCACCGGGTGCAGCAGCTTCTGCGAGCCGAATCGTCGCGCGGCGCCCGCCGCCAGCACCAGCGCCGCGATCATCCGTTCAGTCCGTCCGGCCCTGCGCCGCGCGCACCGCCACGAGCTCCGCCGCAATGCTCACGGCCACCTGCGCAGGCGTCCGCGCGCCGATGCTCACCCCGATCGGCGTACGGATGCACGCCATCTCCTGCTCGGTGAACCCTTCGCCGGCCAGGAATTCGCGAAGCCTGGCGCCGCGCGTCCGGCTCGACATCAGCCCCACGTACCCCACCGGCGCGCGCAGCACGCGGCGCAGGACCGGCAGCTCGTACTTGTAGTCGTGCGCCACGATCACCACGAAGGTGTTCCCGGTGGCCGGCAACTCGCCCGCCACGGCGCCCGGATCGCCCACGCGGATCTCGTCCGCCTCGGGAAAGCGGGCGGCCGTCGCGTAGCGGGCCCGCGCATCCACGATCACCACGCGCATCCCGAGGTCGTGCGCGATGCGCGTGAGCACGACCGCCACCTCGCCGGCGCCGAAGATCGCCACCGTGAGCGGCGGCGCGAACGGTTCCACGAAGTACGACGCGCCGGCGGCCTCGTCGCGCACCACGCCCGGCGTCGCCGCGCCGTAGGCGCCCGCCAGCGCGGCGACGCGCGCATCCCGCTCCGCGCTGCCCAGCGATCCGGTGCGCGTTCCGTCGGCATCGATCACCAGTCGCGAACCGTCGCCGTCGAGCGCCCGCACGACCACGGCGCGCCGGCCGGCGTCGACCGCCCGCTGCGCCGCCGCGTACGCCTCCCATGCCCCGTCCACCGCCGCGCCACCTGCCACCGGCTCCACGAGCAGCCGCACGGTGCCGCCGCACGCGAGCCCCATGTCCCACGCCTCCTCGTCGGCCAGCGCGACGTCGAGCACCTCGGCGCGCTCCGTGGCCAGCACGCGGTCGGCGGCCTCCACCGCGCGCGCGTCCAGGCAGCCGCCGATCGTCACCGACCCGAGGATGTCGCCCGTCTCGCCCACGAAGGTCTTCGCACCGACGATGCTCGACGACGTGCCTTCGGCGGCGATGAGCGTGGCCATCGCGAGCCGCCGCTCGCGCGCGCGCAGCGCGTGGAAGCGCGCGAGGGCGTCCGGGTTCACGCGTCGCCGCCCGCCAGCGCGTCGAGCCACACGCGCCGCACCTCGCTGGCGCCCATGGCGTTCGGTTCCAGCGGCGACCGCCGCCAGTACCAGCGGTCCTTCGCCTCGGCGCCCACGCCGTGCCCCAGGAAGTGCGCATGGAGGTCGGCAAGCCGCGCGCCGGGCGTGCCCGCCGCCAGCGCGCGCACGCGCTCGTTCACGAGCGCCAGCGCCTCGAGCGGCACCGGCTTCTTCTCGGCGTCCACGCCCGGCATGAGCGCCGTGCCGTCGGAAGGATCGCACACCGTGGCGAGCAGCAGCACGGCATCCGGGCGCAGGCGGCGGATCGCGTCGACGAGAAACTCGTAGGCGTCGGCGATGTCGCCCGCGGCCTGTCGCAGGATGGTCGCCGAGGGGCGGCGGACGAGCAGGCTCATCAGCTCGGTGGCGCCCGCGGTGAGCGTCACCAGCGTCCGGGCGCCGCTCTCCCCGAGCGTTGCCAGCGGCCCGCCGAACAGGTCGCCGATCGACGCGCCTTCCTCCACGAGCTTGTGGAACACCATGTCGGGGCGGACGGTGCGCAGGTCGCGGCCGGCGAAGTCGGGCCAGCGCGCGTCGTCGTTCGCGTAGAGGAGCGAGGCCGCGCCCAGCGGCGCCACGTCTCCCGCTCCCGGCTCGCGCTCCAGCGCCACCGCCACGCTCGTGGCGCCGGCGTCGAGCGCCGGATAGAGATCGCCGGAAAACGAATCGCCGAGGGCGAGATACTCTTCAAAGTCCACGGATTGCCCTGCCGGCGCCGCTGCGGCGTCGATGAAAGGTCAGACCTCGGCCACGATGCCGCGCGTGGCGAGAATCCGCGCCACGGTCTCGCCGATCTTGTTGTTCGGCGTGCTCGCGCCGGCGGTGATGCCCACCCGCACCGGCCCCTCGGGGAGCCAGTCCACCTGGTCGGCTTCCTCGTGCGTGATGCCCACCTTGCGGAAGTGCACCGACCGGAGTTCGGGATCGATCCCCGTCGCCGAGTCGATGTGATAGGTCGGCACCCGCTCGCCGCAGAGCGCGGCCAGCGAGATCGTGTTGCTCGAGTTGAACCCGCCGATCACCACCATCACGTCGAGCGGCTCCTTGAGCAGATCGACCACGGCGTCCTGCCGCTCCTGGGTGGCGCTGCAGATCGTGTCGAACGTGCGGAAGTCGCGCGCCCGGGCCTCCCCGCCGCGCACCTTCGCGATCGTCGCGCCCACCGCCTCGCCGATCGCCAGCGACTCGCGCGCCAGCATCGTCGTCTGGTTGGCCACGCCGATGCGCGTGAGATGCCGGGCCGGGTCGAACCCCGGCGACACCGCGTCGCGGAAGCGCGTCATGATCGTGGCCGCGTCCACCGTTCCCGCGATGTAGCCGCACACGAGCTCCGCCTCCTCCATGTTGCGCACCACGAGATACTGCCCGCCCGGATACTTGCGCACCTGCGACGCCGTGGCCCGCGTCTCCTCGTGGTAGTACTTGCCGTGGATGAGCGCCGTGAAGCCGTCGCGCGCGTAGCTCTCCACCCGCTTCCACACGTTCAGCACCGACCCGCAGGTGGTGTCCACGAGCACGCACCCGATCGCCCGCAGGGCCTCGAAGTCGCCGATCGTCACGCCGAACGCCGGCATGATCACCACGTCCTCGGCGCGCATGCCGCTGAAATCGAAGCCTTCGGGGCCGGGCATCAGGATCTCGATGCCCATCTCCCGGAGCCGCGCGTTCACGTGCGGATTGTGGATGATCTCACCCACGAGGAAGATGCGTTTGTGCGGGAACTTGCGCCGCGTCTGGTATGCGTACTCCACGGCCCGCTCCACGCCGTAGCAGAACCCGAATTCGCGGGCCAGGCGGATGGTGACGTCGCCGGCCACGAGCTCGTAGTCGTGGGCGCGGAGGTAGTCCACCAGCCGGCCGTCGTAGTCGGACGCCAGATCCGCCTGAACGTCGGTCTTGAGGCCGAATCCCTTGCGGAAATAGGTCGGGACTTCGGGAGGCGTCGTCATGCGATAAATCTAGCGCACCCGGGCGGCCGAGGCCCGTCGTCGCCTCGCGTCGTGCATCTCAACGCCGCAACGCTACGGAGCGTTGCCGCGCCGGTCATCGACCGGCCGTTCCCAATGCTCCGGCGTCAGGAACGGGGCCAGCGCGTACGATACGAGCGTCTCGTAGGCCTGCTGCCGGTCCACCAGCCCCGCCGTGAGAATCCCCACCGCGCCGGCGCCGCGCTTGGTGTCGTGCCCGCCGGTCAGCCGGTCCATCGCATGCCCGAGTTCCAACCCGCCGCGCACCGCCGCGGCCACCACCGCAGGCAGAGGCATCGCCAACGATCCGCCCACTCCCTGCCGGCCGTCGGGTGACACGATCGCCGCCCAGGCGCATGTCCGCATTCCCCCGTCGGACTCGTTCACCACACCTCCCTCAATTCCGACGCCCAGATCGGCGCCCGCCGTGGCCAGCGCGCCCCGTGCCCGCGCGGTCGCGCCCCGGATCGTCTCCTCGTCGCCCACCGGCTGGTCGCTCACCGACGACGCCACCGCGCGCCCCTCCACCTGCGCGCCCACTCCCGCCCGCGCCAGCACGGCGCGTACGGCGTTGATCTTGACCGGGTTGGTGGACCCGACGACGACTCGGCGAATCGATGAGAGCGGTGTGGGCATGCGCGGGATCGAGAATGGAAGGACGGGCGGACAGGAAAACTGGCCGCACGACCGCACCGGCTTCAAGCGCCTCGCCGTTTGCGCCGCGCGATCGCTTGCCCCGTCTTCCCGCGCCGTCCATGTTTGACCCCCCAACGGTCTTCGCACGTTCCGTCGTCCGTGACCCTCTCCACACCCACCTCCCACCTTCCGGCCGTCCGCGGCGGCGCGTTCGTCTTTCTGGGCGAACGGCTGTGGCTCGACTTCGTCAACTCCGAAACGCCGACGAACGATGGCGACGCGCTGCATGACTTCGACTCGCTCGTCGCCTGGCTCGAAGAGGCCCGCGTGGTCGACGCCGACCGTGCCATGGGGATGCGCCGCCGCGCCCGGCAGCAGCCCGCCGGCGCTTCCGCCGCCGTCGTGGACGCCCGCCGCGTGCGCGCCGCGCTGCGCGCGCTCGCCGAGCGCGGCGCGGCGGATCCCGCCGCCCTTGAAGAGGCGGTGGCCGCGATCAACCGCGTGCTCAGCCGGAGCGCCGGCACCCGCCGGCTCGAGTCGCACGGCGACGGCACCTTCTCCCGCGCCTTCGTCCCCGGGGGCGACGCCTTCGCCGGACTCATGATTCCCCTCGTGGAGTCCGCCGCCGACGCGTTGATTCGCGACGAGATGTC
>DASVWS010000239.1:0-2845 GCA_036393095.1 Gemmatimonadaceae bacterium | reverse complement strand
ACACCGGGATCCCCGCCGCCTTGAGCTCGGGAATGCACTGATCCGCTTCCTCGCCCCCCGCGATCACCGCCTTGAGCTTGAACTCGCGCGCCAGCTTCACGGCGCGGTCGATTTCCCGCGCCGAGTTTGCCTCGAAGACGACCGGCATCTGTCCGCTCACCACCGGCTGCATCGCGTCTAGCCCCGCGTCCATCGCCGGGCGCGCGACGCCGCGCGGGTTCCGGGCGTACATCGCCGTCCAGGTGCCGTAGCGCTGGGCGTCCAGCACCTCCTGCCGGAACGCCGCGAAGATTCCCATCAGCGAACCCGGATAGCCGCCCCGCCCGAAGCCGCCGCCCCCGCCGCGCCCACCGCGGGCGAAGGCCATCGTCATCGCCGCCGGCGACTTGACGACGGCGTCCGCCAGGTTCTCGTCGGACAGGTCCACCAGCGCGGCCCGCCCGCGCAGGTAGCCGGCGCTGGGCGCCGACAGCGCCGTCGTGATCCCGGCGCTGCGCGGCCCGTCGAAGGTGTGCTCGTCCACCTGCATGAGGTCCACCGCCAGCACCTCGGGGGTGATCCCCCAGGGGTGGTCCGCGTCCGCGCCCGGCTGGACGCCGGATGCATTGGGCGCGGGTGCGTTCCCCGCGCCGCCGGCCCGCCCGCCGCCGTTCGGCGACTCGGGCTCCGGCATTCCCAGGCTGCCGAATGCATCCACGAGGCCGGGATACACCGTGAGTCCCGACCCGTCGAACACGCGGGCATCCGCCGGCGCGGGCACATTGGCGCCCACGGCGGCGATCAATCCGTCGCGGATGACCACCGTGCCGCGGTCGATGGCCGGGCCGCTGCCGGGCACGATGCGCGCGTTGATGATGGCGTAGGCTTCCGGCACGCTGCGCGCCGAAGCTTGCGCAGACAGCGGCCGTGGGGGAGCGGCGGTTGCGGCCAGCAAGGCCGCCATCGCCCCCATGCGAAGGGAGGTGTGCATGCGGGAACGGCTCCTGGGGTGCGGGTGGGAGGAGGGAACCTGTCGCCCGAACTCAGAATCCGCCAGTCGCCCCGAACCGGTAGGTGAGCACGACGTTCGCCAGCGCCCAGTCGCGCGTCGCGCCGTCCACGAATCCGAACCGGTTCACGTGCTCGATCCCCGCCTGCACGCCGACCCCCAGTCCGCTGCGCAGCTCCGGTCCGCGCACGGTGAGCATGGCGCGGAGCCGGCGCTCTTGTGGGATGTACTGCACGATGTGAACCAGGGACGTTCCCGGACCATTCGCCACGTACTGGTTGTCGCGGTACGCCTCGTCCGCCAGCTCGAGCGTCGCGCCACCGCCGTTCGCCGCGTTCCAATCGAAGTACGCGTATCCGCCGTCGGCGTCGGGCCCCAGCGGCTCGCCCAGCAGGAAGCCGTCGACCGTCGGCCCGTCCTGAAACTCCGCATGGCGGTTGAACCGCGTGCCCGTGTGGTGGAACTCGAACGTCGCCGCCAGTTGGCCGCCGGCGCCCAGCCGCGGCAGCGACAGCCCGAACACGTGCGCCCCGTCGTCCTTCCAGACCGCGCTCTCGATGCGGCTGAAGTCGAAGTCGTCCAGGTCCATCTCCCAGTAGAACCGGGCGTCGGCCAGCGCACGCGCACGGTACTGCATTTCGATGCCGGCCATATTGTTCGAGAACTGGAATGGCCCGGTGTGCAGCGACGGGAAGAAGAGCACGTTGGCCACGCGCTTGAGGAAGCTGGCCTTCGGCGCGCCGGCGCCGCCCATGAAGTTGAGCGCGCTCACCCCGAATTCGAGGTCCGGCGTCGGCTCGATGCTCCACTTGTAGCCGATGAGTTTGGTGTGCGGGAAGTACGTGCGCGGGCCGAGGTCGGCCACGAAGATGGTCGCCGAGTTGGAGCCGAACATGCGCAGGAATCCCGGCAGCACCCAGGGGCGGTCGCTGGCCACCCGGATCATGTCGAGCCCCGGCCCGTTCGCCGACAGGAACAGCTTGGCGTGCCGCGACAATCCCCACTCGAGATGCTGCCGGCCCACCGATACGAGCACGTTGGAGATCCGCGTCGTCGCCGACAGCTCCTCGAACGACGCCGTGTGTTCGCCCGAGAACGACGAGTCGTTCGACCAGCGGAATCGCGGGTGCGCCTGGATCATGAGGTGCGAGCCGAGGGCGAAGTGGTGCCAGCTCTCCAGCGCCATCGTGGAGCCCTGCATCGCGTCGCGCCCTTGCGACTGCGCTTCGAGCGCGAGCGGCGCCACGAACGCGTGCGTCGCTCCCCCGGCCCCGTTCTCCGGGGGTACCCACCTCGGCTGCTCGTTGGTGGTCGTGCCCGCAATTGCGATGGCGTCGATGAGCTGCGTGCGCGGCGCGGCGGCCGAATCACCGCCCGTCGCGCTGCCCACGAAGCGCGCGGACAGATCGTCCAGCGTTCGCTGCAATCCCGCGTCGAGCCGCCCGGGCTCGGCCGCCGCCGCATTGCGCCGCATCTGCCGCACGATGTCCGCGAACTCGTCCCGCGTGTATGGCCGCTGCCCGGCGAGCATCGTGTCCACCAGCCCCGCCGCGGCCAGTCGATCGACGGCTGCGTATGCGGGATCGCCCATCGGCACCGTCGCCGGCGCCTGCGCCCGCGCCACGTGTGCGCACAGGCAGAGCACCACACCGATGTAAGAAAGGAATCGACGTTTCATGATTGGGTCTAAACTAAGCGGTGCCAGACCCGATCGTATGCCCCGTCGCCGCGCTCTGGACGCTGGATCGGGGCGGGGCCTTGGGATCCTGCCGACCGTGAACTGTCGACTGATGACTGCCGACTGCCAACTGCCAACTGTAGTTATCTGATATTCTTGTACATCAGGTCGATCAGCTC
>DASVWS010000238.1:0-4482 GCA_036393095.1 Gemmatimonadaceae bacterium | reverse complement strand
CACCACCTGCGGCATCGCGGTGAACACCGCGAACCCGATCGTGGCGACGGCAGGCGAGGGCGAGCCGGTCTGTAAGTAACCTGGTTGCACACGGAACGAGAGGGGCCGGACGCAACCGCGTCCGGCCCCTCGTGTTTTCGGACGCCGCGCGCTGACGCGCGATTGCCGTGATCGTCCTGATAACGACACTTCCCCGAGCCGCATGCCGCCAGATCGTTCCCGTCCGAATCCCCACTCGATCCGAACCGAACTGTTGCTCAGCCTCGCCGTGCTCGCCGTGGCGGCCATGGCGTTCGCCGTCGCCATCGTCGAGTTGATGGCGGGCGGCCCCGAGGCGGGGCACAACACGGTCTACCTGGTGGTGCTCGTCGCCGCCGATGTGTTCGTGTTCGTGGTCTTTGCGGCCGCGCAGATGGAACGGGCCGTCATCCGGCCGCTCAAGGCCACGGTCGCGGCAGCCGAAGCCATCGCCGACGGTGACCTCGAGCGGCGGGTCCCCGCCGGCAACTCGCTCGAATTCGCCAACCTGTCGGCGAGCGTCAATCGGATGACGGACAACCTGCTCGAGGAGCGCTCGTACCTGATCCGCGCCGAGAAGCTGGCGAGCGTGGGCCGGCTCGCCGCCGGCGTGGCGCACGAGATCGGCAATCCGCTGGGCGCGATCAATGGCTATGCGCACTTGCTGCGCCGCGGTGCCCACGACGACGCGACCCGTACGGCGCTCGACGGGCTCCAGCGCGAGGCCGATCGCATCGACCGCATCGTGCGCGGGCTGCTGGACTACGGCCGCGAGCACCAGCGCGCGGCGTCGCGCGTGGACGTGAACGACACGGTGCGTTCGGTGCACGAGCTGCTCGCCACGCAGGGCGTGCTGCGCCCCGTGGCGATCGCGCTCGACCTCACGGCCGAGCCCCTGTACATCCGCGCCGACCGGCACGAGCTGGAGCAGGTGTTCGTGAACCTGTTTCTGAACGCCGTGGACGCGATGCCTGAGGGCGGCGAGATCGCGGTGCGCACGGCGGCGCTGGCGCGGCAGGGCGCCGCCATTCGCGCGTCGCGCCGCCGCACGGACGATCCCGAGACGTACGTGCCGCGCCCGCCGAGCATCCGCGTGATGCGCTGGCTGGCGGAGCGGCAGCCCGGCGACGTGGTGAAGGTCGTGGTGGCCGATTCGGGTCCGGGCGTGTCACCCGACATGGCGGACCGCATCTTCGATCCCTTCGTCACCACCAAGGAGCCGGGGCGCGGTACGGGCCTGGGGCTCGCAATCGTCGCGCGAATCGTCGAGAATTGCGGGGGCACGGTCTGGGTCGAGCCCTCCCGGGCCGGAGGCGCCGCCTTCCATCTCCTGCTCCCGCTCGACATCGAATGAAGATCCTGATCGTTGACGACGAACTCGGGCTGCGGCACACGCTCTCGCTCATCCTCGAAGGCGAGGGGCACGACGTGCGCTCGGCGGCCGACGCGGCATCGGCGTCGGCCATGCTGGAAGAGTCGCCCGCCGACCTGATCCTCTGCGACGTGCGCATGCCCGGGATGGACGGGCTCGCATTCCTGGATGCCTATCAGAAAGCCGGCGGCAGCGCGCTGGTGATCATGATGAGCGCCTACGGCGACGACGATGCCGCGCTCGCTGCCATGAAGCGCGGCGCGTACGACTTCATCTCCAAGCCCTTCCGCGCCGACCAGGTGCTGCTGGTCGTGAACAAGGCCATCGAGCGCGAAGGCCTGCGCCGCGAGTTGCGCCAACTGCAGGAGGAGCTCGCCGCGCTCCGCGGGCCCGGGGGCATCGTGGGCCGGAGCCCGGCGCTGCGCCAGGCCATGGATCTCGCCGTGAAGGTCGCTCGGCATCCCTCCACCGTGCTCATCACCGGCGAGAGCGGCACCGGCAAGGAGCTGTTCGCGCGCCTCGTGCACCGCGACAGCCCGCGCTCCGCCCGCGCCTTCGTCGCCGTGGACTGCGCGGCCATTCCCGAAGCGCTGCTCGAGAGCGAGCTATTCGGCCACGCGCGCGGCGCCTTCACCGGCGCTGCCGGCGAGCGCCGGGGGCTGTTCGAGGAAGCGAATGGCGGCACGCTGCTGCTCGATGAAATCGGCGAGCTTCCCCTGTCGCTCCAGGTCAAGCTCCTCCGCGTGCTCCAGGAAGGAGAGATCCGGCGGGTGGGCGAGTCCACGCCGCGGCGCGTGGACGTGCGCGTCATCGCCGCGACGTCGCGCGATCTCGAGGCCGAGGTCGCCGCGGGACGCTTCCGCGCCGACCTGTTCTACCGCGTCAACGTCGTTCGGCTCCATCTGCCGCCGCTGCGCGAGCGCCGGGAAGACATTCCCGAGCTCGCGCACACGATGGTGAAGGGGTTCAACGAGCGGCTGAACCTGCAGGTCCGCGGGTTCGCGCCCGCCGCCATGCGGCTGCTCATCGACTACCCGTGGCCCGGCAACGTCCGCGAGCTGGAGAACGTCGTCGAACGGGCCATGGTGCTCACCGAATCGAAGGAGATCGGCGTGGACCAGTTGCCGGCCGAGGTGCGCGCGCCGTCGGTCCAGGCACATCCCGAAGCCGACGAGCTCTCCGTCAAGAAGCGGACGGAGGTGCTGGAGAAGGATCTCATTCGCCGCGCCCTCGAGCAGACCGGCGGCAATCGCACGCGCGCCGCCAAGCTGCTCGAGCTTTCCCACCGCAGCCTGCTCTACAAGCTTCGCGAGTACGGCCTCGGCGACTGACGCGGGACTTCGGTTCCCGCGGCGGAATTTCGATCCCGGTCGAATGGAGGAACGAGGGTAGCGTGCGGCATGCGCACGGCACCTCCTCGTTTTCCCGCCCGCTCCGGCTTCACGCTCGTCGAACTTCTCGTCGCGCTCGTCGTGTTCGACGTGGCGCTGCTCGCCTTTGCCGCCGACGCGGCGGTGCTCGTGCGGTTGCAGGGCGTGTCGTCGCGACGCGAGGCTGGCGTCGCGTCAGCGGAGTCCCGCGTGGCCGGACTCCGCGCGGTCGGCTGCCCTTCGCCAGCCGCGGGCGACAGCTGGCCCGCGCCGGGCGTCCACGAGCACTGGTCGGTGCAGGCGGCCGGCAACGCCGGCCGGCGCGTCGTCGACAGCGTCCACTTCTCCGACGGCCAACCTCCCGCCGCGTTCGTCCTTCGGACGACCGTTGCCTGCTGATCGATGCGGCGCGGAGTCAGCCTCGTCGAGTTGGTGGTCGCGATGGCGGTGTTCGGCATCGTGTTCGGGCTGGTCGCGCAGGCCATGCGCTTCCAGCAGCGGTGGCAGCGCCAACTCCAATCGGCCAGTGCCGCATCGCGAGCCGCGCGGCAGGCCACGGCGATCCTCGCCGCCGCCATCGGTGACGCCGCGGCGGCGGACCTCCTGGGCGCGCAATCCTCCGACTCGGCGATCGAGTTGATGGCGCCGGTCGCCTCGGGCGTGGCATGCGTCGCCGCGGCGGAGCTGAGCACGGTCGCGCCCGACGACACGGGCGGCGCTTCGCGTGCGGCGTACGCGGCGACACCCAGGGCCGGCGATCGCGTGCTCGTGTTCGATGCCGGCGTGCGCCCTCCGCGCTGGCACATGCGATCCGTCGTCGACCTCGTGCCTGCGGTGCAGCCGTGCACGGTCGCGGGCACACCCCCGCTGGGCGGCATTACCCTCCTGCTCGATTCCGCGCTCGATGCGCCGCCGTTCGCGGCGTTCCGGCTGCAGCGCCGCACGCGGTACGATCTCTATCGCGGCGGCGACGGCGATTGGTATCTGGGCATGCGCGAGTGGAACCCGCAGGCCCGCGCCTTCAACTCCGTGCAGCCGGTTGCCGGACCGCTGCGCGGGTTCAGCGCGAACGCGGACCGCACCGGGCTCCGTTTCGCGTACTTCGACAGCGCCGGGCGGCCGGCCGTCGTTCCGCCGGACTCGCTGCGCGTCCGGCGGGTGACCATCACGGCGAGGGCCGCCGATACGACGGCCGGCGTCTCGCAGCGCTCGGTGGTGCTGCGCCGTGTTCCGTAAGCGCGCGCGCCGGGGCGTGGTGCTGCTCGCGGCGCTCTTCGTGCTGGGCGTCGTCGGGACGCTCCTGGTGGCGGGGTACTTCGCGGAGCGCGAGCGGTGGGCCGTCCGCCTCGTGGCGGGGCGGTCGGCCCAATTGCACGCGGCGGCCGACGGTGCCATCGTGGACGCACTCGCGTCGTGGGACAGCGCCGCGCGGTTCCGCCAGCCGGCGGGATCGACCGACGCGCTGCCGGGTTCTTGGGCCCAGTCGTGGCCGGTGGCCGGCAGTGTCACGCGACTCTCCACCTGGACGTACCGGGTGGCCGCGCGCGCGGCCGATATCGAGGACGCCTCACTCACGACATGGAGCGCCGGCGTGATCTACGTGGATCGTCCGCGCTTCGCCTCGCCCGCGGCCCTCATCGCACATGGAGACATTCGCGTGGATGGATCACTGGCGGTCCTGCCCGCCGACTCGGCGAGTGCCGCGGTGTGCGACGCGCCGCC
>DASVWS010000237.1:0-5501 GCA_036393095.1 Gemmatimonadaceae bacterium | reverse complement strand
CCCGCACCCACTCGCCGAGCGCGACGTGACGCGTGCGCTCCAGGAAGAGCAGCGGGCCCGCTGCCGCCGCGGCGCCGCGGTAGCTCCGTTCCGGTGCGATGCTCATGAGGCGGCTCCCGTGGCGGCGGGCGCCTGCCTGGGCGCAAGGGCGCGGGCGGCCGCGTGCGCATCGGCGGCGCGCGGCGCGACCTCCGACTCCGGACAGTCGCGCAGCGCGCTCAGCGTGCGCCGGAGGGGCGCCAGATCGAGCTTCGCGAACGCGACGCCGGCCGCCAGCGCCTGCATGCCGGCGCGGTGGGCCTCGAGCGCGGCATGGGCCAGTGCGTACGTCTTCTCCACGCTCGACCTCGCGTCGTGCTCGTGATAGGCGTTCTGCCGCAGCACCACCTCGCGCACGACCGCCGCACACTCCATGGTGAGGCGGTCCGAATCCTCCAGCGCTTCCGGCCCGACGAGGCTCGCGATGTCCCGCAGCTCGCGCTCGTGCTGCATGAGATGCATCAGCCCCTCGCGCACCAGCGCCCAGTCTGCGCCGCCGTGCTCGGCGAACCACGCCGCGATCCGGTCGACGTAGAGCGAGTAGCTGGTCTCCCAGTCCACCGCGGGGAAGTGGCGCTGGTGCGCGAGCGACGGATCGAGCGCCCACATCGCCCCCGCCACGCGCAGCGACGCCTGCGTCACCGGTTCGGAGAAGTCGCCGCCCGGCGGCGACACCGCACCGATGATCGTCACGGCGCCGGTGCGCTCCGGCCGGCCCACGGCGCGCCCGCGCCCCGCGCGCTCGAAGAACTGGCCGAGCCGGCTGGCCAGATACGTCGGGTATCCCTCCTCGCCCGGCATCTCCTGCAGCCGCGCCGCCATCTCCCGCAGCGCCTCCGCCCAGCGCGATGTGCTGTCGATCATCAGCGCCACGCGGCACCCCTGGTCGCGGAAGTATTCGGCGATCGTCACGCCGAAGTAGATGCTCGCCTCGCGCGCCGCCACCGGCATGTTCGACGTGTTCGCCACGAGCACGGCGCGCTCCATGAGCGCGCGCCCGGTGCGCGGATCCACGAGCGCCGGAAATTCGGTGAGCACGTCGGTCATTTCGTTGCCGCGTTCGCCGCATCCCACGTACACGATGATGTCGGCCTCGGCGTGCTTGGCCAGCGACTGCTCGATGATCGTCTTGCCGGTGCCGAACCCGCCCGGCACCGCCGCGTTGCCGCCCTCGGCGACGGGGAAGAACAGGTCGAACACGCGCTGCCCCGTCACGAACGGGCGCTCGTACCCCAGCCGCTCGGCGAGCGGGCGGGCGATGCGCACCGGCCAGCGGTGCGCGAGCCGGAGCGGCGTGCCGTCCTCGAGTTCGCCGATCGCGTCGCCCACGTGGTACGATCCGGAGACGAGCCGCGCCACGCGTCCGCTCACGTTCGGCGGGACGAGCACCTGGTGCGTGAACCCGAGCCGCTCGGGCACCGTGCCGAGCACGTCCCCCGGTCCGACGTCGGCGCCGCGTTCCAGTCCGGCGGTGAACGCCCACAGGTCCCCCGGGTCGAGGGTGTCGGCGGCGGTGCCCGGCGCGATGAAGTCGCCCGTGGCCTCGGCAACGCGCGCCAGGGGACGCCCCACGCCGTCGAGCACCGCGCCGAGCAGTCCGGGGCCGAGCTCGGCGGTGAGCGTGGTGCCCGAGAATTCCACGGGCGCTCCGAGCCGCAGCCCCGTCGTGTCCTCGTACACCTGGAGCGTGGCGAGGTCGCCGGCCAGCCGCACGACCTCGGCGAGCAGGCGGTGTTCGCCGACATAGGCGAGCTCGTATAGCGCTGGCGCGCAGGGGCGCGCTTCCACCAGCGCGCCGGCGATGCGGGTGACGAGGGCGCTCATTGCAGCTTCACCCGGTAGCCGATCGCCCGGCGCAGGAGTTCCAGGATGTAGGCTTCGGCCCGATCGGTGACGGCGCCCCACGCGGCGCGCGGCACCGGCACCACGATGGGGACCGCGCGGTTCTCCAACTCGCGCCGGAGCGCGGCCGGAATGGCGTCGAACAGCGGCTGCTCGATGAGCAGGATGCCGAGGTCGGGTTCCTGCACGAGCGCGTTGACGCGATCCGCCGCCGCGGCGGCGTCGTTCGCTTCGTCGGTGGGCAGGCCGGCCAGACGGAGGCCCACGGCCAGTGCAGGGGTGGCGACGGCGCGCACGCGGTAGCTCATGCCGCCTCCTCCAGCTCGCGCAGGCGCTGCTCGGCGGGCACGCCCAGCGAGAGCTGCCACAGGATCCGCTGCAGGGCGCGATGCTCGGCGCGCAGCCGCATCACGTAGAGCAGTACCGGCGCGAGCCCCAGCGGCTCCTCGCGCGAGAGCCGGCGGTATTCGGCGATCAGCGCCATCAGCGCGGCCTCGTCGGGGGCGCGCGTTCCCGGCGCGAGCGCCACCGCGAGCGGCGTGCCCGCCACGCGCGGCTCGAGGCGCTCGCGCAGCGACTCGACGCTCCCCGACTCCGACGCGAACTGCAGGTCGTCCATGCGCACCATCGGTCCGCCCTCGACGAACAGCGCCTCCGCTTCGGCATCGGATCGCTGCTCGGCGAGGAGCCGCGCCGCCCACGCATTCACGAGATCGACGGTGCGCTCCACGTAGTGGCGCAGGGCGCGGTCGCCGGCGCGCGCAGCCCGGGTGGCCCGCGCGGCCCATGCGCGCACCACGGCCTGGTCGAACGAGAAGAGATCCAGCCGCTCGCGCCGCGCCTGCTCGGCGACGACGCCGGCAAAGGGGTGCCGCAGGGCCAGCAGCGCCGCGCCGATCGCGCCCACGTCGTTGAGCAGCGCCAGCTCGTCGAGCGCGCGCGCGGGCAGCGCCATCGTGGGGATGAGCCCCAGCGTGCGCAGCGCCGGATCGACGCCCCCCAGCGCTCCGCGCACGAGCGCACGGATCGAGCGGCGATCCTCGTCCTCGATCACCGGCACCAGCACGTCCTCGAAGTCGCGGCTCCACCGTTCCAGCACGTCGAACCGGCGCGACGCGACGCGGCGCAGCGCGTGCTCGATCGCGCGCTCGTCCGGGGGCGGCGCGTTGGGCGGAAAGGCCAGATAGCCCAGGCGCACGAGCGCGTCGGAAAACGCGCGCCGGTCGTCCGACCCCGCGAGCGACCGCAGCGTCTGCCGCGACAGCAGGTGCCCGGAGAGCCCGCGGGCGCGGGTGACGAGCGGCCCCCAGGGGTTCATGGCGTCGTCCCCTCGACGGCGCGCACCGCGTCGATCGCGAGCGCGGCGCGCATCCGCTGAAGCCGCGCCGTCAGCGTGGCGTCCACGCGCACCGTCCGCGCTGCGTCCTCGAGCACGGCGCCGGCCGGCACCGAGTCGTCGCTCTCGACCGGCGCATCGCCGCGCCCCGCCGCCGCCAGCGCGCGGCCCACGGCATCGCGCAACGCGGGCCGGCATCGCACGCGCGTGTCGTCCGCGCGGAGAAAGGGAAGCGCTTCCGCGATCAGCGGCGCGAGCCGCGCCGCGAGGTCGGGCGCGCCGGCCAGCGCTTCGAGGCGGCGTTCCGCCGCCTCGAAGACGCGGTCGAGAAATGCGGCGCGCGCCGTGAGCACGGCCTGCACCGTGCTCTGCGCCGCCCGCGCGCGCGCCGCTTCGCGCTCGCGGGCCAGCGCCTGCTCCCGCGCGGCCACCGTGGTCGCGCGCCGGCGCTCACGCTGCGCCGCCGCCGATTCGCGGATGCGCTCCGCCTCGGCGCTCGCACGCGCCGTGCATTCGGCAACGGCGGCGTCGGCTTCGCGCCTGAGCTGCTCGAGCAGCGGGCCGGCGGTTGCCGGCATGGCCTATGCTCCGCCGGCGCGCAGGATGATCAGCACGGCGACGATGAACCCGAGAATGACCATCGTTTCCGGAATGGCAACGAGCACGATGATCGTTCCGGCCAGCTCGGGCTTTTCGGCGAGGGCGGCGGCGCCGGCCGTGCCGATCTTCGACTGGGCCCAGGCGGTGGCCAGGGCGGCGACGCTCAGCACTGCGGCGGCGCTGATCACGATCCACATCAGGTTCATGACGGCTTCCTCGACGACTCGGGGAGCGGCGGTGCGGGCCGGTGCCCGAACGGCTCGTAGGGCCGCCCGCCGGGGCTGTAGAACTTTCCGAAGAACTCCACATAGTGGAGACGCAGCGCGTGAATCGCCGGGCTGAACAGGCCGATGGCGAAGTTCACGAGGTGGAACAGGAGCGCGAACACGAGGCCGACCAGCGTGCTGCCGACCGCGCCGACCATCTGGTTGGCGACCACGGCCAGCATCACCGACGCGGTGCCGATGGCCATGATACGGGCATAGGACAGCACGTTGCCGAGCGTGGACAGCAGCTCCACCGGCGCGATCAGCCCCTCGGCGAACACCAGCACGGGGAAGATCACCAGCAGCGTCACGACGGCCGGTGTGAACAGCCGCGCGGGAAGCACCTCGAACGCCGCCAGCAGCGCCGCGACCACCAGCAGCACCATGAGCGCCGAGATGCCGCTGCCAAGCGCGTGTCTGGGCTCGTGGCGGAGCTTGGTGACCGCGCCGAGCACGAGGCCCAGCACCACGTGCACCACGCCCAGCCCCACGGCGAGCGCGAGCGTGGCGAACACCGCCGTCTCGCGGTTGAAGATGATCGGCTGCAGGCCCAGCAGCCGCATGCCCAGGTCGCCGAAGTACTCGCCGAACAGCACGCCGAAGATGATCGCGAACGCGGCGCACGGGCCGGCGATCTCGGCGGCCGTGCGCAGCAGCGATCCCGGTTTCGCCCTCGCATGAATCAGCAGGGCGAGCGCGCCCAGCATCACGCCGTAGCCCACGTCGCCCAGCATCACGCCGAAGATCAGCGGAAAGAACACCGCCACGAACGGCGTCGGATCGATGGTGCCATACCTCGGGAGCGGCAGCAGCGCGATGAGCTTCTCGAACGGCCGGAAGAGCCGCGGGTTGGACAGCACCACTGGCGGATCCTCCTCGCCCCAGTCCTCGTGCGCCACCGTCTCCACGATCACCGTCGGGCCGGCCGCCGCGCCGACGCGCCGCGTCAGCTCGCCCACGCTGCGTTCCGGCACCCAGCCTTCGATCGCGAACGCGAACCGTGTCATCGCGGTGCGCTCGTGCGCGTGCGCGGCAGCCAGCCAATCCGCGATCGCGGCGCGGGCGTGCCGCAGCTCCGGGCCGCGCTCGAGGGCCAGCTCCTTTCGCCGCCGCGTGCACCCGTCGAGCTCCACCGGAATCTCGAACAGGCGGGCCAGCATCTTCGGCACGGCCTCCTCCAGCGGCACGTCGCGGTAGCCCTCGGGCAGCGGCACCTCGGGCACGCGCGCTTCCGCCAGCCGCGCGTCCAGCTTCTCGCTGAACTCGCGCGGCAGCACGAGCAGGATGGCGACGTCGCCCCCCGGCAGCTCGTGCGTCGTCATGGTGAACGCGGCGCCCAGCTGCTCGCGCAGCGCAGTGGCGAGCGCGTCCACCGTGGCGCGCGCCGACGCGGGCACCACCACGGCGTGGCTGGTGAG
>DASVWS010000236.1:0-34393 GCA_036393095.1 Gemmatimonadaceae bacterium | reverse complement strand
GGTGACGCTCTTCGTCACGGGCCGCGACCTCTGGACGCCGGTCAACGCGGCCTACGCGCGCGTCCTCGGCAGCCACCGCCCCGCGCGCGCGATCGTGCCGGTAGGAGAGTTGAAGCCGGGATGCCTGATCGAGATGCAGGCAGTCGCGGCGATGAATGCGGGGGGCGGGGAGCAGTAGGCAGATGGCAGTCGGCAGCCGTCAGTGCCAAACGGGGCGCCTCGCGACCCATCGCGAGGCGCCCCGTCAACTTCATTCGCCGTTCACTACGCACTGCTCACTGCCTACTGCTCACTGCGCACTGCGCACTGCGCACTGCAGTACTCTCGACTCGCCGTTCTCACGAATGGCAAGTCGAGAGCCGCCAGTCGCTCACTTGATCAGGCTCTTGTACGGCCGCTCCCCGTACCCGGTGTAGATCTGCCGCGGCCGCGCGATCTTCTGCTCCTTGTCGTTGAGCATCTCCTCCCATTGCGCCAGCCAGCCGGCCGTGCGCGCCACCGCGAACAGCACGGTGAAGAAATCCGTGGGGAACGCCATCGACCGGTAAATCAGCCCGGTGTAGAAATCCACGTTCGGATACAGCTTCCGCGACACGAAGTAGTCGTCGGACAGCGCGATCCGCTCGAGCTCGAGCGCGATCTCGAGATCCTTGTCCATCCCGACCTGCTCGAACACCTCGTACGCCAGCTTCTTCACGATCTTCGCCCGCGGATCGTAGCTCTTGTACACGCGGTGCCCGAAGCCCATCAGCCGGCCGCTCCCGCCCTTCACCGACTCGATGAACGCCGGCACGTTCTTCACGTGGCCGATCTCGTTGATCATCCGCAGCACCTGCTCGTTGGCGCCGCCGTGCAGCGGGCCGAACAGCGCCGCGATCCCCGCCGCCACCGCCGAGAACGGATCGACGTGCGACGACCCCACGGCGCGCACCGCGTTCGTGGAGCAGTTCTGCTCGTGGTCGGCGTGCAGGATGAACAGCACCTCCAGCGCCTTCACAAACACCGGGTTGCCCGCGTACTTCGACTCCGACATCCGCGCCACCATCGAGAGGAAGTTCTCGACGTAGCTCAGGTTGTTGTCGGGATAGATGAACGGCAGCCCCTTCACGTGGCGGTACGCGAACGCGGCGAGCGTCGGCACCTTGGCCAGCAGCCGGATGATCGAGATGTTCCGCTGCTCGGGGTCGTCGATGTGCTTGGCCTCGGGATAGAACGACGACAGTGCCGCCACCGTGCTGCACAGCATCGACATCGGATGCGCATCGTAGCGGAAGCCCTGCAGGAAGCTCTTGATGTTCTCGTGCACGTACGTGTGGTACGTGATGTCGCGCACCCACTTCGCGTACTCGTCCTTCTTCGGCAGCTCGCCGTTGCGCAGCAGCCAGGCCACCTCGAGGAACGAGGCCTTCTCGGCCAGCTGCTCGATCGGATAGCCCCGGTACCGCAGGATCCCCTTGTCGCCGTCGATGAAGGTGATGGCGCTCTTGCACGACGCGGTGTTCATGAACGCCGGATCGTAGGTCATCAACCCGAATTCGGCCGGGTCGGTCTTGATCTTGCGCAGGTCCATGGCGCGGACCGTGGTGTCGCCTACCACGCCGTCGGCCATGATCGGCACCGAGTACGACGCGCCGGTGCGCGTGTCCGTGATCTGAAGCGCCGGTGCGGTCCCGGCGTGACTGTCCGTCTTTTCAAGCGTCGCGACAGATGCCCCGGCGGCGCCAGACTCTGTTGTCTTGGCCATGCTACGTTCTCCGAAAGTGAAATCAGGCTGGCCGAGTGGGTCCGGCCGCGTGCGTAACAATCTATGGAATGTACGCGCCCGGGTCATGGTCGAGACCGTCGGGCAATCATTGCTTCTCCATCGCGACAAACCCTGACACCCGCTCCGCAGAAACACCGACACTGGCAATCGACGCCGTCCTTGTGATCCTGCTCGCACCGCCGCCCATCACGTCCGCGCTCCACCTCTCACCCGCGTCCACCCTCGCGCTCGTCGTCATCGTCTCGGCGCTTGGCGGGGGCGTGAACGCGATCGCCGGCGGCGGCACCCTCCTCACCTTTCCCTCGCTCATCGCCCTCGGCATCCCCCCCATCGTGGCCAACGCCACGAGCACGGTCGCGCTCTGGCCCGGCTCCGCGGCGAGCATCTGGGGCTACCGCGGCGCGCTTTCGGGGTCCCGCCGGTGGGCCCTCTGGTTCGCCATGCCCAGCTTTGCCGGCGGAGCGGTCGGCGCCACGCTGCTCCTCCACACCACCGACGCCCGGTTCGCCGCGCTCGTCCCGTGGCTGGTGCTCGCCGCCACGGTGATCTTCATGCTGCACGGGCCCGTCATGCGCTGGCTGCGCGAGCGCGCCGCGCCGCCCGCCGGTGCGGCAGGGGACATCGCGATCACCGCCGGCCGCCCGCTGCTCGTCGTGCTCCTGGCTCAGCTTGGCATCAGCGTGTACGGGGGATACTTCGGCGCCGGTATCGGCATCCTGATGCTCGCCGCGCTCGGGTTCATGGGGCTGGCCAACATCCACCGCATGAACGGTCTCAAGGCCTGGGGCGGCCTGTGCATCAACGCCATGGCCGCGGGCATCTTCATGTTCGGCGGGCTCGTGAGCTGGCACGTCGCGCTCGCCATGGCCGTGGGGTCGATCGCCGGCGGGTACGGCGGGGCCAGGATGGCGCAGCGCGTGCCGCAGGCCTGGGTCCGGTGGGCCGTGGTGTTCGTCGGGCTGGCGAGCGGCGTCTGGCTGTACGTCGCCCACGGCCGCGGCCTGCTCTGATCAGGCCGGCTTCGGAGCTCCCAGCTTCCGCACGATCGCGAACTCGGCGGCGGTGACCGGCTGCACCGACAGCCGGCTCCCCTTCTGCAGCAGCGCCATCTTTTCCAGACCCGGGGTGACGCGCAGTTCGGCCAGCGTCACGGGATGCGTGAACCGCTCCACCGCCTGCACGTCCACCATCATCCACGTGGGCGCCTCCGGCTTCGACTTCGGATCGTAGTGCGGGTCCGTGCGGTCGAACGCCGTGTGGTCGGGGTACGCCTCGCGCACGACGCGGGCCACCCCCACCACCGCCATCGGGTCGACGCTGCTGTGGTAGAACAGGACCAGGTCGCCCTTCTTCATGCCGTCGCGCATGGAGTTGCGCGCCTGGTAGTTCCGCACACCGTCCCAGCAGGTGGTCTTGCGCGGGCTGGCGGCCAGATCGTCGAACGAGAACGCGTCGGGCTCGCTCTTGACGAGCCAGTGGTGGGGGTCGGGCATGGGCCCAATCTAACGTGCGCCACCGGGCGCCCGACACCGCGTTCCCCTCTTTCCCCCGCTCCTCCGCCTCGTCACGTTTCACCCATGGCCACGCTCGCCGGCGCTCCATCGCCCGCCGCTCCCGCGCCGCATCCGGTCGAATCCCGCGATCCGGCCACGGGAGAAGTCTGGCGTCGCTTCGAATCGGCCACCCCCGGCGACGTCGCCGCCGCGCTGTCGGCCGCGCGGCATGCGCAGGCGAGCTGGCGGGCGGTGCCGCTGCGCGAGCGGGCGCGCTGCCTGGAACGCTTTCGCCGCGCGCTCTACGAGCGCCGCCTCGAGGTGTCGGACACGATCAGCCGCGAGTGCGGCAAGCCGCCCGTGGAAGCGCTGAGCGAGGTGCTCGTGACGCTCGACTTCGCGCGCTTCTACCGGCGGCGCGACGTGCTCCGCGTGCTCCGCCCCAGGCGCTTCACCGGCGCCACGCCGCCGATGTGGCGCAAGCGCGTCCGCATCACCGAGGAGCCCTTCGGCGTCATCGGCGTGCTCTCGCCGTGGAACTACCCGTTCATGCTCGCCTCGGCGATCACGCTCCCCGCGCTCGTGGCCGGCAACGCGGTGCTGCTCAAGCCGTCGGAGTTCACCACGCAGACCGGGCTGCTCGTGGCCGAGCTGCTGCACGCGGCCGGCCTGCCGGAGGACCTGGTCCGCGCCCTCCCCGGCGACCGCGTCACCGGCGCCGCACTCGTCGAGCAGGGGTGCGACAAGATCTTCTTCACCGGCAGCGAGGCGACGGGAAGAAAGGTGGCCGCCGAATGCGGCGCCCGGCTCATTCCGTGCGTCCTGGAGTTGGGCGGGAGCGATCCCGCCATCGTGCTCGACGACGCGGACCTCGCGCGCACCGCCGACGGCATCGTGTGGGGGCGCTTCTCCAACAGCGGGCAGACGTGCGTGGCGCCCAAGCGCGTGCTCGTGCACGAGGCCGTGTACGACCGATTCGCCGAGCTGCTGGCCGAGCGCGTGCGCGCCGTGAACGCCAGCCCGGCGCGGGAGTCGAGCGAGATGGGGCCGCTCGTGCGCCCCGAGCAGACGGTGCGCATCCGCGCCCAGCTCGACGACGCGCTGGCCCACGGGGCCACGGTCGCCGCCACCGGGCCCGCCGGCAGCGACACGCTCTTTCCCCCGACGCTGCTGGCCGGCGTGAGCCCGGACATGCGCGTGCTGCGGGAAGAGACCTTCGGGCCGATCCTCCCGATCATTCGCGTGCGCGACGACGACGAGGCGGTGGCGCGCGCCAACGATTCGCCGTTCGGGCTCAGCGCCAGCGTCTGGAGCGGCAGCCGCAGGCGGGCCATGGCGGTAGCGGCGCGTCTCGACGCCGGCAGCGTGGTGATCAACGACTCGGTGGTGGTGGCGGGGATGAGCGACGTGCCGCACGGCGGCGTGAAGGCGAGCGGCTCGGGACGCGCCCACGGCGTAGCCGGCCTGCTCGAGTGCGTGCGCACGAAAGCGGTCGTCGACGAGCGCCTGCCCCGTCTGCGCCAGGCCTGGTGGTACCCCTACCGCGCGGGCGGCGCCGCCGCGCTGGACGGCGTGACCACGGCGCTGCACGGCCGCGGATTGATCGCGCGTGTGCGCGCCGTTTGGCAGGCCCGCGGCTTCCTCCGCGGACTGCGGTCTTGAAGCCGGCCCGCGGGGCCCCGAGCTTTCGAACATGAACGATTCGGGATTCTCGATGGCGATCGTGATCCCCGCCGCGCGCGGCATCCTGCTCGGCGTCGCCATCGTGGCGGCACTCGGCGCCACGCTCGCCTGGGCCACGCGCACGCGGCGGCTGGCGCCGTTCAGCTTCGGCGCACGGTTCGCCCGCCGGTGGATCGACCCCGTCCTCCTGCCGGTGGAGCGCGTCGTGATCCGCGCCGGTGGCACCGCCGCGAGCGCACCCTGGTGGGCGCTGGTGCTCGTGGCCGTGGCCGGCGCGCTCATTCTCACCGGCATTCAGGTCGTCGTCGGACTCGGCTTCGAGCTGGCCTGGGCGGTGCAGTCGCCGGCGCGGGTGCTCGTGCTGCTCGTCTCGTGGGCGTTCGCGATCCTGCGCATCGCGCTCATCGTGCGCGTGGTCGCGTCGTGGCTCCCGGTGCCGCCGTACTCGCGCTGGATCCGCTGGACGTACCCGCTCACCGAATGGATCCTGCGCCCGCTCCGCTCGGTGATTCCCCCGCTCGGGATGATCGACGTCACCCCCGTGGTGGCCTACTTCGCGCTCTGGCTGGTGCAGAGCCTGCTCCACATTCCCTGATGCCGCTCGATGCGCGGCCGTGCGACGGCGGCGTCCGCGTGACGGTGCGCGTGCAGCCGCGCGCCGCGCGCACCGGAATCGCGGGGGTGCACGGCACGGCGCTCAAGGTGCGCGTGAGCGCCCCACCCGTAGACGGCGCCGCCAACGACGTGCTCGTGCAGTTCCTCGCCGAGCGCTTCGGTGTGCCGCGGCGGGCGGTGCGCGTCGTCGCCGGGCACGCCTCCCGCACCAAGATCGTGGAGCTGGACGGCGTGAGCGTCGACGCCGTCCGGCGGGCGGCAGACGAAGGTTAGCCCCTGGGGCCGGCGGCCATCGCGCGCTGCATGGCCTCCTCCAGCTGCTCCATCGTGAACGGCTTGCCGAGGAACGGCGTCTCGTGGTCGCGCAGCTCGTCGCGTGTGAACTCCTCGGCGTGCCCCGAGATGAACAGCACGCGCACGCCGGGCCGCAGGACCCGCAGGGCGTCGCGCAGCTCCAGCCCCGTCATTCCGGGCATGCGGATGTCGGTGATCAGCAGGTCGATGTGCTCGTTGAACATGCGGTTCAACTCCAGCGCCTGCTCCCCCGACGCGGCGTCGAGGACGGTGTGGTGGTGGCGCTCTAGCGTCCGCCGGATCATGTCGCGCACCGCCTCGTCGTCGTCCACGAGCATGATCGTGAGCCGCGGCGTCGGCGCGGGGCGCGGCACGTCGAGCGGCCGCGTGCCGGGGCGCGCTTCCTTGCTCGAGCTGCCGGGTACCAACCGCAGCACCGGGGTGCCCGTCGGCCCCGACGCGCGGCGCGGAGCAGGGGCTGCCGGCGCCTCGTCGCCGGCCGAGCCGCCGGCCGGCGTCGCATTCGCCAGGGCCGCGAGGTCGGCCTCGGAGGCCTCGTACCGCGGCAGGTAGACCGAGAACGTGGTCCCCTTTTCCGACGTGCTCGTGGGCCACACGTACCCGCCGCTCTGCTTCACGATGCCGAACACCGTGGCGAGCCCCAGTCCCGTGCCCGCCTCCTTCGTCGTGTAGAACGGATCGAAGGCGCGGCTCAGCGTGAGCGGGCTCATGCCCGTGCCGGTGTCGATCACGTCGAGGCGCACGTACGGCCCCGGCCGCGGCGAGACGCCCCAGGTGTTGAACTCCTTCTCGAGCTGCACGCCGCTCGTGCGGAGCGTGATCCTCCCCCGCTCGACGATCGCGTCGCGCGCGTTCACGACGAGGTTGAGCACCACCTGTTCGAGCTGCGTCGGGTCCACCATCACGACGCCGGCCTGCGCGTTCAGTTCCAGCGCCAGCTCGATGTTGCTCGCGGCCAGCACGCGCAGCATCGGTTCCATCTGCTTGAGGCGCGCGTTGAGATCGACGATCTGCGGACGCAGCAGCTGCCGGCGGCTGAACGCCAGCAGCTGCCCGGTGAGCCCCGCCGCCCGCTCCGCCGCCTTCACGATCTCGTCCACGCACTCTTCCGCCGCCTTGTTCTCGCCCACCGCTTCGAGCAGCAGCGACGAGAATCCCTTGATCGCGGTGAGCAGATTGTTGAAGTCGTGCGCCACGCCACCGGCCAGCAGTCCCACGGCCTCCATCTTCTGCGCCGCGCGCAGACGCATCTCGATCTGCCGGCGCTCGGTCACGTCCACGAACATTCCCATCACACCCACGACGTCGCCGTCGCCGTCGCGCAGCGCCGCCGTGTGCACCAGCACGTTCACGCGCGATCCGTCGCGCCGCACGCGCACCACTTCCGTGCCGCGCGCCGGATGCCCCTCGGTGGCCTTGTGGATGAACTCGAACAGCTTCGGAATGGCGTCGGGGGGCACGTGCGGCGGGACCTTTCCGAGCACTTCCTCCTCCTTCCAGCCGAACAGCCGCTCCGCCTCCCCGTTCCACATGAGCACCTTGCCGTCGGCGTCGACGACCGTGATCGCGAGCGGCGACTGGCGGAGCAGCTCGCGGAACGGCTCGAGCGCCGGCGGGAGTCCGGGCTTCGAATCGCGTGATTTCCGGCGGTCAGCCATGACGCATCAGTGCGTGTGACGGGGAGTGCGGCGGCCTGCTTGCTTCGCCGGCCGGCCGTCCGTTAATATGATCGACACAGTCGTTCGTGGCGATTTCCGGCAAATTGCGGCCACGTTAAACAATCGCTAAAGCGCCTGGCTCGGCGCTCTCCGCACCGGGCCCTTTTCGTTTCTCGTGAGCGCCCATGTCCACTGCAACCCCGCCCCGCTCCTATCTGGGCGCCCTGGCGAACCGGGTCCTCGTGTTCGACGGGGCGATGGGTACAAATATTCAGCGGCGCCATCCCTCGGCGGAAGACTTCGGCGGCAAAAATCTGGAGGGGTGCAACGACCACCTCGTGCTCAGCCGCCCGGAGATCATTCGCGACATCCACGAATCGTTCCTCGCCGTGGGGTGCGACGTCGTGGAAACGTGCACCTTCCAGTCCACCCCCCATCGGCTTCGGGAATGGGGCATCGAGGAACGCACGCACGACCTGAACGTCGCCGCGGCCCGCCTCGCCCGCGCCGCCTGCGACCGCTTCGCCACGCCCGAACGCCCGCGGTTCGTGGCCGGCTCGATCGGCCCCACCGGCATGCTGCCGTCGAGCAGCGACCCGGTGCTCTCCGCCATCACCTACGCACAGCTCTCCGACACCTACCACGCCCAGGCCCGGGCGCTCGTCGAGGGCGGCGTGGACCTGCTGCTCGTCGAGACCGCGCAGGACATCCTCGAAGTGAAGGCGGCGATCGACGGATTCGAACGCCTGTTCGCGGAGCTCGGACGCCGCGTGCCGGTCCAGGCGCAGGTGACGCTGGACGTCAGCGGCCGGATGCTCCTCGGCACCGACGTCGCCAGCGCGCTCACCACGCTGGAAGCGCTGCGCGTGGACGTGATCGGCCTCAACTGCTCCACGGGCCCCGAGCACATGCGCGAGCCCATTCGCTATCTCACCGAGAATGCGTCGCGCCCCGTCTCCTGCATCCCCAACGCCGGACTGCCCATCAACACCGGCACCGGCGACGCCGTCTATCCGCTCGAGCCGGAGCCGATGGCGAAGATGCTCGCCGACTTCGTGTCGGACTTCGGCGTCCGTGTGGTCGGCGGCTGCTGCGGCACCACGCCGGAGCACCTGGAAGCCATCGTTCGGAACGTGCGCTCCCGCCCCGCGGCCGGCCGCCCATGGGAGCCGCGCGCCGCCCACGTGCCGCGCGTGTCGTCGGCCATGCGGGCCACCGCGCTCGAGCAGCAGCCGCCGCCGCTCCTCATCGGCGAGCGGGTCAACGCGCAGGGATCGCGCAAGGTGAAACGGCTGCTCCTCGCCGACGATTACGAAGGCATCGTCGAGGTGGCGCGCGAGCAGCAGGAGGCGGGGGCCCACGTGCTCGACGTCTGCGTGGCCCTCACCGAGCGCGCCGACGAAGGCGAGCAGATGGCGAAGCTCGTGAAGCTGCTCTCGATGAGCGTCGAGCTGCCGCTGATGATCGACTCCACCGAGCCCGCGGTGATCGCGGCGGCGCTGGAGCACGTGCCGGGGCGCGCGATCGTCAATTCGATCAACATGGAGAACGGCCGCGCCCGGATCGACGCCGTGGTCCCGGTCGCCAGGCGGCACGGGGCCGCGCTCGTCGCGCTCACCATCGACGAGCACGGCATGGCGAAGACCCGCGAGCGCAAGCTCGAGGTCGCGCGCCGGATCTACGATCTCGTCGTCGGCGAGTTCGGCCTCGCCGCCGAAGACCTGATCTACGACGCCCTCACCTTCACGCTCGCCACCGGCGACGCCGAATGGATCGACTCGGCCCGGGAGACGATCGAGGGCATCCGGCTCATCAAGCGCGAACTGCCCGGCGTCTTCACCTCGCTCGGCGTTTCCAACGTGAGCTTCGGGCTCGCCCCCGCCGCGCGCGCCGTGCTGAACTCGGTGTTCCTGCACCACTGCGTGGAAGCGGGCCTCGACATGGCGATCGTCAATCCGGCCCACATCGTCCCCTACGCCGAGATCTCGGAAGCGGAGCGGGGCCTCGCCGACGACCTGGTGTTCAACCGCCGCCCCGACGCGCTGCAGCGCTACATCGATCGCTTCTCGGCTCGCGGAGATGCCGGCGACAGCCGCCCGCAGACGGCCGACGATCCGACGGCGACGATGACGCCGGACGAGAAGGCCCATTGGATGGTCGTCCACCGCAAGAAGGACGGCATCGAGGATGTGCTCGACGCCGCGGGCGTGCGCGACAATCCGGTGCGCGTGCTCAACGACGTGCTGCTCCCCGCCATGAAGGAGGTCGGCGACAAGTTCGGCGCCGGAGACCTCATCCTCCCCTTCGTGCTGCAGTCCGCCGAGGTGATGAAGAAGGCCGTGCGCCATCTCGAGCAGTTCCTCGAGAAGGCCGAGGGATACACGAAGGGGCGCGTCGTGCTCGCCACGGTGTACGGCGACGTGCACGACATCGGCAAGTCGCTGGTCAACACGATCCTCTCCAACAACGGGTACACGGTGTTCGACCTCGGCAAGCAGGTGCCCGTGAACACCATCCTCGAGAAGGCGCAGGAGGTGCGCGCCGACGCCATCGGCCTCTCGGCGCTGCTCGTCTCGACGTCCAAACAGATGCCATTGTGCGTGCAGGAGCTCGACAAACGGGGCCTGCGCATCCCCGTGCTCATCGGCGGCGCAGCCATCAACCGCCGCTTCGGGCGGCGCGCCATGTTCGTGGAAGGCGAGCGCGCGTACGAGCCGGGGGTCTTCTACTGCAAGGATGCGTTCGAGGGGCTGGAGACGATGGACGCGCTCCAGGATCCCGACCGCCGCGCCGCGGTCACCGCGAGGCTGCTCGACGACGCGCGCCGCGACGTGTTCCTGCACAGTGCCGTCGGCAAGGACGCGGCCGCCGGCACCGCCGACGAACGCCGCAGCGGCGTGCGCGCCGACCACCCGGTTCCCGCCGCGCCCTTCTATGGCGCGCGGACGCTGCGCGACATCCCGCTCGACGAGGTGTTCGAGCTGCTCGATCTCGACGAGCTGTACCGGCTGCAGTGGGGAGCGCGCGGATCGGGCGAGGCGTTCGACCGGATGGTGCGCGAGGAATTCGAGCCCACACGCGCGCGCCTGCAGGCGCGCATCCGGCGCGAGGCGCTGCTCGTGCCGCAGGCGGTGTACGGCTACTTCCCGGCGCAGTCGACCGGCAACGCGCTGATCGTGTACGACCCCGGCGCCTATGCGCGCGACGGGACCGCGACGGAAATCGCGCGGTTCGCTTTCCCGCGGCAGGACGGGCGCGAGCGGCTCTGCATCGCCGACTACTTCCGGTCCGTCGAGTCGGGCGAGATGGACGTCGTCGCTCTGCAAGTGGTGACCGTGGGCGATCACGCGACGCGCGAGTTCGACCGCCTCCAGCACGCCGGCGAGTACACCGAGGCCTACTACCTGCATGGTCTCGCCGTGGAGACCGCCGAGGCCACCGCCGAATGGCTGCACCGGCGCACGCGCCACGAGCTCGGCATTCCGGGCGGGCGCGGCAAGCGCTACTCGTGGGGCTACGGCGCCTGCCCCGATCTTGAAGACCACGCAGTCGTGTTCCGCCTGCTCCCCGCCGAGCGGGAGCTCGGCATGAGCCTCACCGCCGCCTTCCAGCTCGTGCCGGAGCAGAGCACGGCCGCGATCGTCGTGCACCATCCCGACGCCAAGTACTACGCCGTGCGCGCCGCGGCGGGAGCAGCGGGAGCAGCGGGAGCGGCCGAATGAGCACGCCCAATTCGCTGCCGCGCTTCCTGGATCCCGCACGCATCATCGTCTTCGACGGCGCGATGGGCACCATGCTGTACGCGCGCGGCGTGTTCATCAACCAGTGCTACGACGAGCTCAACGTGCGCGCGCCGGAATTGGTGCGCGCCATACACGACGAATACGTCCGCGCCGGCGCCGAGGTGCTCGAAACGAACAGCTTCGGCGCCAACCGGCTCAAGCTCGCGCAGCACGGACTCGAGAGCCGGGTGCGCGAGCTGAACCGCGCCGCCGCGCGGTTGGCGCGCGACGCGGCGGGCGATCACGACGTGCTCGTCGCCGGCGCCGTCGGCCCGCTCGGCGTGCGCCTCGAGCCGTTCGGACCCACCGGCGTCGACGACGCGCGCCGCCACTTCCGCGAGCAGATGGAAGGGCTGCTCGAGGGCGGCGCCGAGTTGTTCATCCTCGAAACCTTTGCCGATCTCCACGAAATGGAGCAGGCCCTGCGCGCCGCGCGCGACCTGGACGCCGGGGTGCCCGTGGTGGCGCAGATGACGATCGGCGTGGACGGGCTCACCCCGTACGGCGCCACGCCCGAAGACATCGCCCGGTCGCTCGACGCGTGGGGGGCCGACGTCGTCGGCCTCAACTGCTCCGTGGGCCCGCAGACGATTCTCGACGCCATCGAGCGCATGGCGCCGGTCACGCAGCGCAAGCTCAGCGCCCAGCCCAACGCGGGCATGCCGCGTCAGGTCGACGGCCGCAGCATGTACATGGCCAGCCCGGAGTACATGGCCACCTACGCGCGCCATCTCGTCCAGGCCGGCGCCAAGATCGTCGGCGGCTGTTGCGGCACCACGCCCGCGCACATCCACGCCATCGCCGAGGGCGTCCGCCCCCTCGCGCCGCGGCTCGCCGAGGCGCGCGCCCGCCCCGAGGTCCGGGCCGCGGCCGCCACGCGCCAGACTCCCACCCTGCCCGACGTCGTGCCGCTGGCCGAGCGGTCGCGGTGGGGCGCGCGGCTCGCGGCCGGCGAGTTCGCGACCTCGGTGGAGATCGTCCCGCCGCGCGGCGTCGACGCCAGCCGCATGCTCGCCGACGTCGCGCGGCTCCGGGATGCCGGCATCGATGCCGTCAACGTACCCGACGGCCCGCGCGCCCAGAGTCGCATGGGCGCGCTCATGACCAGCGTGCTCATCCAGCAGCGGGTGGGCATCGAAGCCGTGACGCACTACGCCTGCCGCGACCGCAATCTGCTCGGCATGCTCTCCGATCTGCTCGGCGCCGCGGCCATCGGCCTGCGCAACGTGCTGCTCATCACCGGCGATCCGCCCAAGATGGGCCCCTATCCCGATGCGACGGCGGTGTTCGACATCGACTCGATCGGCCTCGCCAACCTCGTGCATAATCTCAACCGCGGCCTCGATCCTGGCGGCAACCAGATCGGCCGACCCACGCAGTTCGTGATCGGCGTCGGCGTCAACCCGGCGGCCATGGACCTCGAACACGAGATCCGGCGCTTCGAGTGGAAGGTGGATGCCGGCGCCGAGTTCGCCATTACCCAACCCGTATTCGACGTCGCGCAGCTCGAGCGGTTCCTCGACCGCATCGCGCACGTGCGCATTCCGGTGATCGCCGGCATCTGGCCGCTGGTCTCGGTGCGCAACGCCGAGTTCCTGGCCAACGAAGTCCCCGGCGTCACCGTGCCCGAGCCCATCATCGCGCGGATGCGGAAGGCCAACGAGCGCTCCCGCGACGCCGCGGTGGCCGAGGGCATCGCCATCGCCCGCGAGATGCTGGACCACATGCGGCCGGTGCTCCAGGGCGCGCAGGTCTCGGCGCCCTTCGGCAAGGTCGACCTCGCGCTCGACGTCTTCGCGCGGTAGCGGCACGCGCCCCGGCGGGCGCCGTTCCGCGGCGCGCGGGGCGGCCGTCTGCGGCGCGTCACGCGAGGCAGGGGTTGCCGCGGTCTCCCGGGCAGTCCATTAGTTAGGCACTCGATCCCCAGGCCATGGATCCTCGACCGGCGAATTCTGAGCAGGTGCCACCCGGCGGACTCGGCGACGCGAACGCGCGCATCGTCGTCGACGGCGATCGCGTGGAATGGGAAGTCTACGACGAGAGTCAGTGGGACTACCGCATGGCGCTCGAGTGGGATGCGCTGCCGCAGACGAAGAATCCGGGGTTGATCTTCTCCTCGCGCGTCGACCGCCGCCGCGTCTGGCCCGCCCCGAGCGGGTGGCAGACGATGACCGACGACGAGCTGCGGTCGCTGTGCGCCGGGGCGCGGTCGATGTTCTGACGGCCGTCGACAGTCCGCAGGTGGCAGTTGGCAGTCCGCAGTGACTGCACACTGCCGACAGCCGACTGTTCACAGTCCGCTGTCGTTCGCCCGTCGTCGCCGCACCCGCGTATATTTCGTCGGACCCCTACTCACACCGCTGCCATGCCTCTCGATGTCGGCGCCGCGCGCGCCCCGCTCACGATTCTCTCCGACGACGAGATCATGTTCCGCGACGCCGTCGCGGGCCTGGCCGAAGAGATGGTACGGCCGCGCGTCCAGGCGATGGAACGCGCCGGCAAGATCGATCCCGAGCTGACGAAGGCCTTCGCCGAAATGGGACTCATGGGCATCGAGGTGCCCGAGGAATTCGGCGGCGCCGGGGGCACGCTGATGATGGTCACGCTCGCGGTGGAGGAGCTCAGCAAGGTGGACGCGTCGGCCGCCATTCAGGTCGACGTGCTGAACACCCTGGTCAACTACCCCATCCGCACCTGGGGCAGCGACCACATCAAGTCCACCTACCTGCCGCGGCTCACGAGCGGCACCATCGGCGCCTACGCGCTCTCCGAGCCGGGCTCGGGCTCCGACGCGTTCGGGCTCGCCACGCGCGCCGAGCAGAAGGGCGACGCCTGGATCCTCAGCGGCCGCAAGATGTGGATCACCAACGGCGCCGAAGCGGAGATCTACGTGATCTTCGCCAACGCCAATCCGGCCGCCGGCTACAAGGGAATCACGGCCTTCGTCGTGGAGCGCGGCTTTGCGGGGTTCAGCGTCGGCAAGAAGGAAGACAAGATGGGCATCCGGGCGTCGAGCACCACCGAGCTGATTCTGGAGGGCGTGGAGGTGCCGGCGAAGAACGTGCTCGGTCCGGTCGGCCAGGGCTACAAGGTGGCCATCGAGACGCTGAACGAGGGCCGCATCGGCATCGGCGCGCAGATGATCGGCGTGGCGCAGGGCGCGCTCAGGGCAGCCACCGACTACGTCAAGGAACGCCGCCAGTTCGGCAAGGCGCTCGCCGATTTCCAGGGCATCCAGTTCCAGCTCGCCCAGGCGCGCACCGAGCTCGAGGCGGCGCGCTTGATGGTGTACAACGCCGCGCGCCTCAAGGACGCCGGCCACGACATCGCGATGGAAGGCGCGATGGCCAAGCTCTACGCCTCGCAGGTCTGCGAGCGCGTGACGTCCATCTCGCTGGAGCTGTTCGGCGGCTACGGCTACACCAAGGACTTCCCGGCCGAGAAGTTCTATCGCGACGCGAAGATCGGCGCGATCTACGAGGGAACGTCCAACATGCAGCTGCAGACGATCGCCAAGCAGATGCTGCGGTAGGCGCCGCGCCCGGCGCTACGTGAACAGCCGCGCCACGTACTCCGCGTACTTCTCCGCCACCACGCGGCGCCGCACCTTGAGCGACGGCGTCAGCTCCCCGCCCTCGACGGTGAACTCCTGCGGCACGATCTCGAACCGCTTCACCGACTGCACGCGGGCCAGCCGCGTGTTCACAGCGTCGATGTGCCGCTGCAGGTGCGCGCGGAACTTCTCGCAGGCCGCGGCCGCCGCCGGATCGCGGGCCGGGCTGTCCGCCGCCTCCGCTTCCACGACCAGCTGCACCGGATCGAGCGTGATCAGCACGCCGAGATACCGCTGCCGGTCGCCCAGCACCACCGCCTGGCTGACCACGGGGATCGCCTTCAGATAGCCCTCCACGAGCTGGGGCGCCACGTTCTCGCCCCCCGCCGTGATGATGAGATCCTTCTTGCGGTCGGTGATCTGCAGGAATCCCTCGGCGTCCAACTCGCCGATGTCGCCCGAGTGCAGCCACCCGTCCGCGTCCAGCGTTTCGGCGGTGGCGGCCGGGTCCTTATAGTAGCCTTTGAATACGTGCCGGCCGCGCATGCAGATCTCCCCGTCGGCGGCGATCTTCAGCTCCGCGCCCGGCAGCGTGTACCCCGCCTTCCCCGTGCGGTACCGGGCCGGCGTGCTGATCGTCCCCGGCCCCGTGCATTCGCTCATGCCGTACACCTCGCAGATCGGAAGCCCGAGCGACAGGAAGAATTCAAGCGTCGACCGCGCGATCGGCGCCGCCGACGTCACGAGCACGCGCGCGCGGTCGAGTCCCAGCCGACGGCGCACCGCGCGGAACACGAGCGCGTTGGCCAGCGCGTACGACAGCGGGCGCCGCCGCCCCTCCTGATCGGCGTACCCGGCGGCCAGTCCCACGCGGCGCGCCCACGCGATGAGCCGCTTCCGCGCCGGCGACGCTTCGGCGCCGGCCGCCTGCATCCGCTCCTGAATCTTCTCCCACACCCGCGGCACGCCGAGGAAGAAGTCGGGCCGGATCTCCCGCAGGTCGTCGCCCAGCTTCGCCATGCTTTCGGCGAACGTCGTGCACCCGCCGAACGCCATCGGCCCGAAGATCGACACGATCTGCTCGGCGATGTGGCTGAGCGGCAGGTAGCTGAGGATGTGGTCGCCGGCGCGGATCCCGAGCGCGGCGATGCCCGTGCGCGCCGTCCACACGACGTTGTCGTGCGTGAGCATCACCGCCTTCGGCGCGCCCGTGGTGCCCGACGTGTAGATCAACGTCGCCACGTCGTCCGGCCGCTGCGCCGCGAGCCGCCCGGCCAGCGCCGCCGGGTCCACGTCGTGGGCGCGGCGCAGGAGATCATCCCACGCGATCACGCCGGCATGCGCGGGCGTTCCGTGCATCTGCACGATCGCCTTGAGGTGCGGCAGCTGGTCCCGAATCTCCAGGTACTTGGCCAGCTGCTCCTCGTCCTCCACCACCGCGACCTGCGCCTCGCAATGGTGCGTCACGTAGCCGCACTGCTCGGCGGTGCACGTGGCGTAGATGCCGCTCGGAAGACCGCCGGCATGGATGGCCGCCAGATCCGCCACCAGCCATTCGGGGCGATTGTACCCGATGATCGCGACGCCCTTTCCCGGCTCGAGCCCCAGCGCCATCAGGCCGCGCGCCGCGAGGTGAATCTGCTGGCGGTATGCGCCCCACGTGAGCGACTGCCAGGCGCCCTCCTCCTTCCAGCGGAGCGCGGGAAGGTCGCGGCAGGCGTCTACCGTCGCGTCGAGGGCCTGGGGAATCGTGGAAGGAAGCACGGAGGTGGGGAGGGGAAGGCAGTCGGCCGTGAGCAAATATCGTCGCCGCCCGGCCAAAGTCGAGATCCGACAACGCCCGATGGCGTCCGATTCCGGTGATCCGTAGCTTCAGACATTCATGGCCCAGTCCCCCCGCGTGCCCGCGCTCGGCAATGCGCTTCCCCGCAGCGGGGGCCCCGTCTCGCGCGCCCTGGGCCGCTGGGGACTCGCGTGGCTCGGCTGGCGCATGGAGGGAAACCTCCCCGATCTCTCCAAGGCCGTGATCATCGTGGCTCCGCATACCACCAACTGGGACTTCGTGGTCGGCATCGCGGCCAAGTTCGCGCTGGGCCTGCGGGCGTCCTGGCTCGGCAAGCACACGCTCTTCCGCGCGCCCTTCGGCGGCCTCATGCGCCGGCTCGGCGGAATCCCCGTGGACCGCTCGCGCCCCAACGACGTCGTCGCCCAGTCGGTGCGCCGCTTCGACGAAATGGACCGGATGGTGATCGGCATCTCGCCGGAGGGCACGCGCAAGGCCGTCCCGCGATGGAGGACCGGGTTCTACTTCATCGCGAAGGGCGCCGGCGTGCCGATCGTTCCCGTGGCGTTCGACTGGTCGCGCCACTTGCTCGTGGTCGGCCCGCCGCTCGCCCCCGGCGACGACATGAACGCCGACCTGCAGGCGCTGGCGCGCTTCTTCGAATCGGCGCGCGGCAGGCGCGGGGAACGCACCCCGGCGCCCGTCTGACCCGCGGCGCTCAGGCGCCGCGGGTGACGATCAGCTTGAGCGGCGTGTTCGTGTCGCGGAGCTCGGCCTGCTCCGGCACGATCGTGCGCCGCAGCGCCTGCACCACCTCGGTGGCGAAGGTGCGGCCGGCGGTCCGGTCGATTTCCTCGAGCGCGTTCCAGGGCGCGAACGCCGGACGCGCGTCGGTGGTCGTGAGCAGCGTCTCGTACGCGTCGGCCACGGCGAGGACTTTCACCGCCACGGGAATGCGCAGCGCGTCCACCGGCCAGTCGTCGCCGATCAGCTCGTGATAGCGGCCGTAGGCCGTCACGGTGTCCAGCGCCGTCCGCATGGACGCCGCCACCGGCACCTCGCGAATGTCGCGCGGGAAGTCGGCGAACATGCGCGCCACCCGCGGATCCTGCGGTCCCAGCTCGTGCAGCAGTCCCGCCACCCGGAGATCCTCGATCTCGTCGTCGCGCAGCCCGAGCTCGCGTCCGATGGCCATGGCGCGCTGCGCCACCCGGTAGCTGTGGCCGCGGCGGTGCCGGTCCGCCGAGTCGAGGTGGAAGGTCAGCATCTCGAGCAGCGCGAAGTACGTGCGCTTCACGTCGTCCGCGCGCTCCTTGCGCTGATCCGACAGCGTGCCCACGGCGAACCCGGTGAGGATGAGGAACCCGGCCCAGGGCGCGAAGTACATGATGGTCGGCTCCGACAGGCCGGGCGTTCCGCCCAGGCCGGTCACGGCCTGGAAGAACGTCACCAGCAGCACCGTGAACACCGCGCCCCAGACGGCGCTGTTCCGCCCCAGGAGAAATCCGGCGGCGATGATCGGCAGATAGTAGAAGCTCAGGAAGGCGAACTTGTAGTCCACCGTGAAGTTGATCAGCAGCAGCGACGCCACGAGCACCACCACGAGCGTCTGCTCGAAGTGATCGTACAACGCCTTCTTGATGCGATCCGCCAATCCTTGCACCGTGGGCTCGCTCCGAACGCGAAAGAAACGCACACGCTCCACCGGCATCGGTGAAACTCGTTCACGACTCTCGTCGGGCTCCCTCCCCTCGCGAAATTCGAGGAGGAGCGCCTCGTGTCGTAGTGTCGTGCCCCCTGGGACCAGCCGCAAGACGCGCAGCCCGCCACCGGCACCGTAGAAACGCGACACCGTAGGACATCTTGCCCGCGCCCCTGTGATGCCCGCCACCATCGGCCCGGGGCCCCCCGGGGCGCGGCTTTGCGCCGCCGCGACTGGAGCCTTGCCTCCCGCCCGTGGTACTATTGGACATGCGCATCGACGTGATCACCCGGGCAGCGGCCGCCGCCGCGTTGCTGCTGACGGCCGCCGTTCCTCCGCTCCGCGCCCAGGACACCAGGGGCCCCGCCTCCATCAGCGGCATCGCGTACGACAGCGTGCGCAACCGGCCGATGGATGGAGCGCAGATCGTGATTCAGGGCACATCGCTCATCGCGACGGCAGGCCCCGACGGCCACTTCCGATTCGACAGCGTGCCGCCGGGCCAGTACCGGCTGCTCGCGGCGCATCCGGTGCTCGACAGCCTCGGCATTCAGCTCACGACGCCACCCGTCACCGTGGCAGCGGGACAGGCGCTCACCGTCGACATGACGACGCCGCAGCCGGCGGCGCTCGTGCGCCAGCTCTGCCCGGCCGCGCGCCTCGCCCTCGGCCCCGCGGCGCTGTTCGGGCGCGTGCGCAACGCCGACACCGACCAGCCGCTCGCCAAGGCGCACGTGTCCATCGTCTGGACGTCGCTCGACTTCGGCGGCCTGCGCAAGGTGCCGAAGATTCGCGAGGCCATCACCGGCGACGACGGCACGTACCGCATCTGCGGGCTGCCCAGCACCTTCGACGGTAAGGTGCAGGTGCAGCAGGGCGGCGTGACGAGCGGCGATGTGCCGGTGAGCTTCGACAAGGAGCTGCTGGAGCTGCGCAGCCTCAGCATCGCCGTCGCCGCGCCCGCGACGATCGCCTCCGGCGACACGAACCAGAAGGCACAGCGTCCGGTTGCCGTCGCCCGCCTCACGGGTCGCGTGCTCAGCGTGAGCGGCCAGCCCGTGGCCGGCGCGCGCGTGCAGCTCGAGGGCACCACGCGCGCCGTGGACAGCCGGCTCGACGGCACCTTCACCCTCGACAGTCTGCCGTCGGGATCGCAGGTGGTCGTGGCGCGCCGCATCGGCTACGATCCCGTCGAGCAGCCCGTCGAGCTCTCGGCGAGCACCCCCGCCACCACCGTCCTGCGCTTCGACCAGGCCGTGGCACTGCTGCCCACCGTGAGGTCGGAGGCGCGGCGTGAGAGCGGCCTCGATGCCGTGGGCTTCACGCAGCGCGAGAAGGCAGGCATCGGCTTCTACATGGACGAGAAGACGATCGCCAACCGCCAGGCGCCCAAATTCACCGACATCCTGCGCACCGTGCCCGGCATCCGCGTGACGACGTCGGGATACGATACGTACGTCAACGACGCCCGCACGCAGGGCACCGGATGCGTGAACTACGTCGTGGACGGTTCGCCCTGGGTCTCGATGAATCCCGGCGACATCGACTCGTTCGTCCTCCCCGACAACGTGGGCGCCATCGAGGTGTACCACGGCGCGGAAACGCCGCCGCAGTTCGTCGTTCCCGGCCAGGGGGGCTGCGCCACGATCGTCATCTGGACCAAGTGGCGGCTCGACCGGTTCGACAAATCGAAGAAATAGCGCGCCGGATTTCCGGCTACAGCAGCTCCTTCAGCCGCACCACGTCCACGTTCCCGCCGCTCACCACGCACACCACGCGCGCGCCCGCGGCCACCGGAAGCTTGCCGGCGATCAGCGCCGCCACGGCGGCGGCGCCCGCCGGCTCGGCGAGCAGCTTGGCCGACGACAGAATCACGCCCATCGCGCGCGCGATTTCGGCGTCGCTCACCACGATCACGTCGTCCACGTAGTGCTGCGCCGCCCACAGTGGCAGCGCGCTCGTCATCGGCGCCGCCAGCCCGTCGGCGATCGTCTTCGGCGGATCGATCGCCGTGACCTGGCCGGCGTCGAGACTGCGGCGCAGGGCCTGCGCGCCCTCCGGCTCCACGCCGAACACGCGGACCGATGGCTTCGCGTGCTTCGCGGCCACCGCGATCCCCGACAGCAGCCCGCCGCCCCCCACCGGCACCACGATCGCGTCCGCGTCCGGCGCGTCTTCCAAGATTTCCAGCCCGGTGGTCCCCGCGCCGGCCACGACGCGCGGATCGTCGAACGGATGGATGAACACGTAGCCGTGCGTCTCCGCCAGCTCGCGCGCCTTGTCGAACATCGCCGAGCCCCACTCGTGCTGAATCACCTCCGCGCCGTAGCTGCGCGTGGCGTCGAGCTTGGCCTGCGACGCGTTGACGGGCATGACCACGGTGCACCGCGCGCCCGCCGCGCGCGCCGCCCACGCCAGCGCCTGCGCATGGTTCCCCGCCGACACGCCGACCACACCCCGCGCGCGCTCGGCGTCCGACAGCAGCGTGATGGCGTTGAGCGCACCGCGCACCTTGAACGAGCCGGTCTTCTGCAGCAGCTCGGCCTTGAGGCGCAGCGACACGCCGGCCATGTCGCCGATCCGGGTGGCCGAAAGCATGGGCGTACGGTGGACGCGGCCGGCGATGCGCTCGCGGGCGGCGACGATGTCGGAATGCGTGAGCATGGGGATGCGGGAACGGGGAATAGCACGCTAGCGCATCGCGCCTCTGCCGCGCAACGCCGCTTGCCTCCGCGGGGCCGCGCGGGGAGATTTCGGCCACTCGGAGGCCCCCAATGTCCCGCCTGAGCAACCCCGGCTGCATGCTGCGCACGTTGAGTGCGCTGTTCGGCACGATCTTCCTGCCGGTGGGCATCTCCTTCTTCTTCGTGCTCAAGCACCGGCAGTGGATTCAGGGCGTCGGCGCCGTGCTCGCCGCGCTGGGCTTCTACTACGTCGCCTGGCGCGCCAACGACATTCTCGGACTCGACCAAATACCCGGCGCCGACGAGGTGCCGCCTCTCGACCTCCCGGCGCCGCCCGGCGACGCCGCCCCGCCGTCCTCTCAGGAGCAGGAGCCCGCACCGTGACCGTCCATCATCGCCGCTCCCCCGTGCGTCCCAATGCCGTCGCCTGCGCGATGGTCCTGCTCGCCGCGTTCCCGCTCGCGGCCGCCGCGCAGTGGCGCACGGCGGATGCCGGCACGCGCGCCGAGTTCCGTGGATTGAGCCTGGCGAACGAACGCGTCGCGTGGGCGAGCGGAACGCGCGGCACCGTGGCCCGCACCGCCGACGCCGGCGCCAGCTGGACCCTGTTCCACGTCCCGGGCGCCGATTCGCTCGACCTGCGCTCGATCGCCGCGCTGGGTCCGGATGTCGCGGTGGCCGCGAGCGCCGGCCCCGCCGAGCATGGGCAGGCGCGCATGTTCCGCACCGCCGACGCCGGCGCCACGTGGACACAGGTGTACACCACCGACCGGAAGGGCGTGTTCCTCGACGCCCTCGCGTTCTGGGACGCCGTCCACGGCATCGCCCTCAGCGATCCGGTCGACGGCAAGCTCTTCCTGCTCGTCACCGACGACGGCGGCCGGCACTGGTCGCGCGTGCCGCCCGACGCGCTCCCGCCCGCACTCACGGGCGAGGGCGCCTTCGCCGCCAGCGGCACGTGCGTGGCGGTGTGGGGCACGAGCGACGTCTGGATCGGCACCGGCGGCGCCGCGCAGGCGCGCGTGTACCACTCGTCGGACCGCGGGCGGAGCTGGCGCGTGAGCGATACGCCCGTGCACGCGGGCACCGCCGCCTCGGGCATCTTCGCCGTCGCGTTCCGCGACCGGATGCACGGCGTGGCCGTGGGCGGCGACTACACGCAGCCGCGCGCGCCGACGGTGAACGTCGCCGTCACCGACGACGGCGGGGCGACCTGGCGCGCGGCGCGCGGCCCGCTGGTGCCGGCGTATCTGTCGGGAGTCAGCTTTGCGGGCGGCGACACCGTGATCGCCGTGGGGCTTGCCGGAACGGCGCTGTCCATCGACGGCGGAGAGTCGTGGGCGGCCGTGGACTCGCTGCCGCTCAACGCCGTGCGCGCCCGGGGAAGCGTGGTCCGCCTCGCCGCCGGACCGCGCGGGCGTCTCGCCCGCTGGCAGGCCGGCGCGCCGCGCTGACCCGCCGCCGTGCTGCTACCGCTCGGGCACCGTCGTCACGCCGCCCGAAAGGATGAACGCCATCACGTGCGCGCTGTCGGCGTCCACGCGCCGCACGTTCGCCCTCGGAAACACGACGAGATTGCCGGCGAATCCGTAGGACTGCGGCACGTACACGGTGGCGGAATCGGACACGCCGAAGGCGTCGAGCGACTCCTGCGTGAGAAATCCGAACACGCTGGCGCCCCCGCCCACCGACACGATGACCGGCTTGTCGAACCGGCGGTGCTCGCCCACGAACGCGTTCAGCAGGTCGCGCGTGCTCGAGTAGAGCAGGCGGACGAACGGCAGCCGCGCGAACAGGGCGTCGAGGCCGGTGCTGAGCGCGCGCGCCGCGAAGGTCTGTGCGGCGAACCCGATTCCGGTCACCAGCGCGATCATCAGCACGAAGCCGGCGCCCGGAATCGGCAGCACCAGCCAGTTGTCGATCGTCGTGAAGATCACGTAGCAGATGTACACGGTGATGAACACCGGCGCGGTGACGATCAGTCCCTTGAAGAAGTAGTTCAGGACGCGTGACATGGCGGATCCGGAAAGAGGAGAGGTGACGAAAGAACAAAGAACGGGCCCCCGCCTGCGCGGGAGCCCGTCGTGAGCGCCTGGCACGCGTGGAGCTTACTTGACCCGGAACGGAACCGAAAGCGCGTCCGCCGGCGCCGGCGGACGATACGCCGGAGCGCCCCCGCGGCCGCCGCACCCTCCGCATTTCGTGACCCCGGAGCGCGTTCGCCGGTCGTTCTGAACGGACACCTCAAGCGAGACAGAGATGAAGAAGCTCCTCGGAAGCCTCGGCGCATTCATCGGAAGCACGGTCGGCTGGTACGCCACCGCCAAGCTGGGCTTCATGACCGCGTTCTTCGTGAGCACGATCGTGGGCGGCGTCGGGCTGTACTACGGCGTCAAGGCCGCCAACCAGTTGATCGGGTAGCCGCCAGCGGTCGCGGCGGTTCGTGCGTTGACCTACGGGCGCCCGGCGCCCTCGCCATTCGCCATCTTTCCCGAACGCCGTGACCCCTCTCGATCTCTCGAGCGACGTTGCGCTCGTCGCGCTCTGCCTGCTGACGGTCAATCTGCTGCTCGGCCTCCTGCTCTCCATGCACTACAACCCGTGGAAGCACTGGCCGCACCGCCGCTTCAACTACTTCAAGCTCCACAACTGGACGGGCTACGTCGCGCTGGCACTCGCCGCGCTGCACGCGGTGCTGCTGCTGGCCGTCCGGACACCCGCCTTCCGGTTCATCGACGTGCTCTACCCGGTCAACGGGCCCAAGCAGCCGTGGATCAACAGCATCGGCGCGGCGTCGTTGTACGTGCTCATCGTCGTCGTGGTCACGGCGTACTTCCGCGTGGAGATCGGCCGCGGGCGGTGGAAGCTGTTCCACTACCTCACCTACCTGACGGCGGCGCTGTTCTTCGTGCACGGCGTGCTCACGGATCCCACGCTCAAGGACGCGCCGATCGACTACCTGGACGGCGAGAAGGTGCTCGTGGAAATCTGCGCCCTGCTCGTCCTCGGCGTGTCGCTCTACCGCCTGCGGTGGGGAATGCGGAGGAAGACGGCCCGGCCGGCGCACGTCGCGCCGGCCCGCGCCGCCTGAGGCCGCGGTCAGAGCAGCCGCTTGTGCCGCTTCCGTCGGCGCGCCTTTGACGACAGCCGGTAGGGCGGACGCGGCACCACGTCGCTGATCGCCACCAGCGCCTGCTCCGCCGTGTGGCGCGACAGCTGCCAGCGCACCCGCGGCCGCTTGTCGCGCTGAATCTTTTCCAGGCGCGCCCGGACGGCGCTCTCCCCTTCCTTGTCGGCCGCCACGCGTTCCCGCCGCTCGCTCTTCGCTGGTTTGCGACTCATATTCGCCCGTGCGTAGAGAGCCCCGTCCTACTAACCTGTGACGGCGCCATGCCGTCACGATTTCCGCATTGCCGACCCGCCCGAACGCTCCGATGACCCCCTCGACTTCCGCCAGCCTCCCGGCGCCCGTTTCCCTCGACGAGCAGTGGATGCCGTTCACCGCGAACCGCGCCTTCAAGCGCGCGCCGCGACTGCTCGTTTCCGCCAAGGACATGCACTACGTGGCCGCCGACGGGCGGCGCGTGCTCGATGGGACCGCCGGCCTCTGGTGCGTCAACGCGGGGCACGCCCGCGAGCCCATCGTCCGCGCCATCGCCGAACAGGCCGCCACCCTCGACTACGCCCCGGGCTTCCAGATGGGCCATCCGCTCGCCTTCGAGCTGGCCCGGCGCGTCGCCGCTCTCACTCCCGACGATTTGAACCGCGTGTTCTTCACCAACTCGGGGTCCGAATCCGTGGACACCGCGCTCAAGATCGCGCTCGCCTACTGGAAGGCCCGCGGCGAACCGGGACGCGTCCGCTTCGTGGGACGCCGCCGCGGCTACCACGGCGTAGGATTCGGCGGCACGTCCGTGGGCGGCATTCCCGCCAATCGCTCGCAGTTCGAAGGGCAGCTGCTGCCCAACGTCGATCACCTACCCGACACGCACGACGTCGCCCATAATGCGTTCAGCCGCGGACAGCCGGAGTGGGGCGCGCACCTGGCCAACGAGCTCCAGACCCTCGTCGACAAGCGCGGCGCGGAGACCATCGCCGCCGTCATCGTGGAGCCGATGGCCGGCTCCACCGGCGTGCTCATCCCGCCGAAGGGATACCTGGAGCGGTTGCGCGACATCTGCACCCAGCACGGCATCCTGCTGATCTTCGACGAGGTCATCACCGGCTTCGGGCGGCTCGGCGCGCCGTTCGCGGCGCAATGCTTCGGCGTACGCCCCGATATCATCGCGATGGCCAAGGGCATCACCAACGCCGCCGTGCCCATGGGCGCCGTCGCCGTGCGCACGGAAATCCACGACGCGGTGGTGAACGCCGCGCCGGCGGGCATCGAGTTGTTCCACGGCTACACCTATTCCGGGCACCCGCTGGCCTGCGCCGCCGGGCTGGCCACGCTCGACGTGTACGAGCGCGAAGGGCTGTTCGCACGCGCCGCCGGGCTGGCGTCGTACTGGGCCGACGCCGTGCATCGTCTGGACGGCGAGCCGCACGTGATCGACGTGCGCAACATCGGGCTCGTCGGCGCGGTGGAACTGAAGCCGCGCGAGGGAAGGCCGGGCACGCGCGCCTTCGACCTCTTCCTCGACTGCCTCGAACAGGGCGTGCTCGTGCGCGTCGCCGGGGACACGATCTGTCTCTCGCCGCCGCTCATCGTGAGCACCGAACAGATCGACGAGATCGTGCAGGCGATGACCACCGGCCTGCGCCGCCTCGCCTGACTGGCGCCGCCACCCCGGAGCACGACACCGTGACCACCGTCTCCTCACGCGAGGCACTCGCGCACCTCCGCCGCGTCGACCCCGTGATGGCGCGCGTCATCCGCCGCGTGGGACCGTACCGCCTGCGGCCGCGGCGCGGGAACTCGCACTTCCACCATCTTGTCCGGGCCATCGTGTACCAGCAGCTCTCGGGCAAGGCCGCCGGCACCATCCACGCCCGCTTCTGCGCCCTCTTCCCGCGCAAGCACGTCGAACCGGAGCGCCTGCTCGCCTTCTCCGACGCGACGCTGCGCTCGGTGGGACTCTCTCGCCAGAAAATCGGCTACCTGCGCGACCTCGCCGAGAAAGTGCACACCGGCGCCGTGCCGCTCGACCGCGTGCGGCACATGAGCGATCATGCGATCATCGAGCACCTCGTGCAGGTGAAGGGCGTCGGCCGCTGGACGGCGCAGATGTTCCTCATGTTCCGCCTCGGACGCCCCGACGTGCTGCCCGAGCTCGACCTCGGCATCCAGAACGCCGTGCAGCGGGCGTACGGGCTGCGGCGCCGCCCCGCGCCGAAGGACATCGAGCGCATCGGGGCCGCGTGGAGCCCGTACAGCTCCGTCGCCTGCTGGTATCTGTGGCGCTTCGTGGACGCCGGTTGAAGCTGCCGCGCCCCGCGCGGTAGCTTTGCCGCGACCATCCTTTCCCGGAGGCCACGCCATGCCCCCCGTCCCTCGTCCCGGCGGCCGCATGCCGCGCGTATCGCATGCCGTGACCCTCGCGCTCGCCGGCGCCGCGGCCGGACTCGCGCTCGGCGCGGCGCCCATACATGCGCAGCTCTCGTCCACGGACCTGAAGATCCGCGCCTTCGTGCGCCAGCACCACGAAGACGAGATCGCCATGCTCCGGCGCGCCGTGAACATCAACAGCGGAACGATGAATTTCAGCGGCGTGCGCGACGTGGGACGGCTGTTCGCCGCAGCGCTCGACTCCCTCGGGTTCTCGACGCAGTGGGTGGCGATGCCCGACTCCGTGAATCGGGCCGGCCACCTGATCGCCGTGCACAGGGGACGGCCGGGAGGCACGCGCCTGCTGCTCATCGGCCACTTCGACACCGTGTTCGAGGGCGAGGGCCAGCAGTTCGTGCGCGAAGATACGATCGCGCGCGGCGCCGGCTCCAGCGACATGAAGGGCGGCGACGTGGTGCTGATCTACGCGCTCAAGGCGCTCCGCGACGCCGGCCGCCTGCACGACGCGAACGTCACCGTCGTGTTTCACGGCGACGAGGAATCGCCCGGACTTCCGCTCAGTGTGTCCCGCCGCGACATCCGCGACGCGGCGGAGCAGAGCGATGTCGCCCTCGCCTTCGAAGCCGGACTGCCGTCGCTCGCGTCGGTGTCGCGCCGCGGGGCGAGTTCCTGGCTGCTCACCGTCCAGGCGCGCCAGTCGCACTCGGCCGGCGTGTTCAGCCCCCAGGCCGGCTACGGCGCCATCTACGAAGCGGCGCGCATTCTCGACGCCTTCCGGCGCGAGCTGGCCGGCCAGCCTGATCTCACCTTCAACCCGGGCGTGATCCTCGGCGGCGCCAACGTCACCTACGACACGGCGCACCTGTCCGGCACCGTGTCGGGCAAGACCAATATCATTGCGCCCGCTGCCGTCGTTCCGGGCGACCTGCGCTTCATCACCGAGGGACAGAAGGACAGCACGCGTGCGCAGATGCGCCGCATCGTTTCCGAGCACCTGCCCGGCACGACCGCGGAAATCACTTTCGAGGATGCGTATCCCGCCATGCCGATGACGCCCGGCGGCGAACACCTGATCGCGCTGTTCGACTCGGCGAGCCGCGCCCTCGGCTACGGTCCCGTGCGCGCCCAGGATCCGGCCACGCGCGGGGCCGGCGACGTCTCGTTCGTCGCCCCCTATATCCCGGGAATGGACGGCCTCGGCGCCCTCGGCCGCGGCGCCCACACCCCGAACGAAGCGGTGAATCTGAATTCACTCACGATGCAGACCGAGCGCGCCGCGGTGCTGATGGAGAGGCTGCTGCGCGAGAAAATGAATCGCTGAGCCCAGACCCGTTCGCTGTCCGACTGTCCGACTGTCCTGCTGTTCGATTGTCCCGCCGTCCTCCTGTCGGACTGTCCGACTCCCTACGCCGTCTGCGTCGGCAGCGGTCCCAGAAACCCCTTGGGCAGCTCCGCCATCGCGTCCCGATGCGCGAACACGACGTCCGGATGCCGCTGGAGCATTTCCAGATAACGCGCCGCGAACGTCGTCTTGGGCGGCACGGGCGTGAGCAGCCCCCGGATCTGCGCCAGCAGCGACGCCGTCACTTCACTGGCCACGGGAACCTGCTCCTGCTCCGCGGCATCCAGCGCCTCGTCGATCTGCACGATCAACTGCGACGCCGGGCGCAGCCACTCGAACGACGGCTCGTTCAATACGGCCTGCAGATATTCGTTGGGCGTGAGCCGGCCGCGCGTGCGCTCCAGGTCCACCCGCTCCACTTCCAGCAGCAACCGATGCACGCGCAGCAGACCCTGCCGCGCGGCCTTCAGCGTGTTCGTCGTCAGATCGCCGGCGGCGAGGCCGGCTGGCGTTTCGTTGAAATGCATCTGCTCCTCCATTTCTGAAGGTAGCCGCAAGGGGAAGGGCGGATCGACGCGGCGTGCCCGCCCCCCGGCATACTGACGAGCCACGGAAACGGATGTCAGTGATCCGGCCCCCACCCGAAACCGAAAAGCCCCCGGCGGTTGCCGGGGGCTTCCAGCCGGCAGCCGGTCGCTCGAACGCAACCGGCCGGCATCGGGTGCGGAGATGCGCTATCGCTTCGCCACCTCGAACACCCCCGCCGCGCCCATGCCACCGCCGATGCACATCGTCACGAGGCCCATCCCGCCGCCTCGCGCCCCGAGTTCGTGGATGAGCTGCGTCGTGAGCTTCGCGCCGGTGGCGCCGAGCGGATGGCCGAGCGCGATCGCGCCGCCGTTCACGTTCACCCGCGCCGGATCCATCCCCAGGTCGCGGACCACGGCGACCACCTGCGAGGCGAACGCTTCGTTGAATTCGATCAGCGAGATGTCGGCGAGCTTCAGTCCGGCCCGCCCGAGCGCCTTGGGTATCGCCTTGATCGGCCCGATGCCCATCACGTCGGGATCCACGCCCGCCACGGCGTAGGTCACGAATCGCGCCAGCGGTTCGAGCTTCAGTGCCCTGGCGCGCTCGCCGCTCATCAGCAGGATCGCGGCCGCCCCGTCGGAGTACGGACTGGCGTTGCCCGCCGTCACCGTGCCGCTCGCCTTGAACGCCGGACGCAGCTTGGCCAGCCCTTCCATCGTCGTGTCCCGCCGCGGCAGCTCATCCTCGACGAAGTCCACCGTCGTTTCCGTCTTCTTGGCGCCGTTCCACTCGGCGTGCGTCACCGGCACCGGCACGATCTGCGCGCGGAACGCGCCGCCGGCGAGCGCCTTCGCCGCCTTCTGCTGGCTGCCGAGCGCCCACGCGTCCTGCTCCTCGCGCGTCACCTGCCACCGCTCGGCCACTCGCTCCGCGGTGAACCCCATGCCGATGTAGCTCTCCACCGCCCTGGGATCGAGCCGCGTGTGATAGCCCGACATCGGCACCTGGCTCATCATCTCGATGCCGCCCGCGAGCACCACGTCGGCCATCCCGCTCAGGATCTCCTGCGCGCCGAAGGCGATCGTCTGGAGGCCCGACGAGCAGAAGCGGTTGATGGTGGCGCCGGGCACTTCCACCGGAAAGCCCGCGTTCAGCAGCGCGAGGCGGGCGACGTTGAGTCCCTGCCCCGCCTCGGGCATCGCGCACCCCCAGAGCACGTCGTCCACGATGGCGGGGTCCACGCCCACCCGGTCGACCGCGGCGCGCATGAGCCGCGAGGAGAGTTCCACGGGATGCACGCCGGCCAGCGCGCCGTCCTTCTTGCCACGGCCCACGGCGCTGCGCACCGCGGAAACGATCACGACTTCAGTCACGAGTCTTCCCTCTCAGTTGCGGAGCGGTTTGCCGGTCTTGAGCATGTACGCGATGCGCTCCTGCGTTTCCTTCGTGCCCAGCAGGCGCAGGAAGGCGTCCCGCTCGAGATCGAGGACGTCGTCCTCCGTCACCGTGCGCGCCGGGCCGTCCCCGCCGCACAGCACCCGCGCGATCTCCAGCGCCATCCGGACGTCGTGGTCGCTGGCCTGCCCGGCCTCGTGCATCGCCCACGCCGCATAGTGCAGGTTCCCCATGCCGGCGCTGCCCACCGCCTCGATGGTCCGCGGTGGCGGCGCGACGTAGTCCGGCGCCAGATCGAGCACCCGGCGCTTGGCGTCGGCCAGCAGGAAATCGCGGTTCATCGAGATGCGGTCGCGATCGCGCAGGTAGCCCAGCTTCCGCGCCTCGAGCGCGCTCGTGCTCACGGTGGCCATCGCGATCTGCTTGAACGCGCGCTTCGGCGCTTCGAACGGATCGGCCTCGTCGTACGGCACGAGCTCGCCGGCGTACCGGAAGAGGAGTTCCTTGGTGCCGCCGCCGCCCGGCAGCAGCCCCACGCCCACCTCGACCAGCCCCATGTACAACTCGGCATGCGCCTGGATCGCGTCGGCGTGCAGCGACCACTCGCATCCGCCGCCCAGCGTCAGCCCGAACGGCGCTGCGACCACCGGGAAGGGCGCCGAACGGATCGACATCGAGCATCCCTGGAAGAGCTGCACCGCCTCGTCGAGCCGCTTCCAGTCACCCGCCTGCGCCAGCGACGCCACCATGGCCAGGTCGGCACCCGCGGTGAAGGTGCGCGGATCGTCGTTCCCGATCACCAGTCCGGCCAGGCCGTCGCGCTCCACGATGTCCAGCGCCTTCATGAGCATCGTGAGCACGCCTTCCCCCAGCGAGTTCATCTTGCTGTGGAACTCGAGCACCGCCACGCCGTCGCCGGCGTGCCAGAGCGACGCGTCCGCCGACTCGGCGAGCGCGCGCCCGGCGCGGCGCAGCGACTCGATGCGCACCAGCTCCGCCGGTTCCTGCACTGGTTCGAATCCCTTCCAGTCGAGCGATGCGGCGCGCGCGCCGTCGGCGCTGTAGAACCCGTCGCGCAGCGCGGCCGGCCGCAGCGCCGCCGCTTCCGGCAGCGCGTCGCCGAGCAGGTCGAGCTGCTTGAACGGACCGGCCTCCCACGCGAACCCCCACTCCATGGCGTGGTCCACGTCGGGCAGCTGGTAGGCAATCTTCGGCGCTGTCTCGATCACGTAGCGCGAGAGGCGGGTGAGATACGCGCGCACGAACTTGCCGTACACGCCATCGAGCGCTACCGCCGCTTTGAGCCGTTCGCCCAGCGGCAGGCGCGACGCCTTGTCCACGGCGGCGGACTCGAGCCTCGCCGCGGGCGCGTACGTCATCGTCTTCCAGTTCAGCGTATGGATATCCTTGCCGACCTTCCGGTAGAATCCGGCGCCGCTCTTCTCGCCCAGTTGCCCGTTCCTCACCATCCCCGCCACCCAATCGGGCAGCGCGAAGTCCTCGCCGGTCGCCTTGGCCAGCCCCGCCGCCACGTGCGAGAGCACGTCCAGCCCGGTGAGATCGGCCGTGCGGAACGTGGCCGACTTGGCCCGCCCCAGCAGCGGTCCGGTGAGCGTGTCCACCTCGTCGATGGTGAGGTCGAACTCTTCCATCATGTGCAGCGCCAGCACCATGCCGAACACGCCCAGCCGGTTGGCCACGAATCCGGGCACGTCGCGCGCCGTGACGATCCCCTTGCCGAGGATGCGCTCGCTGAATGTGCGCGCGCCGGCGATGGTGTCGGCCGCCGTGTGCGGCGTGGGGATGATCTCGAGCAGGTGCAGGTAGCGCGGCGGGTTGAAGAAGTGCATGCCGACGAAGCGCTGCTTGAAGGCGTCGGTCCGCCCGTCGGTGAGGAGCGCCATCGGGATGCCCGACGTGTTCGAGGCGATGATCGTGTGCGCGGGCAGCAGCCGTTCGAGTTGCGTGTAGAGCGCCCGCTTGGGCTCGAGCTGCTCGATGATCGCCTCGATCACCAGGTCGCAGTCGGCGAGCGCGCCGAGGTCGTCGGTCGTGTTGCCGACCCGGATGAGCGCGGCGCGGGCAGGGTCCATGAACGCGGCGGGCCGCGCCTTCTGCGCCCGCGCGAGTCCCTGGCGCGCCGGCGCGTTCGGATCGCCGGCCGGTCCCGCGATGTCGAGAAGCGTGACTGGAATTCCCGCCGACGCGGCGAGCGCGGCAATGCTATGTCCCATCGTCCCGGCGCCGATGACGCCAAGCCGTCGAATCCGCATCCTGCTCCTCCGGAATTGTGCAGTAGCCGGCACGTGGCGCCGGATTCGAGTAATACGCGATCGAACCAGCCGGTGGCAGTGGGAATCCCGCGCGGTGTTTGCCCGGGACACACCCGACCGCCACCAACCTGGCCAACCACGCAAAGCTCGGCGCTGAGTCGCAACTTTTTGCGTAGTTCGACGCCGGTGGCCGATATCACTCAGTACTGTAACATAATGTCATATAGCACTTTATGGCATTGGCTCCAGCCGGTGCGATTTCTGCAAGTCAGCCCGGCATGTCACACCATCGGCCACTGCCATCACCCGCGCGTCGAGAGCGGCGTCCGCGATCCGCGTTCACGATCATCGAGATGCTCGCCGTGCTCGTCATCGCCGGCCTGCTCCTCTCCGTTTCCGTCGGCCGCATCAGCGAGACCATCATGCGCCAGCGGTTGAACCGGGCCGCCGTCGCGCTGAGCAGCGATCTCGAAGCGGCGTTCTCCCTCGCCCAGCGCGCGCGGAAGCCGGTCACGATCTGGTTCAACACCAGCACCATGCAGCTGGGAGTGGCCGATGCCGCCACCGGCACCGTGTACCGCAAGACGTCGCTCGCCAACTTCGATCTCAGCGAGAACAACGTGGAGCTCTCGCGCACGGCGTTGAACGTCTATCCCGCGGGCCTCGCCGGCGACTCGCTCTCCATCACCCTCTCGGCCACCATCGGCAGCACCACCTACTCGCAGCGGGTGCGGATGACGCGTGGCGGACTGGTGCAGATCAAATGAGCCGCGCTACTCGCCGCCGCGCTTCCGGACGCGCCCGCGCCGGCCTGTCCCTCATCGAGATCATGATTGCGATGAGCATGCTGGCCGTCGTCCTCGTCACCATCGCCCAGCTGTCGCTTACCGTGGCCCGCACGGGCCGGACGAACGATCTCGTGGCGCGCCGGACGGCTGTGCTGCAGCAGCAGGCGGCGCGGCTCGGGGCCATTCCGTACACGACGGTCGACACCATGTCCAGCGCCACGTCGACGATCACGGTCGGCAACGTGTCGTACGCGCGCAGGCTCTCGTTCACCAAGGGAACGAATCGCGTCACGGTCAAGATCGTGATCGCGCCCTCCTCCGACACCACGAAGAAGGATTCGCTGGTCTTCGACCACGCGAACAGCGCGGGCTCCTCGCTCTGCACGGGGTGCTGACCATGACACGCTACGACATCCGCCGCCGCGGATTCACCCTCGCCGAAGTGCTGATCGCCATCGTGATCATCGGCATCATCGGCGCTGCGTTCACGCGGCTCATCCTCGCGCAATCGCGGTTCTTCACGCGGGAGTACGGCGCACGCACCGCCCGCGCCGTGGCGCGGAATTCCATGAACCTCATGCTCTCCGACCTGCGCATGGTGCAGGATTCCGGCGGAGTCGATTCCGCGTCCGCGGACGGCCGTACCATCCGCGTGATCGTTCCCTACGCCTTCGGGCTGGCCTGCGGCAACTCGGCCACCGCGACCGTCGTGAGCCTGGTGCCCACCGACACGAGCGTCATGAAGCTGGCCACGTACGGGGGCTACGCATGGCGCGATTCCTCCACCGGCCGCTACAGCATCGTCACGCCACCCCTGCCGGGGAGCGTCAACAAGGTCCAGGCCTCCACCGACCCGGACCGGTGCACGGATGCCAGCCACGCGAACATCTCGACGCTCCACATCAACGGGCGGTCGGGCCAGGTCGTCGATCTCACGCCGTTGACGCTGGGCGTCGCCGCGTACGACCCCGTGTTCCTTTGGCAGAAGATCACCTACTCGTTCGACACCTCAGCGTCGTACCCCGGACTCTACGGCCTCTATCGGAACGTCTCCGGCGGAACGCCCGAGGAAATTCTCGCGCCCTTCGATTCACTGGCGCGGTTCAAGTTCTACGTGCCCAACCAGGACACCTCGCAGACCACCGTGCCGTCGCTGTCCAAGATCCGCGGCGTCGACATCCTGCTCTACGGCGTGAGCCCCAAGGCCGCCAACGACGGCACGCGGACGTCTACACAGTTCACGACCGCGGTGTTCTTCAAGAACACCCGCGCTTTCTGAGGACTCGATCGATGCCACGCTTCCGCAACCGGCGGGGGTTCGCCCTTCCCATGGCCGTGCTCGTGATCGCCGTGATCACGGCGGCGCTCGCCGCGGCGTTCATGACGACGACCGCCGAGATCGCGTCGAACCAGGCGCAGAAGGGCACCGAGCGCGCCTTCGCGATCGCCCAGAACGGGCTCGAGCAGTTCCTCGTGCGCCGCAGCGAGGCCGGCTGGTGCCAGTACTGCGGCTCGCCGCCGA
>DASVWS010000235.1:0-15389 GCA_036393095.1 Gemmatimonadaceae bacterium | reverse complement strand
CACGTCCGCGGGCGACTCCGTCTGCGCGATCAACGCGTCCAGCGCTTCTCCCGAGAACTCGGGATCCGTCTTCTTCTTGGTCATACTTCCCTCCTCCTAGGGCTGAGTATGACCTCACACACAGAATTCCGGATAGGCTCTGCGCAATCGCCGTCCCGGCGTGTCGTTCCCGCGGACCAGAGTTCCGTCCCGCCGCCAGCTCGGGCATGGTCATTCGTCGATGAGCTGCGCACGGCGTGACATATCGATGAGGTGCCGGAACAGGTAACGCACGTCGTCCTCCGGGGCGCCTTCCTCGCGCGCCACCTCGATCACGCGGCGGATCACGTCCGCTTCACGCTCTGGATCGAGTGCGGGAAGACCAGCGGCATGCTTGATCGCGCCAACCTGGCGCGCGAGCTCGATGCGTTTGGCGATGAGCCGAACGACTTCGCGGTCCACGCGCTCGATTTCCACGCGCAAGCGGGTCAACCCTTCGTCGTCCCGTTCCGGTGGGGTCGATTTCCGGCTCATCTGGTGGTCTCCTGATCTAGGGGAGCCGGCCGACGTTCCATGTGAGCCCGGCGTAGAGAGCCGGCGGCTGCGGGCCGGCGACGTTGACGATCAGTCCGAGGTCGGCCACGAACCACGGGTGGACGGTCCACGTCGGCCCGGTCAGGAATCCCACGGCGGGCGCGGCGGCGAATCCTGGATAGCCGAACACTTCGGCGGCCCACGCCAGGGGTCCGTCGATCGCCGTGCCGGTAGAGACGGTCCAGAGTGCCGCATCGGTGCCGTCGCTGTGGCGGGTGACGCCGAGGTTCACGTCGAGTGCGACAGGGCCGATGACGTGGCTCGAGATCGCGAGCAACGACGCGTCGGTGGTTCCGGTGCCGCGCCCGGCGCGCGACGCACCCGTGGGGAGCTTGAGCCCCGGCTGGAGCGCGAAGTCACCGATGAACGGCGCGCCATCGGTGAGCCGCCACTTCACGTCGACGGCGGCGTCTCCGGGACCGAACGCCGACGGCGCTGGCGGACGCACCGTGGTGAGTACGATGCCGAGCTGCACGTGCGACGCGAGGCCGAGCTTGAGGGTGGTCGGGGTGCTGAGCGCCGAAGCACCGGCGTCGACGCGGTCGCGCTCGACGCCGGTTTCCATTTCGAACCATCCGGGCGCCACCGTGCCGGCGTGCGTGGCCACGGTGGGGCGCTCGGGCTGGGCGGCGTGCGGGTCGCGCGCGTCCTGCGCCCGGGCGCCACGAGGCGCGCACAGCAGGAGCGCCGACAGAATCGCGATGGCGCGGGTGCGCCGCCGGTGCATCGGCAAGTGCTGCTACTTCGTGAAGATGTTCTTCGGGATCATCACGTGCACGCCGAGCGTGCCGTCCACGAGTTCCGTGATGTCGACGTCGGACGAGGTGCTGACGAGCATGTACGCGTCGTCGCGCGAGAGGCCCTTCTGCGTGACCAGGAAGTCGATGGCCTGGCGAATCGCGTTCTTGGTGGCGGTGACGAGGTTGCTGTCGATGCCCATCGTGATGTAATGCGTGGGCGTTTCGGCGCGCGGCCAGTCGAGGTGCATGTCCTTGCGGACGATGAGCTGGAAGCGGCCGACGAGGGAGGTTTCGAGCGCGGTGATGTCCACCTCGCCGTTGCCCTGTCCGGCGTGGCCGTCGCCGATCTCGAGGAGGGCGCCCCTGGTCCACACGGGGATGTAGAGCGTGGTGCCGGCGACGAGCTCCTTGTTGTCGAGGTTGCCGGCGAAGATGCCCGGGGGCGCGCTGCTCACGCGCCCCATCGCGGCGGGCGGGGCGTCGCCGATGCTGCCGAAGAACGGGTGCAGCGGGATGTCGATGCCGGGAGCGAAGCGGGCGACCATCCGCTCCTTGTCGAGCGGAATGATCTTCATCTTCGAGTAATGAAAGTCCTCGGGCAGGTAGCCGCTGCGGGGACCGAACGCGTTGTAGGCGTATGGAATGGAGAGGTCGATCTTCTCGATGCGGACCTCGAGCACGTCTCCGGAGTCCGCACCCTCCACGTAGATCGGTCCGGTGAGGATGTGGCCGCCCGGGCCGTGGTCCTTGACGCTGTCCACGATGTCGCGGAGCGACTGCTGCACGTCGCCCGGCGCGACGCCTGCGCCCTCGAGCCGCTTGGGCGTGGAGGTGATGAGCGTGCCGACCTCGACCTCGTCGCCCGACTGCACGCGCAGGACCGGTTTGGCCTGGGACCAGTAGTATCCCCAGGCGACCGTGGCCGGCGTGGGCATGAGGTGATACAGATGGCCCGGCGGCTGGGCGCCGGGCGCATTGGACTGCGCGGCAGCGGAGACGGGTGCAAATGCCGCGATTGCAGCGCAGCAGAGGGCGAGGGTCTGGAGGAAGGAGCGCTTCACGAGTGACTCCGGCGGCGGGCGGGAACGGACATACGGGAATCGACCGGCATGACCGCGAATCGCGCGGCCGGCCGGCGTTCCGTATCTTGCACCCACAACCCAACACGGGCCAGAGGAATGGGCAACGGATCGGCGTGGACGAAACTCGCCACCTTCGGCTCCGCGCTCGAGGCGGATGTCGTGGTGTCGCGACTGGAGGCGGCCGACATTCCCGCGGTGGCGCGGGGCAACGACATCGTGGGCATCTTCGGGCCCGGTTTTCAGGGCGTGACGGCGAAAGGCGTGGACGTGCTGGTGCCGGAGGCGGCGCTCGAGGACGCACGAAGCATCCTCGAGCTGGACGAACCGGACCCCGCATAACGCCCCACCAACGCGATACGCCGGCCGCCGTCGCGGCCGGCGTCCGGTCCATCGGTTTGCCCCGTGGCCCTGCGCTACGGGGGCAGAAGCGCGTGATTGGGCTCGTTCATCCCGCGGTGACAGGTGACGCACTCGATGTGCGGCCAGAACCCGCGGCGGTTCTTGAGCTGCGGCAGGAATTCCTGCGCATTGTTGATCGAGTCTTCCATGGCAATCATCATGCGCGCGGTCGCTTTCTCCTTGCGCTCGTCGCTCGCGTAGTCGTTCCGCGCGTGACAGAAGTTGCAGCTCCGGCCGATCGCCTTGGCGTAGTCGTTGTTCATCGTTTCGATGAACTTGCTGGCCGGCATGTCCTTCAGGATCTTCACGTTCTTGAACACGCGTCCGGCGGGCTCGTTCTCCCGGCCGGCGATCGTGGCCATCAGCGAATCGGCGAGGCGCTGCCGGTCGGCGTTGATCGAATCACGCCGGGCCGCCCGCTGCTCCGGTGTGAGCGGAACGCGCCGCCGGAAGCCGCCGGGAAATTCACCGCGTCCTCCGGGCGGCCCCTCTTCCCGGCGTTGGGCGGTCGAGTTGCCCGAGGGAGCGGCCGGGGCCGGCGCCGGCTGCGGCGCCGGCGTGGATGAGCGGCAGGAGAGTCCAACGAATAGCAGACAGGGGATCGCGAGATGAACCGCTCGATGCATGACGCTCCTCGGAAGCTGGGATGGGTTCGCGGCGAGCCGCACGGAGGGTACGGCGCGAGGCACGTGTTGCTCGCCATGTTGGAAGAGCCCGCCGGCACGAGGTGTGCCGGCGGGCTCTTCGTCAGATGTCGTGAAACGAACTACTTGTTGTCGTGTTCCCTGGTGTCGGCGCCGAATCCGCCTTCGGTTTCGGGCGCCGTCGCGGTCCGTTCCACTCGCAGGACCTGGTGCTGCGTCTGACCGTCCACGGTGATCGATACCATGTAGTCACCGGCACCGACCGTCTGGGCGCCGCCGCGGCCGAAGCCGAAGCCGCGGCGTGAAACGCCGAACAGGTCCGCGATCTGGCGGAACCCGCCCGGGAATGCGTCCATGACGTTCGGCTCCGCGCCGCCGCGACCACCGCGGCCGCCGCGCGCGTTGCCGCCCGGGACGGGGCCTTCCGCCGGACGCGCCACCCACTCCGCTTCACCGGCGCCCCGACCGCCGCGTCCACCACGCCCGCCGCGGCCGAAGAGCAAGGACAGATCGCCGGTTCTGGCGACGCGGCGCAGCTGCGCGATCACCGCTGAATCCATGCCGGCCTTCGTCAGCGAATCGATGACGTGCTCGGTCTTGCGGGCCTGCAGGATGCTGTCGCGCAGCTGCGAGGGCGAGAGCTTGGCAGCCGGCGGCCGCTTGCTGGACTGGAAGTTCCAGGTCACGGTGTGGATCCCCGCCTGGCCCGGGCCGGTGAGGTTGCCGAGCGTGTCACCCGCAACGTCGGTGACGATCACGTGAACCGGACCGCGGATTCCCTCCGCCAGCCGGTAGCTGATGTTGGCGCCGTACGCCGGGCTCTGGGCTTCGTAGACCTTCTGCCCCTGGCCGTTGGCCGACGCGCCGATCGCCGGGCCCTGCCCGTACTGATAGGCGGTCACCGGCTTGAAGAGGTGGACGTTCGCGGCGAGCACCGTGCCGTCCAGCTGCTCGAGCGGCGCCACGTTGGCGATCCAGATGCCGCGGCCGAAGGTGGCCGCGATGAGGTCGTGATCCCGCGGATGGATCTTGAGGTCGTACACGGGCACCGTCGGCATGCCGGACATGAACCGCGACCAGTGCACGCCGCCGTCGATCGACGCGTACGCCGCGCGCGACGTGCCGACGAAGAGCAGATTCTTGTTGAACGGATCTTCGCGGATCACGTGCACGTAGTCGGCGTCGCCGGTGGGCAGGTTGCTCGCGATGGAGTGGAAGGTCTTGCCGCCGTCGTTCGTCTCGTACAGGTAGACGCCGAAATCGTTGTTCCGGTGGTTGTCGAACGCGACGTAGAACGTGTTGGTGTCGAAGTGCGACGGCTCGATGCGGCTGACGTACGTGCCGGCGGGGACGCCCGGGAAGCGGCCGTTCAGCTTCTCCCAGGTGGCGCCGTCATTGTGCGTCATCCAGACGTTGCCGTCGTCGGTGCCGGCGTACAACCAGCCCGGCCGCAGGTACGACTCGGCGAGCGAGACGATCGTGCAGTAGTTCTCGGCGCCCGTGGCGTCGTTCGTGATGCCGCCCGTGGTGACGAGGCTGACGTGGATCTTGGCCGTGTCCGCAGTGGAGAGGTCGGGCGAGATCGGATAGAGGTCGTCTCCCTGCTTCACCGACTTGAGCACGCGGTTGCCCGCCATGTAGAACACCTGCGGGTCGAAGTTCGAGATCAGGAAGGGCGTCTCCCAGTTGAAGCGCATGTCGAGCGCGATGGAGTCGGCCTTCTGGGCGGCGCGCAGCGCCGCGATGTCGCGCTTCTGCGTGGCCGTCTCGGGCTTCGTGGTGTCGCCGCGCACGGCGAGGATCGAATCCTCGTACATGCGGTAGGATTCCTGCCACGTGGGCTTGTTCATGCGGCCCATCTCGCCCGTCTTCAGGTTGCGGCGCACGACGCCGCCTTCCTGCGACTCGCCCCATACGATGTCGGGGTTCGTCGGATCCTGCGCGGTGTAGAAGCCGTCGCCGCCCGAGATCGTGAACCAGTAGGCGTTGGTCACCGGTCCCTGCTTGCGGGCGCTGGGCCCGCACCAGCCGCCGTTGTCCTGCGCGCCGGAGCAGACGTTGTACGGATAGGCGAAGTCGTAGCTCACGTCGTAGAACTGGGCGATCGGGAGCACGTTCAGGTAGTCGAAGTTGCCGCCGCGATCCCAGGTCTGGGCCACGCCACCGTCGTTGCCGATCAGCCAGTGCTGGCCGTCCTTGGGGTCGATCCAGATGGCGTGGTCGTCGACGTGCACGTCGCCGGTGGCGGTGCGCGCGGTCTTGCCGCCGTCGTCGGAGAAGAGGAAGGGCGTGGACGAGAAGTACACGCGGTCGGGATTCCCGGGATCGACGTCGACGCGCGAGTAGTAGAACGGACGCGTGTCGGCGTCGTTCATCCAGCGCCAGGTCTTGCCGCCGTCGTCGGAGCGGTAGAGACCGCTGAGGAGGCGCTGCGCGACCGGCTTCTTCGGCTCGGGGCCGATGGAATCGCTGGCCGGCGCGAGCACCGGGTGGTTCTTGCCGCGCATCGAGTCGGCCTCGACGAGGGCGTACACGACGCTCGGGTTGCTGTGCGAGAAGGCGACCGTCATGCGCCCCTTCTCGGTGGACGGGAACCCGCCGCCCTTCACTTCGGTCCAGCTGTTGCCGCCGTCGGTGCTGTGCCAGAGGCCCGATCCCGGGCCGCCGGACTTGAGGTAGTAGGGGCCGCGGATGCGCTGCCACGCGGCGGCGAAGATGTCGTTCGGATTCGACGGGTTGATCTTCACGTCCACGAATCCGGTCTTGTCGTCGATGTACTTGATGCGCTTCCAGGTGTTGCCGCCGTCGGTGGTCTTGTAGAGGCCGCGCTCGCCCTTGTTGTCCCAGGCGTGCCCGAGCTCGGCGACGTACACCACGTCGGCGTTGGTCGGGTCGATGGCGATGTTGCCGATCATCTGCCCGTCCTTCAGCCCCATGAGCTTCCAGTGCATCCCGCCGTCGGTGGACTTGTAGACGCCGTCGCCGGGCTCGATGGTGTTGCGGCTGTTCGGATCGCCGGTGCCGACCCAGACGACGTTCGTGTCCGAGGGCGCGATGGCGAGGGCGCCGATCGACGCCGTGGACTCATCCGTGAACAGCGGCCGGAAAGTGGTGCCGGCGTTGGTCGACTTCCAGACGCCGCCCGCGGCGGCACCGACGTAGATCGTCTTGGAAGGGAAGGGAATGCCGGCGATGGCATTCACGCGGCCGTCGAAGTTGGCCGGTCCGATGTTGCGCCAGCGGAGGCCGGCGGTGACTGCGGAGTCCAGACTCTGCGCCGCCAGCGTTGGCGCGGCGGTGATCAGGGCTCCGGCGAGGAAGGGGAGGAGCCGGTAGCGATGCATGGGATGTCCCGTGAAGGTGCGAGGAACGGCTCGGAGGGACCGAGCCGCGCGGGCTCCGAGCGAGCCAGCGCCTGACACGACAATACCATATACGCCAAACGATTCGCGAATGTTGAGGGGGGGGATGGGCGTGGGGCCGGCGCCTGCACGACCCCGCCAATCGGTGCCCTCTATATAGTTGCGTTCGTCATGACAGAGGGCCGATCGCCGGCCCCTTGTGGTTCCTTAACCCGGGGCAGCCGGCCGCCGCGCTTTCCGCCGCCCCACCGGCATTCCCTCTGCTGGAGGCTCCCCGATGTCCCTCGGCGACTTCATCAAGAAGCAGTTCATCGACGTCATCCAGTGGACGGAGGACGGCGACGGGACGCTCGCCTATCGCTATCCGATGCGCGACATGGAAATCCAGTACGGGGCCCAGCTCACCGTGCGCGAATCGCAGATGGCGCTGTTCGTGAACGAGGGCAAGGCGGCGGATACCTTCGGGCCCGGCCTCTACAAGCTCGAGACGCGCACGCTGCCGCTGCTCACGAACCTCATGAACTGGGACAAGCTGTTCAAGTCTCCGTTCAAGTCGGACGTCTATTTCTTCTCGACCCGGGTGCAGACCAATCAGAAGTGGGGCACGCAGCAGCCGATCACGATCCGCGACAAGGATTTCGGCATGGTGCGCCTGCGCGGATTCGGGATCTACACGTATCACCTGACCGAGCCGCTCAAGTTCCACCAGAAGGTGAGCGGCACGCGCGAGCTGTACGCGGTGAGCGATCTCGAAGGTCAGCTGCGCAATACGATCCTCGCCCGATTCGCCGATGCGTTCGCCACGAGCGGCGTGCCCTTCCTCGACATGGCGGCGAACCAGGGCGCGCTGGCGGCGAAGCTTCAGCAGACGCTGGCGCCATCGTTCGCGGACTTCGGGCTGACGCTCGACTCGTTCGCGGTCGAGAGCCTGTCGTTGCCCGACGAGCTGCAGAAGAAGCTCGACGAGCGGATCGGCATGAACATGGTCGGGAACATGCAGCAGTACACGCAGTACGAGATCGCCCAATCCATGCCCATCGCGGCGGCGAACGAGGGAGGCGGCGGCGCGGGGATGGGGGCGGGACTCGGCGCCGGCATGGCGATGGGAAAGGCGATGGCCGATGCGGTGGCCGGAAGCGCGGCTCCCGCCGCGGCGGCGGGCGCGGGCGGGGCAGCAGCCGCGGGGACCAAGTTCTGCATCGCCTGCGGCAAGCCGATTCCGAAGACCTCCAAGTTCTGCCCGGAATGCGGGGGCGCGCAAAGCTGATCATCGCTCCCCGCAACGCGGTCCACGCCTTCGTCCGATGACCGAGCCCACGACGGCCTGCCCCAATTGCGGCGCGGCCATCCGCTTCGACTGGTCGCACGCCGTGCAGACGAGCTGTCCGTTCTGCCACTCCGTGATCGTCCGCGGCGACGTCGATCTGAAGACGGTGGGGACGGTCGGCGACTTTCCCGCCACCAGCTCGCCGCTGCAGATCGGGACCACGGGAGCGTTCCACCAGCGCCCGTTCGCTGTGGTCGGGCGAGTCGTCTACGAGTACGAACGCGGGTCGTGGAACGAGTGGCACGTGCGCTTCCACGACGGCGCGGGCGCCTGGCTGAGCGATGCGCGCGGCGAATACGCGTTCACCGTCGAGATGGCCGGCGCCACGGTGCCGACGGCCGAGCAGCTGCACATCGGCGCGAACTTTGCGTGGCAGGGGCGCATCTACAAGGTCATGGCCGTCACGCCGGTGCGGTATCGGGCGGCGGAGGGGGAGTTGCCCTTCACGACATGGGACCGGCACGACGCGACGCTCGCCGATCTCGATGCCAGCGACGGACACATCGCCACGATCGATTACCGGGCTCAACCGCCGGCGCTCGCGCTCGGCGAGTGGGTGCGGTTCGACGACCTCGAGTTGGACAACCTCCGCCAGATGGACGGATGGCCGCTCCCGGCGTAGCGGGGCTCGCCTGCCCCAACTGCGGCGCGCCGATCACGATTCGCGCCCTGCAGCAGACGCAGACGGTCGTGTGCCCGTCGTGCCACGCGGTGCTCGATTCGCGCGACCAGCAGCTGAGCGTCCTGCAGCAGTATCAGGCGAAGATGATCTACGAGCCCGATCTTCCGTTGGGGACGCGCGGGATGATCCGGGGCGACCCGTACGACGTGTGCGGCTTCCAGGTGCGGAGCGTTCGCCAGAACGAAACCGATTACTTCTGGCGCGAGTACACGCTGTGGAATCCGTACAAGGGGTACCGGTACCTGATGGAGTACGACGGGCACTGGTGCGACTTCGACATCACGCGCGCCGCCCCTCCCGAGGAGGTGAACGGGCGCCAGCCGTTCGTGCGCTACGAGGGAGCGACCTTCCGGCATTTTCGCACGACGACGGTGACGACGGCGTTCATCCTCGGAGAATTTCCCTGGCAGCTGCGCAGCGGTGACCGGATCACGTCGCGCGATTTCATCGCCCCGCCGCGGCTCTTTTCCGAAGAGGTGTCGCCGCAGAGCACGGTGTGGGCGCTGGGCACGTACGTGCCGGCGCACGCGATCTGGCGCGCGTTCAATCGCCCCGGCGATCCGCCTCCGGTGAAGGGCACGTTCTTCGTGGCGCCCAACCCGCATACCGCGCGAGCGATCAGGCTTGGCAAGATCGCCGCGGCGATCGGCATTCCCGTGTTCGCGGCGCTCGTGCTGCGCCACCTGTTCGCGTCCCCGCACAGCGCGTTCGACACGCAATTCCCATATGTGTTCGCGCTGGCGCTCTGCGTGCTGCCGGCAGCGATCGAGGCGCGGCGCGCCTCGCAATTCGAACGCGACCGCTGGTCGACGAGCGATTACGATCCGAACGAGACGTGAGATCGCATCTTGTGTTCCGGCGGCGAAACCGCAATTGTTCTAGTTGCGTATTGCCGACCGCGCGGTTCAGCGCGCGTCGAGCGCATGGCATCATGGGATCGTCACGCTACCGGGAGCGTGGCGCGGAGTCGAATCGGCTGCGGGGGCCGGCTCGTACTTCGCGAGATCCGCAAGCGGCCCCGCTAACGCCACACCGCTTGCGGATCTCGACCCGGATGCGCGCTCCGTCCTACCGGCCTCCTCCATCCACGACGATCCCCGCCAGTGCGTCGCGCACGCGCGGATCTCCCGTGCGGCCGAGCACCGCGATGGCGCGCCGGCGCGCCGCCGTGCTCACGTCGCCGCGCGCGATGGCGAGCAGCTTGTCGGTAGCGGCGCGGTCGCCGAGTTCGCTCAGCGCCGAGATGACGGCCGACTTGGTGTCGGGATCGGTGGTGCGGTCGTAGAGGTGCGAGAGGTCCGCGGTGCCGACGCCGGCCTGCACGGCCGACTCGAGCGCGCGCCGGCGCACGGCGGCGGTGGTGCCCATGTCGCCGGCGATCGAGAGCAGCCACTGCGCGTTGTCCGATCCACCGAACGCCGCCACCGCCGACAGCGCCGCGCCGCGGGTGCGTTCACCCGTGAAGTTCGGCCAGCTCTGGCGAATCACCGCGATGTCTTCCGCGGTCGCGTACCGCTGGCCGAAGCCCCTGACCGCAGCGGCCAGGGCGTCATCGGAGAGCGCGGCGGCCCGCACTGCAGAACGCAGGTAGTCGTGCGCGCGCGGATCACCGGACTGCGCCACCACCGAGAGCGCGGTGCGCTCCACCCACGCCCGGGCCGTGTCCGACGCGAGGCGGAGGAGCGCCGGAACTCCGGCGCCGCCGGGGAAACGGGCCAGCGCCGACAGCGCTTGCTGGCGCACGGCGCGGTTGTCGGTCTCGTCGGTGGCGATCGCGACGAGCGCGCGCATGGACTCCGGATCGGCGTTGCCGGCGCGGGCGAGCCAGCGCATGGCGTCGCCGCGCGTCTCGCGCGAGCGCGAGCGGTCCTGCGCCAGCAAAAGCAGGGCCGGCCCGTTGTCCACGCTGTCGGCGATCATGGCGGGCATGATCGCGTCGCGGGCCACCGCGCCCTCGCCGCGGGACGCGAGCTGCAGCAGGTATGCCGCAGCCTCGCGAGCCGGGACGGCGCCGAGGGCGGTGCCCTGAACGGGCGTCTGTGGGCCCACGAATACGCGGAGCGCCACGACGATCGTTCCCGCGCGGTCGACGCGCACACGCGCCGGCCCGTGCACGCACGGCAGCGACTCCATGCCATCGAACGAACCATAGAAATCGGCGCCGCCGGCCGGTTGGACGCGAACGTAGCTCTGGCCGTCGCCGCACACGCCGGCGCGCGTGGCGTACTCGAACGTCACCGGACCTTCGGGCGCATGGGCAATGCGATCGGCCAGCGACTGCGCCGCGGCCGGGCCGGTCGCCACCGCGCCCATGACTGCTACCGCCGCCAGGGCGGACCACCGGCGCGCGCTCATCGGCCGACCAGGTCGAGGAGGAACTTCGTCACGCGGGGGTCGTCCTTCTTGCGCGAAAGCACGCTGATCGCATCGCGCCGTGTGTCCGGATCGGTGCCGGTCTTCGCGATGTCCATCAGCTTGTCGGCGGCTGCGGGCTCGTCGCGCCGGGCGAGCGCGCCAATGATCTGCTCGCGCAGAATTCGCGATTCCGATGTGTCGTAGAGCTTCGACAGTTCGGCGACCGACACGCTGGACAGCTGGCCTGCGTAGCGGATGGCCGCGCCGCGCACCTCGCTCGATTCCGACGCGTTGCGCGCAACCCCGAGGATGAACTGATCGTTGTCGGGGCCGCCGATACGGGCGAGCGCGTTCAGCACGGCCTGCTTGAGCCGCTCGCTGGGCATGGAGGCATATGTCGTGCGGAGGTACGCCGCGTCGTCGGCCGACGCATCGCGCGAGGCGACGGCGTCGATCGCTTCGGCGCGCAGCGATTCCGAAACGTCGGTGCGCGCGATGAGGGCGCGCACGGCCTGGCGTGCTTCGGGGCTGCCGTTCATCGCGAGCCCGCGCACGGCAGCGCGCTGGACGCGCTCATCGTCGCTGGATTTCACGAGGTTCTGGAGCGCGCTCAGGGGCGCGCTGCCGGGCATGCGCCCGAGATACATGATGGCGTCGGTCCGGAGTTCGGGATCTTCGTCGTTGCTGGTCGCGACGCCGATGAGCGCGTCGGTGGCCACGGTGTCGCCGCGTCGCACGAGCATGAACAGCGCCGACCGCCGGAGCGGCAGGGAGCACGCGTCGCGCCGGGCGAGCACGCGCTGGAGCAGCGGCGTGGCCGCCGCCGGATCCATCTGGCCGAGCGCGTTGAGCGCTTCGGCCTTCACGCTCATGTCTTCGCGGTCGCACCCGTCGGACTTCCTGGCGTCCTGCGCGATCTGCGCGGCCGCTTGCTGATCGCCGCGCGCCGCGAGCGCGCCGCGGATGCGCGCGGCCAGCGCGTCGACGTCGGCCCGCGTGCCGCGCCGGGCGCCCGACGACGGCTGGCCGGCCAGCAGCGTGAGCGCCCGGTGCAGCTCGTCGGTGGTGCCGATGCGGTAGCGCGAGAAGGCTTCGTAGTACGCGCAATCGGCCATGTACGCCGAGCGCGGGTACTTCTGCACGACGGAGCCGAAGAGGTCGGCAGCGCGCCGCCAATCGCCCGTGTTGAACGCTTCGCGGGCGAGCCGGTAGAGCGAATCGGCGGGATCGCCCTGCGCCCACGGCGCGAGCGGCGCGTGGGCGAACGATTCGCCGTTCGAGAAATTGACCAATCCCGAGAGGTCGACGCGGGCGAGCGCGAGCTGCGCGCGGTCTTGCACGTCGCTGAGGTCGACATCGGCCAGGGCGCGCTGCGCGTCGTCCATGGCCTGCTGGACGTCGACGTTCTGCATCGCCAGCGCGGCCTGCTCACGCGCCTGGTTGGCCATCTCGCGCGCCTGCATCCGCATGTCGAGCGCGAGGTCGGGGTCGATGTCGAAGCTCCGATTGAACGTCAGATCGAGGTCCGGGAGCAGGGGCGCGTCGGGCGCAACTCGAGCGCGCGGCGCCGGGGCGGGCCGCGCCGGGCGGGCGGGCGGTGCCTGCTGCGCGCCAAGCGACGCCGCGGCGAGCGCGAGGGGAAGGAGTGACACGATGCGATTCATGGAGTGATCCTCAGTCAGCGGAGATGTCGGCCGCCGCAGTGCGCAGGCGCGGCAGGACGTCGCGCTGCTCGAGGGCCTGGTTGATGAGATCGAGATCGGTGGTGCTGGGATCGGACGGCATGCGCACGATCTGCGCGAGCACGACTTCCAGATCGTCCAGGAGGCCGCGGAACCTGGCGTCGTGCGCGGCCGGCGAATCGAGCAGCAGCCGCGTCGTGAGCAGCAGATTCTGGGCGCGGGCGATGAACGGGCGATCGGCCCGGCCGGCGTGCGCCTCCGACGGAAGGGCGAGAAGCAGCGCCGCGGTCTGGCCGAGGTACTGCGACGCGGTGGATTCGTAGACAGCGGGGACCGACGGCGGCGCGGGTGACGGCGGGCCGACGACCGCGGCAGGAACGCTCGCGACCGGCCGACCGCCGTGCAGCCATGCGTCGAGCGGGATGAAGCGTCCCAGCGCCACGCCGAGCACGAGAGCCGCGGCCAGCCCGATCCAGCCGGGCGTCCACCGGGCGTGGCGGTGTTTGGCCGCGCCGAAGTGCGCGTCGGCGACGGCGTCCCACATGGCCTCACGCGCCGGACCGTCCAACTGCGGCGGCTCGCGGTAGTGCTGCGCCGCATCGGCCAGCGGCGGTTCGAGTCGATCGTCCTGCATACGCTACTCCTTCACGAATGGCGCGAGCGCCTTGCGCAGCAGCCCGCGCGCGATGAACAGACGGCTCTTGCACGTTCCCTCGGCGACGCCGAGCACGGCGGCGATTTCGGGGTGCGTGTACCCTTCGACATCGTGCATCACGAAAGTCGTTCGATAGATCTCCGGGAGATCGTCGATGGCGGCGGCCATGCGGTCACGGAGATCGGGGTCGGCGGCCGGGGGACCGTCGGCGGCAAGTGCGCCGGCCGCGGCGAGGTCGGTCTCGCGGTCACGGCGCCGCAGCCGCCGGCGGAGGTTCGACGCCACGGTGATCGTGACGCGGTAGAGCCAGGTGGCGAGCGCCGAGTCGCCACGGAACCGATGGAGCTGATCGAACGCCCGGATGAACGTGTCCTGCGTGAGCTCGCGGGCGCGGTCGTCGTCGCCGGTCAACCGGTAGGCGAGGCGGAACACCCGGTCCACATGCGCGTCGTACAGCGCGCGCGCAGCGGACCGGTCGCCGCCGAGCACCCGGTCGATGAGCGCGCGCTCGTGCTGACGGACGGTCGGGGCGGGGGAAGCGGTCGAGGCGGGGTCGGTCGTCTTGGGGAGAGTCACGTGGCGCTCTATGCGTAGACACTTGGACCCGCAAAACCGTTCGATGCCCTCGCAGGGTCCTGACATCGAAGCCCGGCGGGTGCATGTTTGGCCGCGCGCGTCCCGCCACTCCGGACTCCCCACCCTCCCTCTGCATGTCCGAACCCACCGGCCCGCAGGAACTCGCACGCCGGCTCGGCGTGTTCGACGCCACGATGATCGTCATGGGCGGCATCATCGGCGCCGGCATTTTCATGAACCCGTCGGTGGTGGCCCGGGCCGTGCACACGCCGGGGCTCATTCTGGGCGCGTGGATCGTGGGCGGGCTGATCGCGCTCACCGGCGCGTTCGTGTACGCTGAGCTGGCGCAACTCCGGCCCCAGGTGGGCGGGCAGTACGCATACCTGCGCGACGCGTTCCATCCGATGGTCGCCTTCCTCTACGGCTGGGGATTGCTGCTCGTCACGCAGACCGGTGGCATGGCGGCCGTCGCCGTCACCTTCGCCGACTACTTTCGCGAGCTGACCGGCGTCGGCATGTCGAGCGCGTGGCTCGCCGTACTTGCCCTGGCATTGCTCACCGTCGTGAACTGCGTGGGCGTGCGGGCCGGCAGCAACGTGCAGAGTGCGCTCATGGTCACCAAGATCGTGGCGGTGCTGGCGCTCGTGACCATCGGGTTCCTCGCGCCGGCGGCGCCGCCGGCCGCGAGCGGAGTCGCGCCCGGAGGCGGCAAGCCGGTGCCGATCGCGTTTGCCGCAGCGATGGTGCCGGTGCTGTTCGCCTTCGGCGGCTGGCAGACGTCGAGTTTCGTGAGCGGCGAGCTCAGGAATCCCACGCGCGACCTGCCGCGCGGGCTGCTCATTGGCGTGGTCGGCGTGATCGTGCTCTATCTGGGGGTGAACGTGGTGTGCCTGCACGCCCTGGGCACCGACGGTCTCGCGGCTACGAGCACACCCGCCTCGGCCGTGATGCGCAAGGCGCTCGGATCCCTCGGCGCGCGGCTCCTCGCCGCGGGAATCGCCGTTTCCACGATCGGGTTCCTGAGCCAGGGAATGCTGACCGCGCCCCGCGTGTACTACGCGATGGCGAAGGACGGCGTGTTCTTCAGGAAGGTCGGGTGGCTCGATCCGCGCTCACGCGTTCCGACGGTCGCCATCGCGCTGCAGGGCGTGTGGGCGGCGGTGATCGCGGTGTCGGGGAAGTACGACCAGATCCTGAACTACGTCGTCTCGATGGACGCCGTGTTCTTCGGACTCACCGGCGCCGCGCTGCTCGTGCTGCGGCGCCGGGAAACGGCGCGGGGCGGCGAGGCGACGGGCATGGGCGCCGTGAC
>DASVWS010000234.1:0-18008 GCA_036393095.1 Gemmatimonadaceae bacterium | reverse complement strand
GTCGGGCGCGATGGCCATGCCGAGCGGAAAGGACAGCACGGGGTGCTGCGGCGCCGCGGGATCCAGGTGCAGGCCGGTGGGAAGACGGCCGATGGTGGCGCCGAGGACGTTGGCGTCCTGCGGCGACGGCGGAGGCGAGGGCCGGCACGCGGCCAGCACCAGGAGGGCGAGAACGGTGCCCGTGGCGCCGGGAAGTGAGCGTCGCATGTGAAGCATCGAACCAGGTCTCGAAGCGGTGAGCCTGCAAGTTATCCCGGGGCCGAGCGGCCGCCAGCGCTTCCCGGTTGCGCCGGTGCGGCGTGACGGCGACGATTCGGAGCACCCGCTCCGCGTCGCGGCGATCGCGGCGCGCGGGCGCGCGCGGACATTGTCTTCGGCCAACTGGAGAATCCGATGAGCGATCAGCCCCCGACGCTGTCCGGCCCCGACTTCAGCGCCGGCGTTCCACGCGACTCCGTCGGCACGACGCCCACGCTCGGCCACGCCAACGGGGAGCCGGTCCTGCTGACGCGCATCGACGGCGTGGCGTTCGCCGTCGGCGCCGTCTGCACGCACTACGGCGCTCCGCTCGGTGAGGGGCTCGCCGAATCGGGCACGGTGCGCTGCCCCTGGCACCACGCCTGCTTCTCGCTCAGGACGGGCGCCCCGCTCCGCCCGCCGGCGCTCTTCGACCTGCCGCGCTATCGCGTGGACGAGCGCGACGGAACGGTGTTCGTCGGCGCGCGGGTGGAGGCGGCATCGCTACCGCCGCGGCACGGCGCCACGCGTCCGAGTTCGGTGGTCATCGTCGGCGCCGGCGCCGCGGGGAATGCCGCCGCCGAAACGCTTCGCCGCGAAGGGTACGACGGGCCGGTCACGATGATCGATCCGGATCCCGGCGCCCCGTGCGACCGGCCCAATCTCTCCAAGGACTATCTGGCTGGCACGGCGCAGCCGGAGTGGATTCCGCTGCACGGACCGGAGTTCTACGACGAGCGGCGCATCGAGATCCGCCGCGCCCGCGCCGAGGCGATCGATCCCGCGGCGCGAACGGTGCGGTTGAGCGACGGAGAGAGCGTCGCCTACGGCGCGCTCATTCTCGCCACCGGCGCCGACCCGATTCGACTGCCGCTGCCCAATGCAGGCACCCCGGTGTTCACGCTCCGCACGGTGGCCGACAGCGACGCGATCATCGCCGCCGCCGGCGGCGCGCGGCGCGCGGTGGTGCTCGGCGCCAGCTTCATCGGACTCGAAGTCGCGGCGTCGCTGCGCGCGCGTTCGCTCGAGGTCCACGTGGTGGCGCCCGAGGCGCGCCCGCTGGAACGCGTGCTCGGCCCGCAGCTCGGCGACTTCATCCGTGCGCTGCACGAGGAGCACGGCGTCCGGTTCCACCTCGGACGTTCGGCGGCCGGGTTCGGCGCCAATACCGTGGTGCTCGACGACGGCAGCTCGCTCGCCGCCGACTTCGTGGTGGCCGGCGTGGGCGTGCGCCCGTCGGTGCGGCTGGCCGAGGCGGCCGGCCTCGCGATGGATCGCGGCGTTCTCGTGGACGAATTCCTGCGGACGAGCGCGCCCGACTGCTACGCCGCCGGCGACATCGCGCGGTGGCCCGATCCGCACACCGGCGCCGCGATTCGCGTGGAGCATTGGGTGGTGGCCGAACGGCAGGGGCAGACGGCGGCGCGCAACGTGCTCGGCGCCGGCGAGCGCTTCGACGCGGTGCCCTTCTTCTGGAGCCAGCACTACGACGTGGCCATCAACTACGTCGGCCACGCCGAGCGCTGGGACGAGATCGTCGTCGACGGCGATCCGTCGTCGCGCGACTGCACGGCGCGCTACCTGATCGGCGGGCGCGACGCCGCGGTGGCGACGATCTACCGCGACCGGGCCAGTCTGGAGTTCGAAGTGGCGATGGAACGCCGCGGAGGCGTGGCGCCCCTCCGCGCCTGATCAGCGGGCGGCGCGCTCCAGCCGGTCGCGCACTCCCGCCCACTCGGGGCCGTCGGGCGGGCGCTCCACGAGCACGAGCTCACACTCGAGCTCATCGAGCGCGTGCAACTCCGCGTAGAGCCGCCGGGCGTACGCGGCCGCGTCTCGCGGCATCACGTGCGCGTCGGTCACGGGCAATGGCTGGAACGCCAGGCTGCCGACGCGCGTTCCCTCGGCGGCGGCCGCCGTCGCTGCGGCGATCGCCGCGCCGCGCGTGGCGTCGTCGAACAGCAGCAGGCGCGCGCGCGGCGCGTAGTGCCGGTCCACCATGCCGGGCGACGAACGTGCGGCTCCTTCCTCCACGTGCGCGGGTGTCTCGTTCACCGCGCCCACCACCGCGGCGATCTGTGCCGTGCTGATCATCCCCGGGCGCAGTACGCGCGGCGTGGGACCGGTGAGGTCCACCACCGTGGACTCGATGCCCACCGTCGTCGGGCCGCCGTCGAGCACGAGATCGACGCCGTCGCCGAGCGACTCGACCACGTGCGCGGAAGTGGTCGGCGACAGCTCGGTGAACCGGTTCGCGCTCGGTGCCGCCACGGGGATTCCGGCTTCCTCCAGCAGCGCGAGCGCGACCGGATGGTTGGGGACGCGAATGGCGACGGTGGGCAGCCCCGCCGTGATCGCGTCGGGGACCACGTCGCGTTTCGGAAGCACCATCGTGAGCGGACCGGGCCAGAAGACGCGGGCCAGCCGCTCGGCGCTCGGCGGCCAGTCGGATACCAGCGCCTTCGCGGCTTCGGCGTCGGTCACGTGCACGATGAGCGGGTTGTACGAGGGCCGTCCCTTCGCGGCGTAGATCCGTTCCACCGCGGCCTCGTCGAGCGCGTGCGCGCCGAGGCCGTAGACGGTTTCCGTAGGGAACGCCACCAGTCCGCCGTTGCGCAACACTTCTGCGGCCACGCGCAGCGTGGCGCGGTCGGGGTTCGAAGGGTCCACGCGCAGGAGTTCCATGGGGCAGAAAAGCTAATGCGTCCATGGCGGCGCCGTCGGCGCGCAGGATATGTTACCCACCGCAGCGCGCCGGCGGTCGGCGCGCGCTTCGCCAACGCCGCCTTCCATGCCCGCTCGCCGCCTGTTGATCGCCGCCCTGGCCGCCGCAATCCCGGCGGCCGCCCAGACGCCCCGTCCCGCGCCCCCGCCCGGGATCGCGCGCTACTTCTCGCTCGTGCGCGCGGAATACTCCGGGCAGAACGCGCTCGACGTCGTCGCGTTCATGGACCACTACTTCCGCGTGCCCGGCAACACCGGGTTCAACGCCAGCCTCGACCGGGTGCGGGACATGCTCGAGAAGGCCGGCTACCAGGAGGAGTCCAAGGCGTCGCCCGGCGCGCGGCTCACCTATCGCGTCGAGACGCGCCCGCTGCGCGGTCCGACCTGGGAACCGGTGGATGCGTCGCTCACGATCGTGGGGCAGGGGGCGCCGCTGCTCCGGTATGCGACCAACCGGAACATGCTCGCCATCGATTCGTATTCGACGCCTGCCGGCGGCGTCACCGCGCCGCTGGTGTACGCGGGCCACGGGAGCGCCGCGGAACTCGACGCGGCGCACGTGGCGGGCAAGGTCGTGCTCGTCGACGCGCCGGTGCGGCGCGTGTTCTCCGAGGCGGTGACCAGCCGGGGCGCCGTGGGCGTGCTCGGCTACTCGATGCCGGGCTACACGCAGCCGGACGTCCATCCGACCTCCATCCAGTTCACCCAGATCCCGCTCGATTCCGTGCACCGGAGCTGGGCCATGCCGCTGTCGAAGGCCGCGTACGATTCGCTGCGCGCGGCGCTCGGCCGGGGGCCGGTGCGCATCCACGTGGAGACCGACACGCGCATCTATCCGTCGGTGGAGCGCACGCTGATCGCCGAAGTGCTGGGACGCGTGTCGCCCGACGAGCGGTTCGTGTTCAGCGCCCACGTGCAGGAGCCGGGCGCCAACGACAACGCGAGCGGCGTTGGCACGCAGGCCGAGATGGCCCGCACCCTCGCCGCGCTGCTGCAGCGCGGCGCGATCGATCCCGGCCGCACGATCACCATGATCTGGGGCAATGAAATCGAGCAGACGCGCAACTACCTGGCCGGCGACTCGGTGCGCACGCGCGACATCCATTGGGGCGTGAGCCTCGACATGACCGGCGAGGACACGAAGAAGACCGGCGGCACCTTCCTCATCGAGAAGATGCCCGATCCCTCGGCGGTGTGGACGCGCGGCGACGATCATCACACGGAATGGGGCGGAAGCCCCGTGCCGCTGTCGATGCTGCGCCCCCACTACTTCAACGACTTCATCCTCGACCGCTGCCTCGATCAGGCCGCTGCCACCGGCTGGGTGGTGAAGACCAACCCGTACGAGGGCGGCAGCGATCACACGCCGTACATCGAGTACCACAAGCCGGGCCTTCTGTTCTGGCACTTCACCGACGTCTACTACCACACCGACGGCGACCGCCTGCCGATGGTCTCGGCCGATGAGATGAAGAACGTCGGCGTGGCGGCGCTCGTCTCGGCGCTCACGCTCACCGGCGCGGACGGCCCCACGGCGCGCGCTCTCGTGTCGCAGGTCGAAGCGGACGGGCGCGCGCGCCTCGACCGCGAGTACGCGCTGAGCGCCGCCGCGGTGCACGACGGCAAGCCCGCCGCCCACGAGGTCGAGATTCTCACGGCGTGGAAGGACTGGTACGTCGGCGCCATCGGCACGATGCGCGACATCGAACTGGGCGGCTCGTCTCCCGAAACCGTGGCGGCCATCGACGACGCATCGGGTCGCATCGCCCGGTACGCCGACGATCTCATCGCCAAGATCGCTCCGTGAGCGGCGTCGAGTGGATCGCCGCGATCGCGGGCGCGGTGAGCGTGTATCTGAGCGCGCGCGAGAACATCTGGAGCTGGCCCACCGCGATCGTGAACGTAGGGCTCTACATCTTCATCTTCCGCGAGAGCGGGCTGTACTCCGACATGGGGCTGCAGGTCGTCTATCTCGTGCTCTCGATCTACGGGTGGTACGAGTGGCTGCACGGCGGCGCCAACCGCAGCAAGCTCGAGGTGTCGAAGGCGTCGGGGCGCGTCTGGCTCGTTTCCGCCGTGGCCGGAACCGCCGGCTGGCTCGTCATCTGGTCGATCACGCGCCGGCTGCACGGCGTGTCGATTCCCTCCATCGACGCGGCGCTCACCGCCACGAGCCTGGTGGCGCAGTGGATGATGACGCGCAAGATCCTCGAGAACTGGATCCTGTGGATCATCGCCGATATCGTGTACGTCCCGATGTACATCTACAAGCATCTCTACGTCACGTCGGGGCTGTACCTCGTATTCCTCGTGCTGGCCATCATGGGCCTGGTCGAATGGAAGCGCAGCTACCGGCGCCACGCGTCCTCCGCGTCGTCCTGACGGGCTCGGAGTCCACCGGCAAGACGACGCTGGCCCACCGGCTCGCGGTGCACTACGGCACCGTCGCGTCGCGCGAGTTCGTGCGCGAGTACGCGATCGCGCGCGGCAACCAGATTGGCTTCGAGGACCACGGGCCGATCGCCCGCGGGCAGATGGCCGCCGAAGACGAAGCCGTGGCCCTCGCGAACCGCGTGGCGTTTCTCGACACCGATCTCGTGAGCACCGTGGTGTACTGCGAGCATTACTACGGCCGCTGCCCGGCGTGGATCGCCGAGGCGGCGCTGGCGCGCCGCGGCGATCTCTACCTGCTCATGAACATCGACGTCCCGTGGGTGCCTGATCCGGCGCGCGACCGCGGCGACCGGCGCCCGGAGATGCACGCGCTCTTTCGCGATCGCCTCGAGCGGCTCGGCCTGCCGTACGTCGAGATCAGCGGCGACTGGGACGCGCGCTTCGCCGCCGCCGTGCGCGCCGTGGACGAACTGCTTGCGCGGCGCGCGCGCGGCTAGGCGACGGCGGCCTGCTCGTCGTCCATGTGCAGGCGGCGCAGCTCGCCGCGGAACAGCGCCGCCACGCGCAGCGAGAGGAACAACGCCACCGACGAGAGCCCGGCGACGAACCCCCACCAGAGTCCGATGGGACCCGCGCCCGTGCGGAAGCCGAGGTACAGGCTCACCGGCAGGCCGATCAGCCAGTAGCCGACGAGCATCGCCGCGAGCGGCGCCCGCGTGTCGCCGATGCCGCGCAGCACCCCCGCCGCCACCGCCTGGATGCCGTCGAACACCTGGAACACGCCCGCCACCGGGATGAGCAGCGACGCGATGCCGATCACCGCTGCGTCGCCCGTGAACAGCCGCGCCAGCCATCCGGGCACGGTGAGGAACGTGAGCGCCGCGAGCGACATGAACGCCACGCCGCACAGGAACGCCACGCGCGCCGCGCTGCGCGCCCGGTCAGAGTCGCGCGCGCCGATGGCGTGCCCCACGCGCACCGCGGCCGCCGTCGAGATGCCCACCGGCACCATGAACGTCAACGACGCGAGCTGGATCGCGATCTGGTGCGCGGCGACCTGCGCCGTTCCGAACAGCCCCATCAGCAGTCCGATCGACCCGAACGCCCCCACCTCGAGCACCTGCTGGAATCCGATCGGCACCGCCAGCGCCAGCATGCGCATCAGCGGCCGCGTGCGCAGCGTGTCGTGTCGGAGCGACGACAGGTGCGGATGCAGCGCCGGCCAGGCGAGCGCGAGCAATCCGGCGAACATGATCCAGCGGCTCACGACCGTCGCGATCGCGCTCCCCTCCACGCCCAGCGCGGGCGATCCGAGGTGCCCGTAGATGAACACCCAGTTGAGCCCCGCGTTCAGGACGTTCGCCGCGAAGATGGTGATCACGATCGGCGCCAGCCGGTTCATCGCCTGCAGGCTCTGGCGCAGCACGACGAAGGCGAGGAACGGCAGCACGCCGGCGATCGAGATGTGCACGTACGCCGCGGCGTCGGGCACGATCTCCGCCGGCTGCCGCGCCAGTGTGATCACGTGCGCCGCCGGCGCCATGAGCAGCGCGCTGAGCACGCTCAGCGCCAACGACAGCGCGAGTCCGCGCTGGATGCCCCGCGTGACCGCCGGGTCGTCGCGCGCGCCGACCGCCTGCGCGACGATCGGGTCGAGCGCGAACAGCGTCCCCATCGCGAAGACGATCACGTTGAAGAAATAGATGTTCCCGAGCGCCACGGCCGCGAGCGCGGATGCCGACACGTGCCCGACCATGATCGAGTCGATCACGCCCATGCCCATGAGCCCCACCTGCACCACGGCCACCGGGAGCGCCAGCTCCATGAGGGCGCGGAATTCGGTGCTGAACAGGGTGAACAGCGACTCGCGGCGGGAAGCGGACATGGCGGCGGCGTGGTGACGGTGACCACTAATCTCACCACGCCGGGAACGCCGTGCCACGCCGGCGGTTGCAGGAATCTTGTACGGAGCCGCGCGCTCTCGTTGACAAACGGGCACGGGGTGGACTTCTTCCGGGGACCTATTCACGACACCGGACCTCCCGCATGAAGCCGCGTTTCCGCACCGCCGCCGTCACCGCTTTGCTGTTCCTGCCCATCGTGGCCGGCGGCTTCCTGCTGCAGGAACCGCCCGCCCGCGCCAACGTCCAGCTCTTCGACCAGGTGCTGACCCTGGTGTCCAGCCGGTACGTCGATTCGTTGGGGGCCAGCGACATCTATGCGAAGGCGGCGACCGGACTGGTGCAGGAACTGCGCGATCCGTACTCGCAGCTCTTCACGCCCCAGGCGAGCGCGGACTTCGCGCGCGGCACCGGCGGCCGCTACGGCGGCACGGGCATGCTGCTCGGCGAGGACTCGGCGGGCACGTACGTGGCGCAGGTCTTCCCGCACACCCCGGCAGAGGAAGCCGGCGTGCAGGAGGGCGACCACATCATCGGGGTGAACGGCAAGAGCGTGATCGGCGTGTCGAGCGTCGACATCGCCACCAGGCTCCGCGGCGACGTCGGCACCAAGGTGGAGGTGAGCTACCACCGCAGCGGCGTCCCGCAGCCCATCGACATCTCGTTCGTCCGCCGCGAGGTGCACATCCCCGCGGTGCAGTACGCCACCATCCTCGATGGCAGCGTGGGCTACATCCCCATCCAGACGTTCAACGAGAACGTGGTGGAGGAAGTGACCGACGCGATCAACAAGCTCTCGGCGCAGGGCGCCAAGGGCTATGTGATCGACCTCCGCGGCAACGGCGGCGGAATCGTGGACCAGGCGCTCCAGTTGAGCAGCCTGTTCCTGCGCGATTCGCAGGAAATCGTGAGCGTGCGTTCGCGCGGACAGGCGGATGAGGTCTCGCGCGCCGGCACGCAGCACATGCTCGCGGGTGTGCCGCTGGTCGTGATGACCGACGGCGGCACCGCCTCCGCGTCGGAGATCGTGGCCGGCGCCCTGCAGGACCACGACCGCGCGCTCGTGGTCGGCACGACGTCGTTCGGCAAGGGACTGGTGCAGTCGGTCTACGGCCTCGAGGGCGGCTACGCGCTCAAGCTCACCACCGGCAAGTGGTACACGCCCAGCGGGCGGTCCATTCACCGCGACCGCAAGCTCAACGACGCCGGGCAGCTCGTGGAGGTGCGCCCCGATTCCATGGAGACCGACTCCGAGCGGCTGGCGCGGCCGAAGTACCGGTCGGACGACGGGCGCGTCGTGTACGGCGGCGGCGGGATCACCCCCGACGTCGTGGTGCGTGGCGACACGCTCACCACGCTGGAGCAGCAGTTCTTCCGGTCCGTCGCGCCCTCCGCGGGGATCATCAGCACCGAGCTCGACCAGTATTCGCGGCAGCTCAAGGACAGCCTGAAAACGCCCACGCTCGAGCTCAAGCCGGCGTGGACGGAGCGGCTGATGGCGACCCTGAAGGCGAAGGACGTGAAGATCGATCCCAAATTCGCGTCGGTCGCCGATTCGATTCTCGCCGAGCAGCTCGCGGTGCGCACGGTGAGCAAGGCGTTCGGAGACGGAGCGGCCAAGCAGCTCACGCTCGGCGAGGACAATCAGCTGACGAAGGCCGTCGAGCTCCTCAAGCGCGCCACGAGCCAGCAGCAACTCTTCGCCGCGGCCGCGCGCGACAGGTAGCCGCCCGCGCGGTGCCCGAACACCACCTCCGCGTCCGGCGCACCGCGCGATACCACACGCTGGGAGACGGCGGACCGCAGGTCCGCGAGCTCTGGATCGCCTGCCACGGCTACGGCCAGCTCGCGGGGCGCTTTCTGCGGCACTTCCGGCCAATCGAGCATCCGGCCCGGCTCATCGTCGCCCCGGAAGCGCTGTCGCGTTTCTACCTCGAGAACACCCTGCCGCACGGACCCGACGCGCGGATCGGCGCCACGTGGATGACCCGTGAAGATCGCGACAGCGAGATCGCCGACTACGTGGAGTATCTCGACACGCTCGCCGCGCTGCTGCTGCAGGGGCGCGATCGCGACCGCGTACGGCTCGTCGCCTTCGGGTTCTCGCAGGGCGTCGCCACGGTGATGCGCTGGCTGGCGCTCGGCCAGACGCGCGTGGACCGCTTCATTGCGTGGAGCGGCAGCCTGCCGCAGGATCTCGACGTCGCCGCGGTCCGGGACCGATTGGGCGCGGTGCCGGTGACCTGCGCCTTCGGCGACCGCGACCAGTTCTTCGATGCGGCGCGCATCGCGCAGCAGACCGATGCGCTGCGCGCCGCCGGAGTGCCGTTCGAATACGTGCCGTTCAAGGGCGCGCACACCATCGAGGGCGCGACGCTCGTGCGCGTGGCGGGAGCGCCGCCGGCGTAGCGCTCGGAGTCAGCGCCCCCGATCATCGCGGAAGCGATTGAGCTGGCGGCGATCCTTCTTGGTCGGGCGTCCCTTGTCTTCCCATACGAACGCGGCGGGTGCCAAGCGGAGCTGCTCGGCGAGCTTCTCCCGTTCGGCGCGCGATTCCGGCGTTTCGTCGTACAGCCCCTGCGCGTCGCGCGCCGATCCTCGGCGCGGCGCCACCGCGCGCACGATCACGACGTGCTCGTAGGGGCCGAGGCGGACGCGCACCTCGTCGCCGGGTCCCACGGTTTTGGCTGGCTTGGCGCGGTCGCCGTTGATCTCGACCTTGCCGCCCTGCACGGCTTCCGTTGCGAGCGAGCGCGTTTTGTAGAACCGCGCGGCCCAGAGCCATTTGTCGATGCGGATACGGGTGTCGGTGTCGGACATGGCAGAATTCTACTACAGAGCAGGTGGGGCGTCCGTGTCGTCCGGTCTGAGGTCGAAGGCGAACCGCTGCTCGACGACCTGCTGCACGCGGCATCCGCCAATGCGGGCCGGCGAGAAGCGTCCCGAGTAAAGCCACTTGTGCGTCGACGCGACGAACTCGTCCCAGTATCGTCCGAGATCACCCATCGGCGGCTTGACTCCCGCCGGCCAGACCTCGTGAATCGAACCGGGAACCACTCTGCCCGTCGTGTCGACCGTGAAACGCTCGACCACGGTCGCCGTCGCCATGCTCGCCCGGGCGTCGTCAGGATACCAGAGTTGCGGCGCTCGGCGAGGGAATCGTACTGCTTCCTCCCAGGGCACCGGTGCGGAGAAGATCGGGATGGCCGTCCCCTCGAACGTCATCGAGTCGGGCGTTCCCGCCTCGGAGACGCGAGGATGCGTCGTCCGGATCAGGAACGTGAGCGAGTCGAGTGCCTGCCCCCGCGCATCCTGCGGCAGCATCATGGTGGCGCCGTTCCGCCGGGCGTCGCTTACCGCGACGGCCAGGAGTCGCGTTGCGGCCGTCGGTCCATGCGGCGTGCTGTCCGCGATCCAGTTCATCCGCCCGTCGGCATAGGCGGTGACGCGCAGGCTTCCGGCGAGCTGTTTCCAGGTGAGCGTCGGGTCGCCGCGTGGCAGCACGCCGGGCGGTGCTCCGAGCAGCCGCGCCGCGGCCTCAACGACCGCCTGCAGGAAGTCCTCGGCCGCGAAGCGGGCCTGCTTCCCGAGGCCCGGGTCGACGTGCACATATGCGTAGACGCCGACCTGGAAGAAAGCGCCGGGCGGCAGGTGGTCGAGACACGACTCGGAGGCGACGAATCCGGTCGAATCCTGAGCCGAAAGCGCACGGGCGCCAAGCAGCGCGAACAAGAGGCCGGTGAAGAGGTGGATTCGCATACGTGTGCTTGCGCGGTTGGTTCGCGACGCTGGCGGATGCACGGTATGATAGGGCAGGGGTGGCGCATGGTCCATGCGCTGCGCAGGGCGGACGACCCCAGTCGAGGATCGGCATGCGATCTGAGTTCATGAATTGGCGGATGCTTCGTGTACGCGCATGGACCGCGCCGCAGGGCAGGCCTGGGCGGGGCCCGGGGTGGTGTTGTCTCCCGGCGGTCGCTGCGATGTTCGTGATCGCGGCGGCACCGGGTCTGGCGCAGAGTGCCCCCGACTCCGCCGTCTGCCGCCAGCGGCTCACCGCCCCGTCGGCCGACTCGAACGTCGTGCAGCTGAGCCTGATCGTGGCGCCCTTCGACGCGACGCAGCGCGTATCGCCCGACGATGAATCCCTGCTCGGCGAGGGCGTGCGGCAGATGCTGGCGCTGCCGCGCGTCGTGCAACTCGACGTCTACGACGCGCAGGTCGGCGTCCTCAGCTACCCGACGGTCAGCGGCGTATACCGCGTCACCTGGCGGCGCGACGGGCACTTCGCGAACGCGCGCGTGGTCGGCGGTACGCGAAACGCACCGATGGATCGGGCGATCCTGGCCGCGATCGCCGCGCTCGACACCAGCCAGCTCATGCCGCCTCCCGATTCGGCCGCGCTCGCCGGGGCCGACTCCGTGGAGCTGCGAATCGTCCTCACGCCGGAGGCGGTCTGGTCGGCGCAGCACCCGCGTGGGCCCCTCCCACCCGAGCCGGGTCTCACCCGTCTCGTGACGTTGCGGGTTCCCACGCGAGGCGTGACACGCGCGTTGAACGTCGTGCCGCCGGTGCCGGCTCCCGTGTATCCGCCCGAGCTTCGAAAGGCAGGGGTGCAGGGCGAGGTCGACGTGCAGTTCGTCGTCGACGCCGCGGGGATCCTCGATCCGCAGACGGTGCAGGTCGTGCGCGCCGACGCGGTCGAATTCGTCGAACCGGCGCTCGCGGCGCTCCGTGCCTATCGTTTCGGGCCGCTGATGGTCGAAGGGTGCGCCGTGGCGGCCATCGTGCAGATGCCGTTCGTGTTTCGCCTTCCCTGATCGCCTCCATTCCCCGCCGGTGCCCACCCCAATCCTCCCGTCCGCATGAACGCCATCGTCCAGGCACTGCGCTCCCTCTCCGTCACCAACCGTGTGCTCATCGTGGTCGCGCTGGTGGTCGTCGTGGCCTGGGTGTGGAGCTCGCTCCGCGCGCGCTGGCGCGACCGGGAGCACACCGTGTACGTGCTCCCCAAGGACGCGGCCTTCGGCGATGCCGGCATGCATGTGCGCGCAGCGGCGGAGCCCGCCAATATTTCCGCGCCCGGTACGCCGCCGGCCGCCGGCGCCGGGTCGGCGCCCGCGCCGGCGTCGGACAGCACGGTGGGCAACGAGCCGCCACCGGATGTCGATGGCGAAGGCGAAGACGCCGCGGACTCGACCGACGCCGGACCGCAGGATGCTGCCGTCGCCGCGAACGACACGCCCCCGTGGGCGCCCGACTGGGCCGAAGGCCGGCGCCTCTGCCCGTGCTGCGGGTACGCCACCGACTACACGCCCGCACACCGCTGCTCGCTGTGCGACTGGGAAGCGCTGCCCGAGCCCGTCCTCGACGACGATCACCTGATGCCGCCGGACCCCGACGATGTGCTCGACGAAGCGCGTGCACGGTATCGCGCCACGGGCTCGGCGCTCGACCCGGCGGATCGTGTCGACCGGCTCGGCGCGCCCACTCCCCGGGAGCTCGAGCTGCGCCGCCAGCTCCACGACCGCCTGGAGTATCTGCGCACCGGCGACCGGCCCGACAGCTCCGAGACCTGGGACGCCATCGGCCTGCTGATCGATCAGCTGCACCAGGCACAAGAACGCAAAGGCCTCGACGCCTGACCTCTGACCCGACCTCGTATGCGAAAGGACGCAATGATCGCCATTCCCGAGACCGCGAGGAAGCAGGCGCTGGCATCACTCAAGCGGTACGTGTCGGAGAACCTGGACCAGGAGATCGGCGACCTGAAGGCCGAGCTGCTGCTCGACTACGTACTCCGCGAACTCGGGCCGACGATCTACAACCAGGCCATCGCCGACGCCAGGGACTTCTTTCAGGAGCGCACGGCCGATCTCGACGCCGTTTGCTACCGCAAGGAGTTCGGCTATTGGCCCGGCTCTCCGCGCGACGCCTGAGCGGGGCAACGCGGACGTGCGGCGGGCGCCGCACGTCCTGTTTTCCGTGTGTTTGCAGTGGCCGGGAACTGATGGCGGCCCGTAGGGATTCACCCCACACGGTCACTTGACTTATAATGACCGCCGGGTAAGTTACTCGCTTCGCGAGGCGCAAATGCTGGCCTCGCATCTTTTTGTCTTCATCACGTAATTGACCGACCCGTCGGTTATTTGTTGATGGCGTAGGGACCAAGAGGACAGCGATGGTTCAGCCTGATATCGCCCACGAGCCGAAATGGCGGCGCCGTCCGGAAGAACGGCCCCGCCAGATCCTCGACGCGGCGTTCGAGACCTTCGCCGAGCACGGACTCGCCTCGGCGCGGCTCGACGACATCGCGCGGCGAGCCGGCGTCTCGAAGGGCACGATCTATCTCTACTTCCCGAGCAAGGAAGACCTGTTCCGTGAAGTCGTGCGCCACACGGTCGGCGACGCGATCGACGACCTCGAGCGCCGCATCTCGGGGCCCACGGCCACCGACGATCTCCACTCCTTCGTGGACGCGCACTGGCGCTTCATGTGCTCGTCCAAGTTCCCGCCGCTGCACCGCTGGGTGCATTCGGAGCTCTATGCGTATCCGGACCTCGCCTCCTTCTACGGCGACGAGGTGTTCGGACGGGGCCGCCGGCTGCTCCGCTCGATCCTCGAGCGCGGCATGGCGCGCGGCGAATTCCGCCGCATGGACCCGGGCGTCGCCGCCCGGATGCTCATCGCGCTGCTGACCACGTACGGCAACTGGCGCCACCGCCCCGTGCTTTGCGACTCGATCGGGGGCAAGTCGGACCAGCAGCTGCTCGACGAGATCAAGGACTTCTACATGACCGCCATTCGTCCGGCGCCCGACGCGCCGGCCCAGACCCCGGCTTCACACTCATGAACGTCATCACCCGCTGTTCCGCGCGCGCCGCCACCACGCTGTCGCTCGCCGTTGCGGTGACCCTCGCGGCCCCCGCGCCGCTGCATGCCCAGCAGCCGGCGCCGCAGCGCCTCTCGCTGGCCGACGCCGTGCGAATGGCCGCCCGCCAGAGCGCGATCGTGCAGACGGCCGGCCTGCAGACCAGCGCCGCCAACGCGCGCGTCTCCGAAACCCGGTCGGCATTCCTGCCGAACTTCGGCGCCGGCGCCACCGAGATGCAGACCACGCTCAATTCGGCGACCTTCGGCTTCAACTTCCCGACCCAGCCGGGCCAGCCGCCGCTGCTGGATCCGCTCGGCCAGATCATCGGCCCGGTCGCCACGCTCGACGTGCGCGCGCACGCGTCGCAGACGCTGTTCGATCCCGCGGCGCTCGGCCGCCTGCGCGCCTCGCGCGCCGGTGCGGCCGCCGTCGGCGTCGGAGAGAGCGCGGCGGCGGAGCAGGCAGCGGCGCAGGCCGCGATCGCCTACCTGCAGGCACTGCGCGCCGATGCGCAGCTCTCGGCGCGGCTCGCCGACTCGTCGCTTGCCGGCGACCTGCTCAAGATCGCGCAGGACCAGCTCGCGGCCGGCGTCGGCGTCGGGCTCGACGTGACGCGTGCCGAATCGCAGCTGTCCGGCGTAAAGGCGCAGCTCATCGCCGCCCGGAACGACGAGGCCCGGTCGCGGTTGAACCTGGCGCGCGCCCTCAACCTGCCGCTGGAGACGCCGTTCACGCTCACCGATTCGCTCACGGCGCTGAATGGCGAGGGCGCGGCAGCGCAGGACGTGGATGCCGCCGTGGCCGAGGCCATGCGCCAGCGGCCCGATGTGCGGGCGCTCCAGGCGCAGATGCGCGCCGCGCAGGCGCAGATCACCGCCATCCGCGACGAGCGCCTGCCCAGCGTGAACGCGTTCGCCAACGGCGGCTACATCGGCCTACGGCTGAGCCACATGCTGGCCACCTACACCTGGGGCGTCGAGCTCTCGGTACCCGTGTTCGACGGCAACCGGCGCGACGCGCGGGTCACCGAGCAGGACGCCGCGATTCGCGAGCTCCAGGTGCGCGAGCATGACCTGCAGCAGCAGGTGGCCGCCGACGTGCGCGGCGCCGTGCTCGACCTCTCGTCGGCGCGGCAGGCCGTGGACGCGGCGCGCGAGCGCGTGCGCCTGGCCGAGCAGGAGGTGTCGCAGGCGCGCGACCGGTTCCGCGCCGGCGTCGCCGGCAACGCCGACGTGATCACCGCGTCGCTGACGCTGAATGGTGCCCGCACGCAGCTCATCGACGCCGAAACCGCATTCCAATCCGCGCGCGTCGCGCTCGCCCGGGCAGAAGGGCGCACGACGTCGCTGCAGTAGCCACGCGTCCCGATTGCATCCAACACCACGACTCACTCGATACGCAAGAACCATGGCAACTCAATCGAAGCCCACTGATCGCGACGCGGCGCCCGCCGAGAGCAATGGCCGGCGCAAGTTCGTCCTCCCGGTCCTCGTCGTGCTCGTCGTCCTCGGACTCGGCTGGGCGGTGAAGGAGTACATGTACGCCCGCGGCCACGAATCCACCGACGACGCGCAGGTGGACGGCGACATGACGCCCGTGCTCGCCAAGGTCGGCGGCTACGTCCAGCGCCTCACGGTGGACGAGAACGAACACGTCGCGGCCGACTCGCTGCTCGTGCAGATCGATCCGGCCGAATACCAGGCGCGGCTCGCCCAGGCCGAGGCCGACCTGGCCGCGGCGCGCGCCGCGGTGTCGGGTCCGCGCGGCGAAGGGCAGGCGCAGGCGGCCGTGCAGGCCGCGTCGAACCAGCGCGCCTCGCTCGCCGCGCAGATCGACGCCGCCCAGGCCAACCTGACCAAGGCGAACGCCGATCTCGCCCGCGCCAAGGAACTCGTCGCCAAGCAGATCGTGTCGAAGCAGCAGCTCGATGCGGCGCAGGCCGCTGCCGATGCGGCGGCGGCGCAGCTCCAGGCGCTCGAGAGGCAGCAGAGCGCGGCATCGTCCAACATCTCGGCAGCCCAGGCCGGCGTGCGGCTGGCGGAAGCCCGCCTCGCCGCGGCCCAGGCCACGGTGGAGAACGCCAGGCTGCAGCTCTCGTATACGCGGGTCACCGCGCCGATGGCGGGTATGGTGTCGCGCAAGCAGGTGGAGATCGGGCAGCTCGTGCAGCCCGGCCAGCCGCTGCTCACCATCGTCTCCGATACGGGCGTGTGGGTGACCGCCAACTACAAGGAAACGCAGCTCGCCGACATTCGCGTCGGCCAGCCGGTGGAGTTCGAAGTGGATGCCTACCCCGGTTGCACCGCGAAGGGCAAGGTGGAGAGCGTGGCCGCGGCCACGGGCGCGAAGTTCGCGCTGCTCCCGCCGGACAACGCCACCGGCAACTTCACCAAGGTGGTCCAGCGCGTTCCGGTGCGCATCGCCGTCACGGATGGGTGCGGCCAGAATGAGCCGCTCCGCCCCGGCATGTCGGTGGTGACGCACGTCGTGACCAAGTAGCCACGCACCCAGATACCTGAGGCAGTCGTTCATGACGGACGCGACCGCGACGGTCGGGGACGGCGTATTGCCGCCGGCCGGCCCACGGGTCACCACCCGCGTGGTGACGGGCACGCCCCCGGCGCACGCCGCCGAGCACGAAGACCCGTACAAGTACAAGTACATCATCGCCATCGCGGTGACGCTGGCGGCGGTGCTGGAGCTGATCGACACCTCGATCGTGAACGTCGCGATTCCCCACATGATGGGGAACCTCGGCGCCACGCTCGACGAGATCTCGTGGGTATCCACCGGCTACATCATCGCCAACGTGATCGTGATCCCGATGTCGGGCTGGCTCTCCGCGTATTTCGGACGCAAGCGCTATCTCACCGGCTCGATTCTGCTCTTCGTGGCGGCGTCGTTCATGTGCGGTGCGTCGCACACACTGGGCGAGCTCGTGCTGTGGCGCGTGGTGCAGGGGCTGGGGGGCGGCGCGCTGCTGTCCACCGCGCAGACCACGCTGTTCGAGTCGTTCCCGCCGCACGAGGTGGGCATCGGCCAGGCGATGTTCGGCGTCGGCGTAATGGTCGGCCCCACCATCGGCCCCACGCTCGGCGGCTGGATCGTGGACAACTACGAGTGGCCCTGGATCTTCTACATCAACGTGCCGCTCGGCATTCTCGCCGCGTTCATGGTGTACACGTACGTGCACGATGCCGCGCACCAGGTGCGCGCCCGGAAGATCGACTTTCCGGGCATTCTATTCCTGGCCACCGGCGTGGGCTCGCTGCAGTGGATGCTCGAGCGCGGCGAGCGCTACGACTGGTTCGAGTCCCGGTTCGTGACCACGCTCTGCGTGGTCGCCGTGAGTTCGTTCGCGCTGCTCCTCTGGCGCGAGCTCACCACCGACGAGCCGGTGATCAACTTCCGCGTGTTCAGGAGCCGGCAGCTCGCTGCGGGCGTCAGCATTGCGTCGTTCCTCGGCCTCGCGCTGTATGGGTCGATCTTCGTGCTCCCCGTGTTCCTGCAGCAGCTGCACGGCTTCACCGCCAACCAGACCGGCCTCGTCATTCTGCCCGGCGCCATCGCGTCGGCGGTGATGATGATGTGGGTCGGCCGGAACGCGAATTGGCTCGACGCACGCGTCACCGTGACCATCGGCGCGCTGCTCTTCCTGCTGTCGATGTACCAGCTCTCGTATCTCAGTCTCGATGCTGGACGCGGCGACCTCTTCTGGCCGCTCATCTGGCGCGGGTTGGGGCTGGGGCTGATCTTCGTGCCCCTCACCAACGCGACGATGGCCGACCTGGCCACCAAGGACCTGGCGCAGGGCACGGGGATGTTCAATCTCACCCGCCAGCTCGGCGGGTCGCTGGGGATTGCCATCATGGCCACGC
>DASVWS010000233.1:0-16638 GCA_036393095.1 Gemmatimonadaceae bacterium | reverse complement strand
AGAGCGCCCGGTCGGCGGAGGCGCCCAGCCGCTCGAGCGCCACGCGCACGGGCTCCGGATCGGGTTTGTGTCGCTGGGTGGAGTCGGCGCCAACGATCGTGTCCATGTAGTCGAGCAGGCCGACGCGGGCGAGGCCGCGCTCGGACAGCTCCACGGACTTGCTGGTGACGATGCCGATGGGGTGGCCCGCATGGCGAAGCGCCGCGAGCGTTTCCGACGCTCCCTCGTACGGGCGGAGCAGCCGGTCGTGATGTTCGAGCTGGAATTCCCGGTACGCGGCCACGAAGCGGTCGACCTCGTCGGGATCGTCGGTGAATCGCGCGAACGTATTACGCAGCGGCGTGCCCAGCCACCGGAGCCACTCCGCGTCGCTCGGGGCGGCGAGGCCGCGCGACTCGAACGCGTACTGCTTGGAGCGGAGAATCAGCTCCACGGAGTCGATGAGGGTGCCGTCGAGGTCGAAGAGGATCGTGAGCGGTGGCATCGGTCGCGGTGCAGGTTGGCCGAAGACTAGCCGGACCGGGCGGTCGACGCGACCGGGCGAATCACCGCTTCGCCGTGGAATCGACGGCAAGGACGCCACGCCCATCGACGTAGACCAGGCCGGGGTTGAGCGTGATGAAGATGGCGTTGCGGGTCCCGTGCTCGCCCATCGACGCGTCCCAGCAATTGTGGTAGCGGATTTCGGCGATGTCCTGCGAGGGAATGAGGCTCAGGACGTCGCCGAGTATCCGATCGTGCGCTTGCGGGGGCACGGCGTTCACGTCGGCCCCGGGGTACCCCTGGATCTCCTCGCGGGACACGACCGATTGGCTCGCCGGCAGGTCGTACGAGGCCGTCGGACTGAAGCGGACGTGCACGCCGTTCACCCAGACGTTCATCGCGGGGCGGCAGCCGCGGTCGGCGTCACCGAGCATTCCCGGACTGGCGTCGCGGATCGCATCGAAGGCGTCCTTCACGTAGTGGTGCCGGATGCCGGCGATCATCCGGGCGTCGAGGTAGTAGTCGTCCGACAGCGCGCGGGCGTCGACGCGCACCGTGTCGAGCTGCCGCGGAAGCCGGGCCAGGATGAGCGCGACATCCACGGTGTCGCCCGGGTGGACGCGGAGGACGCGCATCGTCTGCAGGTAGCCGATCCGGCGCACCACGATCCGGTACGACGCGCCGTCGGGGACGAAGCGGAAGGTGTACCGGCCGGCGTCGTTGGTGGTGCCCTCGAGGGACGCGCGGCCGTCGGCGCGCAGCACGATCAGCGTGACGCCCGGCATCGGGGACTGCGCGGCATCGCTCACGCGAACGCGCACGACTGCCGGGAGGGGCTGCTGCGCCAGCGCGACGCTGGGCGCTGCGGCCAGCCCGGCCGCAACGAGGAAGAAGGCGGCGACGGATCGCACGTTGCCGAGTATGGCGGGAGGCGGCGCCCCGGGCAACACGGGGGCCGTGCCGAAAACCGAAACGGCCGGCCCGGGAAATCCCGAGCCGGCCGCCGGTGTGCGCCCGTGGGCGCGGTTGGCCTTAGCGGCCGAGCTTGACGACGTTCTCCGCCGCGGGGCCCTTCTGGCCCTGGACGATGTCGAACTCGACGCGCTCACCCTCGGCCAGCGACTTGAAGCCGCTGCCCTGGATGGCGGAGTGGTGAACGAAGCAGTCCTTCTGTCCGCCTTCCGGCGTGATAAAGCCGAAGCCTTTCGCGTCGTTGAACCACTTCACGGTGCCGGTCGTACGCATTGCGGTACTCCTGTGTGTTGTTGTGGTCGGAGTCCGGTATGGCCGTACGTGCCGACTACAATGTTCGTGACCAAGGCCCTCACGATGGGCGCTGTTCCCGTCGTGCCGGACACTTGCCGGACGCAACGCGCGACATCGAACAACAAGAATGGGGCCCGCGAAGAGCAGGCCCCGAGTCGTTCGTGGAACGTGTCGTACCAATGGTACGAATTCGCTGCCGTAAACCTACGTGGCCACTAAGAAAGGCGCAACAGGGAACCTCGGAGCCTATCTTGTCCGTTGAACCCGGACGCGGGTGTCGTGACTTGGAGGATGGCGTACGCGGAACCGCCAGACGCATACTATAAATACTTGCGTCCACGAAACGGCCCGGCCGGCGCGGGGTGGGGCCGGTGTGCACGCCAGGCGCTATCGTCGCTCCGGAGGAGCGGATGGCCGACCAGCGGTCGGGGCTCGAAGCGAGCCACATTGGAAATTTGGCATCTGCGGCCGCGGCCGGGCCGCGGGGGTTCTCGACGTCCGTGTCCAGAACCATCGGCGCCGAGGTCGAGCGGGTGTATGCCGCATGGACCGACCAGCGCGAGCGCCGGCAGTGGCTCCGCAACGACGAGCTCGAGGTGGGCGACCTGACGCCGTCGATCTCCCTGCATGGACGCTGGGCGGGGACGCGCGTGCGCGTGTTCTTCATGCCCCGAGGCCCGTTCCGCACGCACGTGACCGTGGATCAGGAGGAGCTGTCCACCGGGCGCAAAGCGGAGCAGATGCGGAAGTTCTGGCAGGCGCGTCTGGGACGGTTGGCCGCGATGCTGGAGCACCCGCGGGCCTGACGCGCGGCGCCCGCGGGGCGGGCGCGTGAAGGCCGTTGCCCCCGTCAGCGATGAGGAGCGCGCCCGGGACCTGGTGCTGCGCCACGGGTGGAACGCGACGTCCTACCAGATCCTGAATCCCGGCATCTCCCACTGGTTCTCCTCCCTCGGCGACGCAGTACTAGGCTATGCGCGCTTCCATGGCGTGTACGTGGTGGCGGGCGCGCCCGTCTGCGGGGCGGAGCGGTTGGGCGGCGTGGTGGACGAGTTCGAGCGCCAGGTGCGCGCCGAAGGGAGCCACGTGTGCTATTTCGGCGCCGAAGGGCGGCTGGAACAGCTGCTGCGCCGCGAACCCGGCCGCGCCTTCGTGCTCCTCGGCGCCCAGCCGGCGTGGCATCCCGGCGCGTGGACGCGGATCGTGGCCAGCCATGCCTCGCTGCGGGCGCAGATCCAGCGGGCGCGCCACAAGGGGGTGGAGGTGAGCGAGTGGAGCGCGGCCCGCGCGCGTGGGCGCGCCGATCTCTGGCGCTGCCTGCGCGAGTGGGGCGCGACGCGCGGACTGCCGCCGATGCACTTCCTGGTGGAGCCCCGCACGCTCGACCGGCTGGAAGACCGCCGCGTGTTCGTCGCCGAGCGGGCCGGATTCGGCGTGGTGGGGTTCCTGCTCGCGTCGCCGGTGCCGACGCGTCGGGGATGGCTGGTGGAGCAGATCATCCGCGGACACGCCGCGCCCAACGGCTGCAACGAGCTGCTGATCGATACCGCGATGCGTGTGTTCGAAGGTGAAGGCGCCGGGTACGTCACGCTCGGGTTGTCGCCGCTGTCGCGGCGCGCGCGGCTGGACGAGACGGTCAATCCGCGCTGGCTGCGCTTCGTCCTGGCGTGGGTGCGCGCGCACGGGCGGCGGTTCTACAACTTCGACGGACTGGACGCGTTCAAGGCGAAGCTGGATCCCGAGCGCTGGGAGCCGGTGTACGCGATTGCCGACGCGCGGCGCGTGCTGCCGCGGACGCTGTTCGCGATCGCGTCGGCGTTCAGCGGGGGATCGCCCGTGGCCTTCGTGGCGCGGGCGGTGCTGGGGGCGGCGCGGATGGAGGCGGTGTGGGCGCTGGAGAGCTGGACAGTCGGACAGTCGGACAGTCGGACAGCGAGACAGTCGGACAGCTAGACAGTCGGACAGTGAAGCTGGACGGGGCCGCATTCGCGGTGTTGATTCCCCCCGTTCGTCGCGCAGTGCCCTCCTTCCCGCATCCCCGGTTCCCGCCAGATGCATTTCGCCAGAATCGACTGGATCATCATCACGGCGTCGATCATCGTGTCGTTCCTGCCGGCGCTCTTCTTCTACAAGCGCGCCGGCTCGAGCACCGCGGAGTTCTTCACCTCGGGGCGCGCGGCGCCCTGGTGGCTGGTGGGCGTCTCGATGGTCGCCACCACGTTCAGCACCGACACGCCGAACCTGGTGACCAACATGGTCCGCACGAACGGCGTGGCCGACAACTGGCTCTGGTGGGCGTTCCTGCTCACCGGCATGATGACGGTGTTCTTCTTCGCGCGGATGTGGCGGCGGTCGCGGGTGATGACCGACCTCGAATTCTACGAGCTGCGCTACTCCGGTCCCGCGGCCAGCTTCGTGCGCGGTTTTCGCGCCGTGTACCTGGGGCTCTTCTTCAACTGCGTGATCATGGCCACGGTGAACCTGGCGGCGGTGAAGATCGCCAGCATCGTGCTCGGGTGGCCGCCGTGGCAGACGCTCTCCATCGCGGCGGTGATCACGATCTTCTTCGCGTCGGTGTCCGGTCTGTGGGGCGTGCTGGTGACCGACTCGATCCAGTTCACGATCACGATGACCGGCACCTTCGCCGTCGCCTACTTCGCGGTGAAGCAGCCGCAGATCGGCGGGGTGGCGGGGCTGATCTCGAAAATCGATCCCAAAACGCTGAACCTGCTCCCCGATTTCGGGAACTGGTCGGTGGCGCTCGCGGTGCTGATCATCCCGATCACGATCCAGTGGTGGTCGGTGTGGTATCCGGGCGCCGAGCCCGGTGGCGGGAGCTACATCGCGCAGCGGATGCTCGCCTCGCGCACGGAGAAGGACGCGCTCACCGGCACGCTGTTCTTCAACGTCATGCACTACGCGCTGCGCCCCTGGCCGTGGATCATCGTGGCGCTCGCGAGCACGATCATCTATCCCGACCTGGCGTCGATCCAGCACGCGTTCCCGGCGCTCGATCCCAAACTGCTGGGCGACGACATCGCTTATCCCGCGATGCTGCGCTTCCTCCCCGCCGGATTCCTGGGCCTGATGGTGGCCGGGATGCTGGCCGCGTACCGGTCGACGATCGAGACGCACCTCAACTGGGGCACGTCGTACCTGGTGCACGACTTCTACCGGCGGTTCATCAGCCGCGCCCGCGAGGAGCGGCACTATGTCTTCGTGGGCCGCGTCGTCACGGCGCTGCTCATGGTCTGCGCCGCGCTGCTGACGTTCGAGCTGACCACGGCCAAGGCGGCGTTCGACCTCATTCTCTCGGTCGGCGCGGGCACCGGCCTCATCTACCTGCTCCGCTGGTTCTGGTGGCGCGTCAACGCGTGGAGCGAGGTCTCGGCCATGATCAGCTCGTTCCTGGTCGCGGTCGGCTTCTTCATCGCCGGCAAGATGGGCCACGCGGTGAACGAGAACGTGTCGCTGGTGATCACGGTGGCCACCACGACCGTCGTGTGGGTGACGGTCACCTACCTGACCGAGCCGCACGACCACGCGACGCTGCTCAACTTCTACAAGCTCGTGCGCCCCGCCGGCCCGGGATGGAAGGCCATCCGCGAGGAGGCGGGGCTGGGCGCGTCGCCGGACAGCCTGCCGCAGGCGATGCTGGGGTGGGTGCTCGGCTGCCTGTTCGTCTACTCGGCGCTGTTCGGCACGGGCAGCTACCTGTACGGGCGCACGCCGCAGGCAACGATGTGGACCGTGGCGTTCGTGATCAGCGGCGTGGCGCTGTGGCGGCTCGTGCCGCGCCTCTGGTCGGGCGCGGGGTCGGAGGCGGCGGAGGCAGCGAAACAGGCATGAGCCGTCGCTGGCCCGCCGTCACCAAGGCCGTCGTGCTGGCGCGAGGGCTGGGCACCCGCATGCGCCGGGAGGACGCCGGCGCTGCGCTCGACGACGCGCAGGCCTCGGTCGCCGCCCGCGGCATGAAGGCGATGATCCCGATCGGGCGTCCGTTCCTGGACTATGCGCTGAGCGCGCTGGCCGACGCGGGGTGCACGGACGTGTGCATCGTGATCGCTCCGGGACCCAACGAGATTCGTGGGCATTACACGCGCACCCCGCCAGAGCGCGTCCGCGTGTCGTTTTCCATTCAGGAGGAACCCCGCGGCACCGCCGACGCGCTGCTCGCCGCCGAGGCGTTCGCCGCCGGGGACCGCGTGCTGATGGTGAATTCAGACAACTACTATCCCGCCGCCACGCTGGCGGCGCTGCGGGGCGCGCCGGGCTCCGCCGTCCTCGGCTTCGAGCGCGACGCGCTGATCCGCGAGAGCAACATCGAGGAAGCGCGCGTGCTCAAGTACGCGCTGCTCGCGCTGCATCCCGACGGGTCGCTGGCCCGCATCGTCGAGAAGCCCGACGCGGACACGGCGCGTGCGTTCGGCGCGCATGCCCTGGTGAGCATGAACGCGTGGCTGTTTACGCCCGCGATCTTCGAGGCCTGCCGGCGCGTCGCGCCGTCGCCGCGCGGCGAGCTGGAGCTGCAGGACGCGGTGCGCATCGCAATCGACGAGATGGACGAGCGGTTCGACGTCGTGCGCGTGGCGGCGGGCGTGCTGGACCTGTCGAGCCGCGGCGACATTGCGAGCGTGCGCGAGCGGCTGGCAGGCGTGGAGGCGCGGCCATGAGCGGCGCGTTCGCTCGCGCGCTCGTGGGCGCCGGAATGTCCGGCGCCGCGGCCGGGGCCAAGCAGGCGCTGTTCGACGACGCGGTGGAGGCGCTGCGCGCCCATGGCGTGGCGGGGGAGCGCATCGCGGCCTGGTTCTCGCCGGGGCGCATCGAGGTGCTCGGCAAGCACACCGACTACGCGGGCGGGCGCAGCCTGCTGTGCGCGGTGGAGCGGGGCGTGTGCCTGGCGGCGTCGCCCCGCGACGACGGCCGCGTGCGCGTGATCGACGTGCGCCTGAACGATGCGGCCGAGTTCCCGTTCAGTCCCGATCTCGAACCGCCGATGGGGCACTGGTCCAACTATCCGATGACGGTGGTGCGGCGCGTGGCGCGCAACTTTCCCGGCGCGCGCCGCGGGCTCGACATCGCGCTGGGAAGCGATCTCCCGCTGAGCGCGGGCGTGAGCAGCTCCAGCGCGCTCGTGGTGGCCGTGTTCCTCGCCGTGTCCTCCATGAACGACCTCGAGCACGACGAGCTCTACCGGCGGGAGATTCGCGACCGCGAGGCGCTCGCGTCGTACCTCGGCTGCGTGGAGAACGGGCAGAGCTTCGGGTCGCTGGCCGGCGATCGCGGCGTCGGGATCTTCGGCGGGAGCGAGGACCAGACGGCGATTCTCTGCTGCCGGCCGCACACGCTCAGCCAGTACTCGTTCTGTCCGGTGCGCGCCGAGGGCACGGTGCGGCTGCCCGACGGCTACACGTTCGCGATCGCGAACAGCGGGGTGCTGGCGGAGAAGGCAGGGGCCGCGCGCGACCTCTACAACCGCGCGTCGGTGGCGACGCAGGTGATTCTGCGCGCGTGGAACGACGCCACCGGCCGCGGCGACGATTCCCTGGCGGCGGCGGTGGTCTCGGCGCCGGGCGCGCCGGACCGGATCCGACAGATCCTGCGCGGCGCGACGCACGCCGAGTATGCGCCGGGCATCCTCGTCGACCGCTTCGACCAGTTCGTCGAGGAGAGCATGCGCATCATTCCGTCGGCGCGGCTCGCGCTCGAGGCGGGCGACCTGGAACGGTTCGGCGCGCTGGTGGACGAGTCGCAGAACAACGTGGAGCGGTGGCTCGGCAACCAGATCGCCGAGACGATCGCGCTCCAGCGGCAGGCGCGCGCGCTGGGCGCCGTGGCGGCGTCGGCGTTCGGGGCCGGGTTCGGCGGCAGCGTCTGGGCGCTGGTTCGGGAGCCGGACGCCGGGGCATTCGCGCGCGATTGGGATTCCAGGTATCGTCAAGCGTTCCCCGGCGCCGGACCGGCGGCCGGGGTGCTGGTCACAGGCGCGGGTCCCGCGGCACTCCAGTTGGCCTACCAATAGGACGGGAGGACGCATGTGGAAGGAGTTCAAGGACTTTCTGATCAAGCAGAATGCGATCGCGCTGGCCATCGCGGTGGTGATCGGTGCGGCGCTGAACACCGTGGTTCAGGCCATCGTGAACGACATCATCATGCCGATCGTCCTCGTGGCCGAGTCCGCGGCGGCCGGCTCGGCGGGTGACGTGCTGAAGTGGGCCCCGCAGATCGGCCCATTCACGTTCAAGATCGGCGACCTGCTGAGCGCGCTCGTGAATTTCGTGATCATCGGCTTCGTCGCCTGGCGCATCAGCCGAATGTTCATCAAGCCGGCGCCGGCCGGCCCGCCCACCACGAAGCAGTGCAGCTTCTGCAAGAGCACCATCGACATCGGCGCGACGCGGTGTCCGCATTGCACGAGCCAGCTGGCGGCGTAGGGCAGGATCGTGGCCGGTGTGCGCGGGCGGGCTGGCGGCACGGGTTCGGGGGCGTCCGGGACGTACGCCCGCATCTACGCCGTGGTGCGGCGCATCCCGCGCGGGCGTGTGGCCACGTACGGACAGGTGGCGCGGATCGCGGGCCTGCCGGGACACGCCCGGCAGGTGGGCTACGCGATGGCGGCTCTCAAGGACGGCATGCGCGTGCCGTGGCACCGGGTGATCAACGCGCAGGGAGCGGTGAGCCTGCGGCGCGCAGGCCCGGGCGCCGGGGTGCGCCAGCGGCAGCTGTTGGAGCGCGAGGGCGTGGCGTTCGGTCCCCGCGGACGCGTGTCGCTGCTTCGTTACGGGTGGGAGCCTCGCGCGCCGGGGCGGTGAACGGTAGAGTGATCGTCGCGGGCGCCGCGGGCGCGGTGCGATGCGAGTTCCCGGATGGGAGAGTGGAACGATGCAAGAGTATTTCAAGCGGATGTTCGCGCACTTGCAGTGGGCCGATGCGCGCACGCTGCGATCCATCGTCGACAGCCAGCATCTGCCGGCGCACGCGTTGGAGCTGTTCGCGCATCTCGTGGCGGCCGAGCACGTGTGGTTGAGCCGGATGGCCGGCGTGCCGCCACGAGTGCCGGTGTGGCCCACGCTGTCGATCGCCGAGTGCGACGCGCTGATGAACGAGAACCACGCGGCGTACGCCCAGTTCCTGGACGAGCTGGGCGATGACGACCTGGCGCACGCGGTGACCTACCGCAATTCGGCGGGGCGCGAGTTCACGTCGACGGTGGAGGAGATGCTCACCCAGGTGGCGATGCACGGCAGCTATCACCGGGGCCAGATCGCGGCGCTGGTGCGCGCCGCAGGCGACGAGCCGCAGCCCACGGACTACATCGCCTTCACGCGCGGGGCGCCGTCGGCCACGCGCGGCAGCGGCCAGGGCTGACGGGATGAGCACGGGCGCGGGCGGCAATCCGCCTTCCGCAGCGGGGGCGCCGGCTCCGGCGCCGTCGCGGCGGCACCGGCGCTACACGCCGATGGTGCCGCGTGCCGTCTATTACCGGCACATCCTGCGGAACGGCCTCATCGGGAGCTCGATGGTGGGCACGGCGCTGATGCTCGGCGTGATCGGCTACCACGTCACGGCGGGTCTGGGCTGGCTCGATTCGCTGGTGAATGCGAGCATGATCCTGGGCGGAATGGGCCCCGTGGATCCGGTCCGGTCGGACGTGGGGAAGTGGTTCGAGAGCTTCTACGCGTTGTTCAGCGGCGTCGTGTTCATCAGCTCGGTGGGCGTGCTGCTGGCGCCGGTTGCGAAGCGCTTCCTACACCGGTTCCACCTGGACATCGAGGCGAAGGACTGACCGATGGCCCGGCGGCGGCTTGACCGCGCGGGCCGGCGTAGAATACCAAACCTTTACTTGACCTTTGACCTTCCGAGGACGAAGATTCGTCCCATGACCACGCGCACCCGCTCCTATTACTCCTACTGGTATTCGACCTCGACCACGGGCCGAAGCTGGAGGCGTGCGCACAGGTAGTCAGGCGACGCAGTACTTCCTCAGGCGGTCCGTGAATTTCACGGGCCGCCTTTTTTGTTCCCCATGATCGAGGTTCCCATGCTGGACGCCACGCCGAAGTTGAGTATCGACGAGCCGCAGTTCATCGAGCAGCGGTGGGACGCGTACACCGACGAGCAGCACGCCGTGTGGGCGCTGTTGTACGAGCGCCGGATGCGCGACCTCGAGGCGAACGGCAGCGAGGTGTATCTCAGGGGAGCCGAGCGGATCGGGCTGTGCCCCGACCTCGTGCCCGATCTCGGGATCGTGAACGAGAAGCTGCGCGTGCTTACCGGCTGGAAGGCGGCGCCGGTGAGCGGGTTCCTGCCGGCGCCGGAGTTCTTCCGCTGCCTGTCGCGGCGGATCTTCCCGACGACGGTCACCGTGCGGCCGCGGGAGCAGCTCGACTACCTGCCCGAGCCCGACATCTTCCACGATGTGTTCGGCCACGTGCCGCTGCACGCGAGCCCGGCCTTTGCCGATTACCTGCAGCGGTTCGGGCAGATCGCGTGCCGGGCGGAGCGTGAGGAGCAGATCCGGGGGATGGCGCGGCTGTTCTGGTTCACCGTGGAGTTCGGCCTCGTGCAGGAGGACGGCCGGGTGAAGGCGTACGGCAGCGGCCTCATCTCCAGTCACGGCGACTGCGCACACGCGCTCGGCCCCGAGTGCGAGCGGCGCCCCTTCAGCATAGACGCCGTGCTGGCGCAGCCGTTCGAGATCGACCGGATGCAGGACGTGCTGTTCGTGATCGACACCTTCGGGCTGCTCTTCCACGCGGCGCGGGAGGCGGCGGAGAAGCTGGGGATACCGGACGTCGTCTGAAGGCGCCATCTTGGGCGGGTGACGAACTCGACGCGCGGGACACGATTTGCGGGCGCGGCGCTGCTGCTGGGCGCCGCGCTGGCGGCGGCGTGCAACCGCGGTCCGACGCCGCAGCAGGTGGCGGAGCAGCAGACGCAGCGGGCACAGGCGGTGGCGAATTCCCCCTGTCCCCCCGACGGCTCGTGGAAGGAGTGCAATGTCACCGAGCGGCTGATCCGCGCCGGGATGGGCGTGCGGCTCGACTCGGCGCCGGCGAAGGACAGCGCCATCGCCAGGCCCGGCCTGCTGTATCACATCGGGCAGGCGACGCTGCAGGTATACCTGTTCGCCAACGAGACGGAACGGAAGGCGGCGGTGGCGAAGCTCGACACGACGGGGTTCATCGACTACATGGCGACGCAGGTGTACCCGCCCAGGACGTCGATGCTGCAGTCGGCGAACCTGCTGGCGCTCCTCGTGAGCCAGAGCGAGACGCAGCGGCAGCGGATCGGCGACGCGATCACCGCGGGCCCGCCGCAGCCGCCGAACTAGGCGGCACCAGCAGCAGCACCGCGAGCACGCGCGGCTCGCGATCGGCGTCGCGGCGAGCGTGGAGCTGCGCGAAGGTGCGCACGGCGTTGAGCCACGCCTCGTCGGGCATGCGCGCCTCGGCGAGCTCCTGCAGCACCTGCTCGGCGCCGGCGCCGAACGTGGCGGTCGCGGCGCGGCGGGCGTCGCGCGTGAGCGGCGCGTAGCGGCTGCGCAGATGGCGCGGGCTCCGCGACGCGATGGCGTCGATGCGGTGCAGCAGGCGGCGGCGGGCCACCGCCGGTGCGATCGCCGCCGATTCGAAGACCTCGAGCGACCGGCGCTCCTCGCACCATTCGAGGAGCCGAAGGCACACGTCGTTCGCCAGCGACGGGTCGACGTCCGTTGCAGCTTCGCCCGCGCCCTCCACGGAATCGCGCACGCATTCCAGGTCGTCGGTGATCCGCGCCGGACCTCCGGTCACGAGCCGCGTCTCGACGCCGGTGTCGACGGCGGCCACGAATCCGGCCTCGTCGGCGCGCACGGCCGCCACGAGGGCGGCACCGTTCGCGTCGTCGCGGCACGGGTCGAGCCACCGTGCCAGGCGTTGCGTCAGCCGGGCGTCGGCGCCGAGTGACGGGGGCGCTCCGCACGCCGGCGCGGAGAAGAGGCGCGGCATGATCGCGCCCTGCATCCCGACGGCGCGCGCCGCCGCGCGAATCTTGCGGTGGAGGCGCGCTTCCAGTTGAAGCAGCCGGTCGGCGCCGGCGGGCGGGCGCAGCGCGTAGACGAACACCTCCCGGTGATGCGAGCCGAGGCGCCGGATGCGTCCCACGCGCTGCTCGGCGCGGGCCGGCGTCCAGGGCAGGTCGGCGTGCACCACGACGTCGGCCGCCTGCAGGTTCACGCCCTCGCTGAGCAGATCGGTGGCGATGAGCACGCGCACCCGCCGGGCCTCCGGGACCGTGCGGTCGCCGCCCGGCGCGAACTGCGCCAGCAGGTCGCGGCGCGAGACGCGTCCGCCGGCCACCATCCCCCCGCGTGCCGTGAGCATCGCCACGCCGCCCCGGCCGACGAGCCGCCGGTACAGTGCCTCGACCGTCGCGGCGTACTCGGCGAACACGACGATGCGGGATGACGGGTGCTCGCGCATCACGTCGAGCACTGCCGCGGCGCGGGCGTCGTCGGGGTCGGACTGCGAGCCGAGCCGGCGAAGGAGCGTCGCGACGCCATCGCGATGCGCGCTCGCGTCGTCGATCAGCGTGGCGCCGTCGGGAATGCGGCGATCGCTGGCGATCTGCGGAAAGGCGAGTTGCAGCACGCCCTCGGAGTAGCACCACGCTCGGAGCTGGACGCCCGTGGGATAGCGGTCGCCGGAGAAGGCCTCGAGCAGCGCCTCGAACTGCGCCAGCCGGCGGCGGAGCGCCGCGGCGAGCGACGCGCGGCTCGACGCCCACTGGCGGATGAGCGCCAGCGCCACGAGCACCCCGCCGTCGCCGCCGTCCGCCACCGAAACGGGAGGCGGGAGCCGCAGGATGCCGTCGAGGATCGCCTCGTCGGTGCCGATGTCGATCCACCGCAGCGTGGCCACGCGGGGCAGGCGGTCGCCGTCCCCGCCGGCCTCGATCGTTTCGGCGTCGCGCTTGACGACGAGCGCCGCCAGCGCGCCGGCGTCCATTCCGCGCGTGCGCTCGCCGAGGAAGAGCGCGAGTTGCGCGCGCAGATCGTCGATGCGGTTGTGCACGGGCGTCGCGGTGAGGAGCAGAACCGGCGTGGCGGCGCAGAGCCGCGCCAGCGCCCGGTATCGCCGCGTGGACGGATTGCGCAGGTGGTGCGACTCGTCGGCGATCAGCAAGTCGGGCGTTGCGTCGGGCACCCGGCCGCGGCTCAGCGCTTCGTATGAGATGAATACGGCGCGCATTCCGGCGCGATCGAGCGCGTCCGCCCACATGCGCCGCAGCGCCGCGGGAGCGACGACGACCAGCGCCCGCGCGTCGCGCGCCACGGCCAGCGCCGTGTACGTCTTCCCGAGGCCCACCGGGTCGGCGAGCATGGCGCCGCCGTGCTGGGCAATGAGCGCCCGGAGCCGGGCGGACGCCGCGCGCTGGTGCGGGCGCAGCACCACGGAGCCGAGCGCTTCGCGGCCGCGGGCGCCGAGCCAGGCGCGGGCGATCGCGGCGCGCACCGCGCGCGGTTCGGCCTGGCGCCAATTCACGGGGCCGTCCATTCGAGCAGCGGCTCCACGTCGCGCAGCCGCAGCCCGAACACCGGGAGCAGCGCATCCAGCAGTGCCGCGCTGGGCGCCGCGGCCCGGCGGTTCTCCCGCGCGAACGGCGCGACCACGGGCGGCAGCTCGCGCCGGGCCACGGACCAGTCCGCGGGCACGGGCAGTCGAGCGACGGCCCACCCCATGAAGCGGCGGAAGCCGCCGCGCGCCGGTTCCGCCACGACGTTCAACCACGCGGCGGCGAGCGGCGAATTGAGCAGCGCCGCCAGCGCGAAGGCATCGCCGTCGTCGGCGCAGCGGATGACGTAGCAGGTGTTGAGCGGCACCGTGCGGTCGCCGGCGCGGAGCACCAGCGCGCGGGGGCGGCGGCCGAAGTCCGCCCACACCACGCGCGGCCGGTCGAAGCGCGCGCCCTCGGTGCGAAAGAGCGACCACCATTGGCGCGTGCTGCGCGCGTCGCTGCGCGCCGACAGTTGGGGGCGATACTGCGCGAGCCAGCGCCGGGTGCACGGCGGCAGCTCGTGCAGCGGCACGCCGGCCGCGTCGCAGGGCCAGAGGATGCGCTCGCGGTTCGGCCGGGCTCCCCACGCGTCCACGCTCTCGCCGCGCACGAGCGGCCGCAGCATGGCCGACTCCACCTCTCCGGTCTTCCCGCCGCCCGACCGCACGGTCGCGAGACCGCCGTGCACGTCGAGCAGCTCGACGACGAGCGCTTCGTTGCACCCGGTCTTGACGCCGAGCAGCGGACGGCCGACCGGACTCGAGGCCAGCGGGACGCCGGCTTGCGTGAACCGGTCGAACGCCGCGCGCACGGCGGGCGGCAACAGGAGCCACGGGCTGCCCGGCGTGTCATCGAGGGCGAGCGCGGGCGCCGGTGCGTCCCATTCCGCCATCGTCGTGCCGCGCTGCACCGCAACGCGAACCGGACGCCCGGCCGGATCGCCGCCGGCGGCCGCAGCCCGCGACACGAGCACGGACGGGTACACCGCGGCATCGAACAGTGCCGGCGCGTCGGAGAGATCCTGGACGTGCAGCAATTCCGTGTGGGTCTGCAGGAAGCGGCGCACGCCTCCACCTGCCAGCGACCGCCAGAGCTTGGCCGGAACGAGCAGCGCGAGCACGCCGTGCCCGGCGAGGAGCGCGCGGCCTCGCTCGATGAACAGCGCCGACGCATCCACTTGTCCGGCGAAACCGGCGGAGGCGCGCGCCGCTGCGGCGCCCGGCTCCCACTGCGCGTGCCGGAACACTTCGTATTCCCGGCGCAGCCAGGCACGCTCGGCGGGCGGCAGCCGGTGCGCGCGAATCCAGGGCGGATTGCCGACCACGACGTCGAATCCGCCGCGATCGGCCACGTCGGCGAAGTGCACGGCGAACGAGAAGGGGAGCGCGCCGCCGTCGGCGATCCGGCGCCGCTCGCGGCGAAGGCGCGCCAGCCGGTCGCGTAGCGCGGCCAGCGTTTCGCGATCGTCCGCCGAGAGGCGGCCGCGCTGGCCGAACAGGTCGGGCCCTCGGCGCGCGAGCAGGCGTTCGCGGCGCGCGTGCTGGACGCCCGCCAGCGTGCGGTCCATCTCGTCCAGCGCCCGCGCGCGCTCCTCCCGGTCCAGCGCGCGGCCGAGCGTGGCCTTGCGGGCGCCGGTGGCGCGCGCGTAGCGTCCGCGCAGCGTGGCGAGCCGCCGGGAGCGTGCGCCCGCGTCGAGCGCCATGGCGCGGAAGCCCGCGCCCGAGAGGGCGTCGCCGACGCGGACGTTGCGATCGAGATTGGGGAGCGGCGCCACCGCGCACGGGTCGTCGACTTCCGATTCGATCACGACCGAGAGCCAGAGGCGGAGCTCGCACAGCCAGACCGCCATCGGGTTGCGATCGACGCCGAACAGCGAGCCGGTGAGCACGTCGCGCCGGACGTCGCTCGGCGCGCGGCGGTCGCCAAGCGTCGCACGCAGTCCGGCGAGCCGCTGCAGGGCGTGCACCAGGAACGCCCCCGAGCCGCACGCGGGATCGAGGACGGTGATCCGCGCGAGACGCCGCCGGAGCTCGTCGTGGTCGACGTCGGGCGGGGCGGCGCCGCGCACCAGCGCGTGTGCGGCGGCGTCGTCGAGCCCCGGCCCGCGAAGCGTTTCGGCGAGGGCGAGATCGGTGACGCGCTCCACGAGATGCTGCGGGGTGAAGAATGCACCCGACTCCCGGCGGTCGTGCGACGCCATCAGTGACTCGAAAGCGCGGCCGAGCATTTCCGGGTCCACGGCGGCGTCGCTGAACGACGCCGTCTCCTCCCGCGCCGTGAAGCGGTAGTGCGTGAACAGATCGCCGACGAGCGCGCCGTAGGCCTGGTCGGAGAAGACGACGTCGCGGTGGCGGCGCTCGAGGGCCGTGGCGGCGAACAGGCCGCCGTTGAGGAAGGGAATGCGCCCCAGCGCGTGCGCTGCGGATGCCCGGCGAGGGATCGGCGTGTTGAGCGTGCCGAAGAAGAGCGGGCGCAGTACCCGCGGCTGGAATCCGCCGCCCGCGGCCATGCGCGCGTCGAACGCCTCGACGAGAAAGTCGCGGCGCCCGTCGAGCCACCCCTTCGCTTGGAGAAACGCGAGGAAGAGGAGGCGCGAGGTGTGCAGGAGCGCCAGTGCGCGCCGGTCCTCCGCGGACACGCGGGCCGGAGTCGACTCGGCGAGCTCGTGCACCCGGCGTTCGAGCTCGCGATAGAACCGCCGGCTCAGCGCGTCGCGGCCGAGCACCTCCGTCCACCGCAGGTGGAGCAGCGTCGCGTCGCGGCAGGCGGCGGCGTGCAGCGCGCACAGCGTCTCGGCGTCGGCATCCCGGACGGCGTTGCGGTCCACGACCAGCGACCGCACGCGCGGCGGGTGGCGCTCGTCGTTCCACGCGGCCAGGGCGAGCGTGGCGTCCCGCGGGTCGGCGAGCGCGAGCAGCCACCGGACGTGCGGCGCGCGCGATTGCAGCCGGGCGGCGAGGCGCGGGAGCTGCTCGCGCAGCGGCGGTCCGTCGCGCACGATTGCCGCGACGGCGCGCAGCGTTTCGCCGGAGGCGATGAAATGCGCGTCGCGCAACGTTTCGCCAACCCCGACAGCCTTCCGCTGGCGGGCGTCGAGCGGTCGCGCGACGCCGGCGATACCGATGGACGCGAGGAGCGTCGCGATCGCCTGGGGGGAATCCGCGGCAGCCAGGAGGGCGGCCGCGGTGCGGAGGGAGAGCACGCGGGCATCGTAGCGTCGCGCTCGGAATCGGCCGTCATCAGACTATGGCATGGCGGGGCGAGAACACGCGGGGTGCGACAGTCGCGCGCGAAGCGCAGCTTGCCGGCGGTCCGGGTTCGGAACCTGTTGGGCACACGCCACGGCGCCGG
>DASVWS010000232.1:0-2657 GCA_036393095.1 Gemmatimonadaceae bacterium | reverse complement strand
ACCTTCTTCGGCATCGAGGTAGGCCAGCTTGCCGACGTGTACGTTCCGCTGTGTACGCGCACGCTGTTCTTCGGGCCGAAGGCATTGGATGCGAAGGCGCAGTGGTACCTGCTCGTCGTCGGCCGGCCGAAGCCGGGGCTCTCGACGGCCCAGGTGAATGCGGGGCTCGCCAACGCTGCCGGCGCCATGTTCAAGGCCACTCAACCGGAGGGGTGGGCGGCGGCCGACCTCGCCAGCTACCTCGCGACGTCGCTCGGCGCACGGGAGGCGCCGAGCGGAATCTCGGGACTGCGCGACCGGTATCGCTCGGCACTCTACTTCCTGCTTGGCGCGGTGGGCGTGGTGCTGCTCATCGCCTGTGCCAACATCGGCAACCTGCTGTTGGCACGCGGCGCAGCGCGCCAGCGTGAGATCGCCATCCGCATGGCCGTCGGCGCCGGGCGCCGCCGCGTGGTACGGCAGCTGCTCACGGAAAGCGTGGTGATCGCCCTGGGCGGCGCGGCGCTGGGCACGTTGTTCGCGCAGTGGGCCGCACGCCTGTTGGTGGGCTCGATCTCGATCGGCCGAGAACCGGTGGCGCTCGATCTGCCCCTCGACGCGCGTGTGCTCGTATTCACGGTCGCGATCGCCGTGGGCACCGCCCTGGTGTTCGGACTGCTTCCGGCCTGGAGAGCGACCGCGGTGGATCCACAGGTGGCGATGAAGGCGGGGGGCCGCGGTGTTCTGGAGGGTGAGACGCGCTATCGCGCCGGGCGGACGCTGGTGGTGCTGCAGATCGCACTGTCCCTCGCGCTGGTGAGCATCGGGGCCCTGCTCATCGGAAGCTTCCAGAAGCTGGTCACGCAGGATCCGGGATTCGACAGCCACGGCGTGCTCGTCGCCACCATGGACTTCTCGCGCTTCGCGCACGGCGCCGGCGCATCGACTCTGTTCACGCACGATGTTGACCGCAACTACGCTCTCATGGAGCGCCGGATGGTGGAGTACCTCCGCGCAGCGCCCGGAGTGAGCGAGGCGTCCGCCGTCTACATCACCGCCGCGAGCGGAATGGGGTGGAACGATGTGCTGGTCCTTCCGGGATACACGCCGCCCCCCGGCAAGAAGCAGCTTCCGATCTCCTACTTCAATCAGGTAGGCGACGGGTATTTCGAGGCGATGCATGCGCCGATCATCGCCGGCCGCGCGTTCACGTCCGCCGATGGCCCCGACTCGCGGCGGGTGGCAATCATCAACGAAGAAGCGGCGCACGAGTTCTTCGGAAGCGTGAGTCCCATCGGGCGCACCTTCTCTACGCAGCTCGGGGATTCGGCGAGCCCGCCGTTCACCATCGTGGGCGAGGTGCAAACGGCGAAGTACGCGTCGATGAGTGAGAAGCCGCGCGCCGTGATCTATCTGCCCGTCGGCCAAGGGTACGGTGCCGGGTACACGATGAGCTATGTGATCCGGGGACGTGGCGCCGTTTCCTCGCTCGTTCCGGCTGTCAAAGCCGCGGCCGCCCGTATGAGCCCCAGCATCTCGCTCGAACTGACCACGCTCGACGACCAGATCTCGGCTTCCGTCGCGCGTCCGCGCCTCCTCGCGACGCTCTCGGGCCTCTTCGGCACGCTCGCGCTCCTGCTCGCCGTGATCGGCCTGTACGGGACGATGTCGTACACGGTTACCCGGCGCCGGAACGAGATCGGCATCCGGATGGCGCTGGGCGCGGCGGGCTCGCGCGTGCTCGGCATGATCGTGGGCGAGGCGGGCCGGCTCGTGTTCCTCGGCCTCGCCGGCGGATTGCTGCTCGCTCTCGCGACGACGCGATACGTGAAGAGCTTCCTCTTCGACACGGCCCCCACCGATCCGCGTCTGCTCGCGCTCTCGGTGCTCGTGCTCGGCGGGGTGGCGATGGGCGCAGCGCTGGTGCCCGCCTGGCGCGCGGCGCGCGCCGATCCGATGGACGCATTGCGCGAAGAGTAGGCCGGGATCGCGGCCGGCGCCGCCCAACGTCGCCGCGCGATGGTCAACGCGGGCGCGTTCCTCCGGGAATCCCCCGTGTCGCGAAAGTGGCCGCCGAAACCCCGCATTTCGCGGGTTTGCCGACGAGCCGGATCCGGCAACCGCACTCCATCAGAGGAGGCTGCGGCGCCCTCTCCGTGCGAACCACGAGGCGCGTTTCGGGTCCGGCGCCGCTGTACCGGAATTGGACGGGGCGACGCGTTGCTTGACGCCGTGACCATTACGGAACCTTAAACGTCGGCGTGATGTTAGACACGGAACGGGTGCGGGGTGGAGGCGCATAACGACGTCAGCGCTTGGTTTCCGGCGATATGCGGACCACGCCAACCCCTACGACGTCGTTGAGGTGCTCTCGTGCGATTGCCGGCTCCATCCCTGAGGCGTCGACTTCCCACTCTGATCGGCGGACTGATTCTGGCCGGCGTGGGGACGTTCGCGATCCTCGCCTACCAGACGGTGCGCGCATCGCTGATGCGCGCCGCCGACGGGCGTCTGACCAGTCTGGCGGACCAGATCGCGCCGACGATGAGCAACAACATCGCGATGCTCCGCGGGGCCGTGGAGCGCGTGGCGTCGAATCCCGCGATCGCGGCGCAACTCCGGGCCGGCTCGGGGCACCGCGTCCCATACGCGGCCCAGGTTCTGGATTCTCTCAAACG
>DASVWS010000231.1:0-17785 GCA_036393095.1 Gemmatimonadaceae bacterium | reverse complement strand
GCGATCTCATCAACATCGTCGTGTCGATGGTGCCGCGCGCGAACAACGCGTCAGCCTGAGGCGCGCTCCAACTCGTTCCACCGGTCCACGGCGCGCCGCAGGTGCGGGATCACGATCGATCCGCCCACGATGAGCCCGATGGACAGCGACTCGAACACCTGCGCCCGACCCACGCCCTCCTCGGCGCAGCGCACCAGGTGATACGTCACGCAGTCGTCGCAGCGCAGCACGAGCGACGCCACCAGCCCCAGCAGCTCCTTCGTCCGCACGTCGAGCGCCCCGGCTTCGTACGTCCGACCGTCGAGCGCGAAGAACCGGTTGATCACCAGATTGTTCTCGCCCAGGATCTCGGCGTTCATCCGCTCGCGATAGGCGCGGAATTCGGCCAGGGATTCTCCGTGCTCGTGCGCGTCTCCGCTCACAGCTTCCACTCCCGCAGCGTTTTCAGGGCCGATTCCAGCGCCGACCGCTGCGCGGGCTGCGTCGACTCGGCGAGCAGTCCTTCGTACGTGCGGATGGCCAGATCGAGCGCCAACGGATCGCGCTCGGCGCCCGCCAGGCTCGTGGCATTGTCGGCGAGCGCGGCGCGCGCGGTCTGATCCTCCGGAAAGCGCTGCGCCACCTGCTGCCAGCGCGCTACGCGCTCACGGACGTTCGATTCGGCCAGGGCCCACAGGTGCCAGGCCCCGCGGTTGGCCGCGTCGACGGCGATGGCGCGGGAGGCGAGATCACCCACGACGTCGGGGCCGCGGCCGGTAAGCCAGTACGCGTTCGCGAGCACGACCATCGCCTGGGCGTCGTCCGGAACCTGCGCCACGATTCGCTCGTAGGCGGGTATGATCACCTCCGGCCGGTCGCGAAACGGCGCGCATGCATCCTTGAGGCGGTCGGGCGGTACGGCCGCCGCCAGCGCTCGCACCCGATCGAACAGCACGCCGACGTTGTCGGTGCGTTCGTAGTCCTGCAGGGCGGCGCGCAATTCGGCGCCCGCGTCGATGCTGGGAGAAATCATGCGTGAAAACTACGCCCCCCCGGCTCGCGCGCCTACCGGCGGCGGGACGGGCGAACGCGGGCCGAAGCACCCCAGGGTTGCGCGAACGGCCTCGACTGCCGATACTCCATGCGTCCGCCGGTGCAACGGGGATCGTTCTTCCGGCCGATCGCGCGACCGCCCGTCCCTCACGTGCGAGTGGATGATGGCGAGCAGGCCGCGCCCCGCAGGACCCCGCCCGCCGACGCGTGAGGCAGCCGCGCCGCGAGCGAGACAAGTCAACGCCAGAGTAGCGTCGCACCACGTCCCCAAAGTTCGCGCTCGACCGCGCTGCGAATCCATTCGCCCGGGTCTACATCGAGTGCAAGCGCAATGGAGCGCAGGGGTCGGTACGTGCGCAGAAGAGCCGACCCACGGCTGCACGTGGGTGTTCCAATCACTGAACATTTCGCTTCCAATACCTTCAGCCGAATGAACGAACGTCACCGCCCACCTCGTCGTGGTCGTGGCTCTCGTCCCCCTCGCCTCAATGGCGAGGCGGCGGGCGAGCCGAACCCGTACCGGGATGCTTCCATGGACATGCCTTCCGAAGGCGAGGGCGCCGGATCGCCGGCACCCACACCATCCACCATCGGCTCGGGCGCCGAGCCTGATGGAGGCGCACCGCCGGCGAACATCGAAGTCTCCGCGCCGGCGGCGCCCCCGGTGAGTCCCGACGGCATGTCGACGAACGGCAGCGGCGAGTACGCGCCGGCACGCCCGGAGCAGCAGAATCCCCGGCACGACCGGAACGGGCGGCGGCACCGGCGGAACCGGGGCCGTGGACGCGGCCGCGACACTCGTGATGGCCGCGACGGTCGTGACAGTCGCGGCGAGAGCCGCGAGCCGCAGGGGCAGGGACCCGTGGTCCTCACGCCGGCGGGTGAGCAGACGGGGTGGTTCGATCCGCAGCGGGATGGCGGCTTCCTGCGCCGCGCCGAGGCCAGCTATCTGGCCGAGCCGGGCGATGCCTTCGTGCCGCCGCAGCTGGTCCGTCAGTTCGGCCTCCGCAAGAGCGACACGCTCGAGTGCGCGTTGGGCCGCGACCAGCGTGGACGGCTGACGGTGATGGAGATCCGCCGCATCAACGGCGAGGATCCGGCGACCAGCGTCAAGCGCCCCGACTTCCAGTCGCTCACCGCATCGTACCCGGAGCGGAAGCTCTTTCTCGAGACCGGCCGCCCGGCCAAGGGCGGTCCCGAGCTCACGAGGCGCGCCATCGATCTCATTGCGCCGATCGGTTTCGGCCAGCGAGCGCTCATCGTCGCCCCCGCCCGCGCCGGCAAGACGACGCTGCTGCACGCCATCACCGAAGGCGTGGCCATCAACCATCCGAACGCCGTGCTGCTCATCCTGCTCGTGGACGAGCGCCCCGAGGAAGTGAGCGAGGCGATCTCGTGGGGCGTGGGCGAGGTGATCGCGTCGAGCTTCGACCAGCCGGCGCAGCGCCACGTGGACGTGACCGAGATGGTGCTGGAGCATGCCCGGCGCCAGGTGGAGCTGGGGCGTGACGTCGTCATCGTGCTCGACTCGCTCACGCGCATGGCGCGGGCGCACAACACCGCCGAGCGCGGCACGGGGCGCACGCTTTCGGGCGGCCTCGACGCGACGGCGATGGCAAAGCCCAAGGCGTTCTTCGGGTCGGCCCGAGCCGTGCTGCCCTCCGCCGGCGGCGGCTCCCTCACGATCATCGCCACCGCGCTCGTGGAAACGGGATCGCGGATGGACGACGTGATCTTCGAGGAATTCAAGGGCACCGGCAACTGCGAGATCAAGCTCGACCGGCCGCTGGCCGAGAAGCGGATCTACCCCGCCATCGACATCGCCACGAGCGGAACGCGGCGCGAGGAGAAGCTGTTCCGGCCGGAGCAGATGGACAGCGTCTACACGCTGCGGCGGGGATTGGCGCAGATGCCGCCGCAGGCCGCGATGGAGTGGCTGATCAAGCGCATCGCGGCGACGCCGAACAACGACGCGCTGCTGGAAGGGTTGTGAGAAGGAGTGGAGACGCGGAGCGAGGGCGTGTGACCGTGCGACGGTGAAGCAATCATGCGGCGCGCCGGATGACGTTCGGCGCTCACGACCTCACGGTGCGACCTCGTAGCCGTTCGACTGTCAGACCGTCCGACTGTCTCACCGTTTCCCCAACTCCTCGTACAGGACCGCGACAGCGCGCAGCCCGCGCGTGAAGTTGTCCATGCTCAACCACTCGTTGGGCGCATGCGCATTTTCGCCGGGCAGCCCGAACCCGACGAGCAGGACGGGGGCGCCGAGGATGCGTTCGAAATCGTCGACGACGGGGATCGAGCCTCCTTCGCCGGTGATCACCGGCGCCTTGTCGAACGCTGCCGCGAGCGCACGCCGCCCCGCTTCGTACAGCGGGCCATCCAACTCCGCGCGCCACGGCTTCCCACCGTGCAGCGCCGTCACCTTCACGGTCACCCCCTGCGGCGCGACGCGATTGACGTGGGCCTGCATGAGCCGCTCGATCTCCCGCGGGTCCTGATCGGGGACCAGGCGGCAACTGACCTTGGCCATGGCCTTCGACGGCAGGACGGTCTTGGCGCCTTCACCGGTATACCCGCTCAGCAGCCCGTTCACCTCGCACGTCGGCCGCATCCAGATGCGCTCGAGCGTCGTGTATCCCTTCTCGCCGCCGAGGGCGGGCGCGCCCGTCTCGGTGCGAAAGCGGTCGTCGTCGAAGGGGAGGGCGGCGATATCGCGCCGCGCCTTGGCGCCCCAATCGCGCACCTTGTCGTAGAAGCCGGGAATGGCCACGTGGCCGTCGGCATCGTGCATCGTGGCGAGAATGCGCGCCAGCGCCATCGCGGGATTGACGACCGCGCCGCCGTAGCTGCCCGAGTGGAGATCCGTGGCCGGACCCGTGAGATCGATCTGGAAATACGCGAGGCCGCGGAGCGAGGACAGGATGGACGGGAGCCCCGGCGCGAACATGGAGGAGTCGGAGATCACGACGCCGCTGCACGCCAGCTCCGCTTTGTGGGACTCGATGAACTCGGCGAGGTGGTCGCTCCCGACTTCCTCCTCGCCTTCGGCGAGCACGATCACGTTGACCGGGAGCGCACCGCGCACTTTCAGGTGCGCTTCGAGCGCTTTCATGTGAATGAAGAGCTGCCCCTTGTCGTCCACCGACCCGCGGGCAAACAGCTTGCCGTCGCGAATGGCGGGTTCGAACGCCGGGCTGTCCCACAGCTCAAGGGGCTCGGCCGGCTGGACATCGTAGTGTCCGTAAATGAGGATCGTCGGCGCGCCGGCGCCCGCTCCACGCCATTCGCCGACGACGATCGGATGGCCGGCCGTCGGGTGAATCGTGGTGCCGAGGCCGGCGCTCGCCATGTTGTCCGACACCCAGCGTGCCGCCCTGGCCATGTCGGCGTTGTGCTCCGCGCGGGCGCTCACGCTCGGGATGCGAAGCAGTTCGAAGAGCTCGCTGCGGATGCGCGGCTCGTTGGCGACGAAGAACGCGTCGAGATCGGGAGGAAGAGGCATAATGCTAAAGAAACGGCGGGTGACCGAACGCGCGCAAGACCGACGCGTCCCCCGATCAGGCTTTCGCCCGTCCCGCCGCGCCTCCATACTCCTCGCAGCCCGATCCTCCGGCCTTCACGGCGTTCACCCCTGCACCCGATCCCATGCGTTCCTTGCGGGCCGTTCTCGCTGCCACCGTGCTCGCGTGCAACGAATGCGACGTGCTCGTGCACCAGCGGTACCGGGGTGGAACCGGCGCGGACCTCGTCCGCCAGGTGCGGACGAAGTTGGGCGGACGGGTGGTGTCGGCGCGCGACCTGGGGATATACTGATTCGCCATGACGGCCAAGAATCCTCCCGAGAGCGCGATCCAGCGCGAGATTCAGCAGACGCGCCCGTTCCATTCGATCGGCGCCGAAGCCATCATCAGCGTCATGCGCACGGCGGCGCTCATCGAGCGGCGGCTCAACACGATCGTGTCGCGCGAGGGAATCACACAGCCGCAGTACAACGTGCTTCGCATTCTGCGCGGCGCCGGCGAGGCGGGCCTGCCCACGCTCGCCATTCGCGACCGCATGGTCGCCGCGTCGCCGGGCGTGACGCGGCTCGTGGACCGGCTCGAACGTGCCGGTTATGCGCAGCGCGAACGATCGGCGCCCGACCGGCGCCAGGTGGTCTGCCGCATCACAGCGGCGGGACTCTCATTGCTGTCCCGGCTGGACGGTCCGGTGAGCGCGTACGACGACGAAGCCGTCGAGATGCTCACGGCGGTCGAGAAGCGAGAGCTGGTACGATTGCTCGATGCGGTGAGAGCCGGGAACCGGGAACGCGCGTGAGTGCGGGCGGCGGGTTCCGCGCCCCGCCGCTTGCCTGCACTTCCGCTCGCCCCGTGGCTCATCGCGCCGCCGTGTCCGGCCACGTCCCCTTCCACCCGCGCAGCACCCAGATGCGCCGATAGGCGGCCACGTCGCCGTCGCGCCGCCGGAGCGGCACGAGCAGTCCTTTCTCGATCGAGTGAAAGTGCGGACCGAGCACGACCGCGGTGTGGTGCGGCCAGGGAACTTCGTCGAGCACGAGCACCAGATCATCGCCCTGGCGCGCGCGCTGTGTGAACCCGGGCCACAGGTCGTACTGGTTGGCGCGCCCGGACAGATTCGTGGAGAAGGTGACCGGCTGTCCCGGAAGGTGAAACGCGAGTTCGGACGCGTCCTGATACTTGTCCCCGCCCACCCAGACGTGCACGCCGTCGCCGGCCAGACGGCGACCGGCGGAGGCGACGCTGTCGGCGAGCTGCTGCCATCCGGCCGATCGCGCCACCGGATCGCGCCGGGCGGACAGCGGGAGCATGGGCGCCACCGCCTGCACGTAGACCACGGACGAGACCGCGGCAGCGAGCGCGATGCCCCACCAGAGCCACTTGCGAGCGAGGGCGCCCCACTCGGCGAGCGCGAGGAGCGGGACCGCGGGCACGTACGCCAGCGCCGGCCAGTTGGCCTCGACGGGACGGCGAATCGCGCTGAACACGAACAACCCCACGCTCGTCAGCGCCACCACGGCCAGCAGATAGTGCATGTCCGTTGCGGGGCGCCGGAGGGCACGCCACACGGCGACGACGAGCATCACGAGAATGATGGGGGATGCAAGGCCCGCCTGTCCGCCGAGCAGGTTCAGCTCGCGGCCGAGGGGTGATCCCGTGGGCGCTCCCAGTCCATGGTGGATCTGGAAGCCGAACGAGATCCACCCATGGTGCGAGTTCCACACGAGCACCGGGACGAACACGATCAGCGCAGCGAGACACGCCGCGTACGGCCCGGGCTCGCGCAGCCGGACGCGCAATTCGCGCCGGGTGGCAACGGCAATCGTCACGCCCACCGGCAGCAGGATGGACGTGTACTTGGACGAAAAGGCGAGGCCGAGCGCGACGCCGGCGGCCACCCACCAGCGAAGCGACGAGGCCGATCGAGGCGGGCAGCCGAGCGCACGAACCACGCAGTAGAGCCCGGCGGCGGCGGTCATGAGCAGCGGAACGTCGGGCGTGGCGAGCACCATGCCCGACGCCGCCAGCGGCATCACAGCGAACGTCGCGGCGGCAATGAGCCCCGCGCGGTCGCCGCCCACGCGCCGGGCGATCGCCGCTCCGAACACCGACGCCAGGAATCCCGCCACGATCACGAGCAACCGCACGGCGAGCGGCGAGCCCGCGAAGCCCATCGCTGCCGCCAGCCACGTGCCGCCGCGAATGAGCGCGGCGATTCCCCAGGGATGATCGAAGTAGCCGGCGGCGAGATGCCGCGACCAGTCCCAGTAGTACGTCTCGTCGGGAAAGAGCGGGATGACGGCGGCCATCAGCAGCCGGACGAGCGCCGCGGCGCCGAGCACGGCCAGCGCGAGCTGCCAGTCGCTGCGGGCGTGGCGGCGGCGGTCGACGGCCGGCGCCGCCGTCATGCGCGCGTCGCGGGAGCCGGCCGGCGGCGGCGCCACGCGAAGCGGAGCAGCACGATGCCCCAGATCCAGATGAGCCACGACACGCGCTCGTTCTCGGACAGCATGGTGAACATGCGCACGGCGACGAGGGGGAGCGTGGCCGCCAGTCGCCACGGCGAGAACCCCGTATTCGCCTCGCGCCGCTCGACCACCCGCGTCGCTTCGACACCGCGCGTGCGAATGACCTGGTCGATCGCTTCGGCGAGCGAGTCGGTGCCCATGCCGCGCCATCCGGGAATCTGAATCAACGTCCAGGCCGGGGCGGTGTACCCCCACCCGTGATTGTCGGTGCCGGCGACCAGGGCAATTTGCAGGCTGTCGGCGAGCGCGTTGATCGCCATCCGCTCGCGGCGGGTATCGCCGAGGCCGCGCGGCGACCCGTCGACGATCTCGATGGCGCGGACGCCGGCTGTGCCTGGTCCGGCGGCCCGGTGCAGCCGCCGCAACTCCCCCGGAAACGTGAAGACGACGACCGGCTCGTGATCGGGCACGATGCTGGCCATGGCGAGCGAGGCGGAATCGACGTCGCGCAGGTTCGGATCGGTGAGGCCGCGGTACGCGCGCTCGGCGCCAAGCAGGTTCACGTGGGCGCCGTTCCAGACGACCTCGAGCCCCTGGAGCAGCATCGTGGCCTGTCCGGCTTCGTCGGGATTTCCGGCAATGCCCTCCTGCGCACCACGCACCGTCCGATGGTCGGTGACGTAGGCGACGTCATAGCCCGCCCGCCGGTGCCAGCGGCGATTCGCCTCAGGGCCGAACCAGGGCGCGCCGTCGTGCGAGTAGCGGGTGTGCGAATGAAAATCGGCGACGAGCACGGCGTCGTTGAGCGGCGATTCGACGGCGAGCGCGGCCATGGGGCGCGGCACGAACACGCCGGCCGCATAGACGGCGACGAGCGCCACGAACGCCACGGCCGTGGCCTTCACTTCGCGCCACGGGGTGGTGCCGCGGCGGGCGCCGCGCCAGCTTCGCCACGCGATGAAGAGCACGACCAGCGACGCGAGGATCGCGATGTGCTGGCGCAGACTCATCAGCGACAGCGTATCGAACACGTCGCACACCGGCGCGAGCAGGAGATAGCCGGCCGAGAGGACGAGGTGGGCGTAGGAGACGGGTTCGAACGTGCTGGCGTCGCGCAGCGGGTCGACGGCGAACGGCGCCGTGAAGAGCACGACGAGGGTGAGCAGCAGCGTCGCCCAGGGCACACGGCGGAGCCACGTCGACAGCGAGGGCGCCGGCGCCGCGTTGGCGTCCGCACGGCCGGCCTTGCCGGCGCGACGGGATCGGGATGCAGCGGCCACAGCGGTTCGGGTTGAATGGCGAGGAGTTGCCGAACGGACGGCGATCGAAGACGATAAGCTAGTGACACTTTTCGGAGAGCGCACGAATGCCGAACCGATTGGCTGCCGAAACCAGCCCGTACCTGTTGCAGCACGCGAACAATCCCGTGGACTGGTACCCGTGGAGCGCCGAGGCGCTCGCGCGGGCGCGGCGTGAAGACCGGCCGATCCTGCTGAGCATCGGCTACGCGGCGTGTCACTGGTGTCACGTCATGGAGCGGGAATCGTTCGAGAACGCGGATACCGCGCAGCTGATGAACGAGCGATTCGTGTGCATCAAGGTGGACCGCGAGGAGCGGCCGGACCTGGACGGCATCTACATGCAGGCCGTGCAGGCGCTGACCGGCCAGGGCGGGTGGCCGATGACCGTGTTCCTCACGCCGGACGGCGAGCCGTTCTACGGCGGCACGTACTATCCGCCGACGGACCGGCACGGGATGCCGGGATTCCGTCGCGTGCTCGAGGCCGTGGCCGACGCGTACGCGAACCGTCGCGCGGATGTCGCTCGAACGACGGACATGCTGCGCCAGATGTACGCCGCGACGGCCGCAGTAGCCGAGGCGGAGGGACCGCTGGTTCCGGAGCTGCTCGACCGCGCCTATCGGCTGACGGCGGCGGAGTACGACGTGCGCCACGGCGGGTTCCGCGGCGCTCCCAAGTTCCCGCAGGCGATGACGCTCGAGTCGGTGCTGGTGACCTGGGCGCGGACGGGCGACCCATTCCCACTGGAGGCAGTGTCCCACTCGTTCCGCGCCATGGCGCGCGGCGGCATCTACGATCAGATCGGCGGCGGATTCGCGCGGTACGCCACCGACGCGGTGTGGCTGGTGCCGCACTTCGAGAAGATGCTGTACGACAACGCGCTGCTGGCGCGGCTGGGCGTGCACCTGTGGCAGGCGACGCGAGACGCGGACGTGCGGCGCGTGTGCGAGGAGACGCTCGACTGGGTGGCGCGCGAGATGGCGTCGCCCGCCGGCGGCTTCTACTCATCCCTCGACGCCGACAGCGAAGGCGAGGAGGGAAGGTTCTACGTGTGGACGCCCGGCGAGATCGACGCCCTGCTCGGCAGCGATGGGCCGGCCGTTCGCGAATACTACGGCGTCACCGCGGGCGGCAACTTCGAGGGACGTTCGATTCTGCACGTTCCGCGTGATGCCGAAGCGGCGGCGGCCGTGGCCGGCGTGAGCGTGGAGCGGCTGCGCGAGGCGGTGGCGCGCGCGCGGCCCCTGCTCTACGCGGCGCGCGCGAAGCGAGTGTGGCCCGCCCGCGACGAGAAGATCCTGGCATCGTGGAACGGCCTCATGCTCCGCGCGCTCGCCGAGAGCGCGCGTGCGTTCGACTCGGACCGCCATCGCGCGCTGGCGCTGGCCAACGGCGAGTTCCTGTTCCGCGAGATGGTGAGAGACGGCCGCGTGCTGCGCTCGCACCGCGACGGCACGACTCGCATTGCCGGCTACCTCGAGGACCAGGCGGCCGTGGGGCTGGGCGCGCTGGCGCTGTACGATCTCACGTTCGACCGCCGGTGGCTCGATCGCGCGCGGGTCCTCGGCGACGCCATGGTCGCCTGGTTCTGGGACGAGACCGCCGGCGCGTTCTTCGACACGGCGAGCGACCACGAGGCGCTGATCGTGCGGCCGCGCGACGTGACCGACAACGCGACGCCGTCGGGCACATCGCTCGCCGTCGAGCTGTCGCTGCGGCTGGCGGAGCTATTCGGCGACGAGGCGCACCGCCGCCGTGCCGAGCGCGTGCTCGGCGGCCTGGCCGACGCCATGGGGCGGATTCCGCTGGCGTTCGGTCACCTGCTGATGGCGGCCGATCTGGCGGCGCGCGGCGCCACGGAGCTGGCGATCGTGGGCGATCCGGCGAGCGACACGTTCCGGGCGTTCGCCGCCGTCGCGGCGGAGCGATACGTGCCGGCGCTCGTGGTGGCCGGCGGGACGGCGGCGGGAAACGACGACCTGCCGCTGCTGGCCGGGCGGGGCGTGCGGGGCGCGCCAGCGGCGGCGTATCTCTGCCGCCGCTATGCGTGCGAGGCGCCCGCGACGGATGCGGCGACGCTCGCGGTTCAGCTGGACGCGGCTCGCGAACGCTGAGCGCGTCCGGCGCGCCGCTACCGGAGCACCGTCCGGAAGATGAACGACGTATCGACGAGGAAGAACGAACGGTTGATGCCGCTGGGATCGAACGCCACGTAGCGCGGACCCGCGCGGAGCACGACGAAGGGATATCCGGCAGGCGCAAAGTGCGCCCCCGACTCGATGGCCGCCGCCACGCGGCCGCAGACGGCGGCATCGGTCACGACGTGCACGGCGCTCGAGTCGACGCCGCCGAGACCGAGGCCGTTGGTCGTCGCCCGGTCGCCGGCGTCGCGCGACGCGATCATCTCCTTGAGGGCGGCGATCCGCAGCCCGCCGCCGTCCGCCGCGCCGGCGCACGCTCCCCTGGCGCGGGCCGCCGCGGGCGCGGCGGCCTGGCGAAGCGCGAGCGTCTGCGCGCTCGCGACGCCCGGCATGTGCCGGAGCGCATCGGCGGCCGCGTCGAGCGCGCTCACCGATTCCGCGTTCTGCAGCCGCACCAGGTAGTAGCCGTCCACGCCGCCGTCGCTGTGGTCGCCGCCCACCACGGCGCCGCACACGCGGTCCACGGCGGCCTGGCGCTGCGCCTGCGACGCCGCGGAGTCGAAACGCGCCGCGAGCAGGTTGCGGATGTAGCGCATCCCCGGACGCGAGGCCGCCGTGACGGTTCCCAGGGAATCGAGCACGTCCTCCGGAACCGAGTCCGGCGCGAGCGGGGGCACGAACCCGTGCGACGCGCACGCGGGCTGCGGCAGCAGCGCGGCGTGCTGCGCCAGCGCCGGCCGCGCCAGGAACGCGGCGGCGACGGCCGCCAGGAACGGCAGCCCGCGGCGCCCTACTGCCACCATAGCCGCACGGTGGCCCAGGCCTCGGGCGCGAAGAGTTGGGGATCGAGCTGCACGTTCACCCGCACGTCGGAATAGTCCTCTTCGTATACCAGCTTGCCGCCGGCGAGCACCTGCACCTGCTCGGCGAGCCAGCCGCCGGGCTCGGGCACGTACCGGTTGAAGCGCACGTCCTGCCACGTGGTCCGCGCGTCGTTGGGCTGAACGAGGCGGACGAACAGCAGCCGGTCCGCGTCCACCCAGAATTGCGCCGAGGTCGTGTCGCCGGCGTCCGCTCCCACGACGTACACCGGCCGCCCCTCGAAGGTGTCGCGATGGAACCGGGCCAGGTCGATGCCCTCCTCCTGGAGGACGGCGGCGGTATGCGCGACGGGCTGCTTGTACACGTCGAACCCCAGCACGAGGAGCAGATTCCGGGCCGCCGTGGCTCGCGTGAGCTTGCCGGCGGCGAACCTGTACGTGCTGTCGTTCCGGAAGATGGCGCCGTTGCGTGCCGCGGCGTCGCCCATGTCGATGCGCAGGCGGCCGGGCGCGGAGAGCGCTTCGTGCCAGGTCTGCACGCGGGCCTGCGATCCGTCGGCCTTGTACCAGATGCTCTTCTGGACGAAGGTGAGCGTGGGGTACCACGTGGCGGCGTAGCGGTCGTGCATGGCGGCCAGCAGCTGGCGGCCGTCGGCAGGTGCCGGCGACTGGGCGCCGAGCAGCGTGGGAAGGAAGACCACGGCGAGTGAGAGCAGACGGCGCATGGGGCGCTCCGATCGAGGAGGGGGGTGGACGACCAGGGTGTTCAGGGTTGGAGGCGGTAGCCCGCCTTCCAGACCGTCAGGATGTGCTGTGGTTTGGAGGGATCGTCTTCGAGCTTCCGCCGCAGTTCCGCGATGTGGATGTCCACCGTGCGCGTCATGACGTCGGCGCTGTAGCCCCAGACTTCCTTCAGCAGCTCGAGACGCGAGACGACGGCGCCGCGGCGGCGGACGAGCGTGAGCAGGAGGTCGAACTCCTTGGGGCTCAGCGCGACCGGCTGCCCGCCGCGGGTGACGGCGTGCGAGGCGGGATTGATCTCGACGGTCCCGAACCGCTCGATCGCGTCGGCTGCGGCGGCACCGCCCTCGGCCTGCCGCGCCCGCCGCAGCAGCGCCGCGACGCGCGCCAGCAGCTCCAGCACGCCGCACGGTTTGGTGACGTAGTCGTCGGCGCCCAGGCGGAACCCCAGCACCTTGTCCGTCTCCTCGCCGCGCGCCGTGAGGATGAGCACCGGCATCTGGAGTCCCTCGTCGCGAAGCGTGCGCAGCACGCGGTACCCGTCCATGCCGGGCAGCATGAGGTCGAGGATGATCAGGTGCGGGCGCCAGTCGCGCGCGCGGGCAAGGCCGGTCTCGCCGTCGCCGGCCACGTCCACCTCATAGCCTTCGATCTCGAGGCCGGTGCGCAGGCCGTACGCAAGGTCGGGATTGTCTTCGACGATCAGGATGCGATTCATGCGGGGGGCTCCTCGGGCACCGTCGCTTCGGTCGCCTTCAACGTGAAGATGACGCGCACGCCGCCGCTCGGCGACGGCTCCATGCTGCAGTGTCCACCGTGCATTTGCACCAGGTCGCGGACCACGGACAGGCCGATGCCGCTGCCGCCCGTGCCGCGCTCGGAGTCCCGCCCGAGCCGCACGTACGGCTCCCAGACGCGCGGACGGTCGGCCTCCGACACACCCGGTCCCTCGTCGTCGACCCAGATGCGCACCCATTCCGGCGTGCGTGCGCTGCCGACCGTGATCGTCTGGCCCTCGGGACCGTACTTGGCGGCGTTGTCGAGCAGGTTCAGCAGGATCTGGCGCAGGGCGTTGCGATCGGCGAGCGCCACGAGGCCGACCTCGACGTCGGCGCGGAGCGTCATTTTGCGGGCGCGCGCCAGGGGCGAAAAGAGTTCGAGCGCATCGCGCAGTTCCTTCCCGACGTCGACGGGCACCGGTGCGATGCGGTTCTGGCGGCGCTCGGCGCGCGCGAAGTTGAGCACGTTCTCGACGAGATACGTCAGGCGCCGGGCCTCCTGATCGATGATGCCGGCCGAGCGGATGCGCTCCTCCTCGGTGCGCAGCTTGCCCATGTGCAGCAGTTCCGAGAACCAGCGGATCTGGGCGAGCGGCGTCCGTAGCTCGTGCGACACGCCGGACACGAACTCGGTGCGCAGGCGGGCGAGTTCCTGCTCGCGGCGCAGCTGCACCAGCGCGACGGCCAGGAGCAGCGCCACGATGAGCAGGAGCGCGAGGAGCATCGGCAGGCGCGAGGGCGGGAGCCCGCCGACGAGCAGGCGGCCCGTCACGTCCGGGCGCAGCGCGATGCGGAGCACGAGCCGCGCGAAGTTGGACTCGAGCGTATCGGCGGCGCTGTAGGTCAGGTCGTACTGTCCGGGCGATCCGAAGAGCGGATCGCCCGACGGGTCCTCCACGACCATCGAGAGCACGGAATCGAGCGGCATGTTCCCGACCAGCGACGGCGGCAGCAGCGCGCTGCGATGATAGACCGCCTGGAACGCCGGCGTCAGGAAGGGCAATGGAGGGGTCTCGTACCCGTAGATGACGACGGGCCGGCCGTCCATGTTGCGCGAGACCAGGAATACGAGCAGGCGGGGGCGGAGCTCGACGCGCCCCAGGATCAACACGTAGGAATCGTTGGTGACGATCACCCGCATCACGTCCTGCGGGGGGCCGGCCAGCTCGGATGAGCCGTACGCCTTGGGGAGCATCTCCTTGAGGGGCGGCATCCGTTTCACATGCGCCAGAATCGTATCGCGCACCCAGTGCAGTTCGCCCGACGACGCGTTGGTCTTCGTGGTCAGGAGCGGGCCGTCGGGCCAGTCGATGCGAAAGAAGTACCGCACGCTGTCCAGGCACTTGCACCAGTCCGCGTAGTCGCGCGCCAGCACGCCGACCGCTTCCGGGGAGAGCAGCGACTCGGGCAGCCGCGCCGGATTCACGCGCATCGCCGCCTGGCCCAGCGACGGGATCATGTTGGTGAGCAGCTCGTTCTTGACCTGCTGGCCGAACTGCCAGTCGGCGAACGAGGCGTAGTCGCGCAGCGTGCGCTCCGCGGTGAGCCGGTGTCCGCGCGCCGCCACCTGCGCCTCGTATACGAGCATCGCGGTGATCACGAGCGCGAGCCCGAGCACCACCACCGTGCCGATCAGCCGGGAGGGACGCGAGTGGGTCATGGTCGACCGAAATGAAACCCTCTTGCAGGAGGCGAGCCAGAGTCGCGCCGGGGCGTCTTACGAAAGGCTTACAGCGGCTGCCGGCAGCACACCGAACGCCGCGGTCGCCTTGACTGTGGGGACCAATGCGGCAAACTCCACGCATGACCGCCGCGACGCCGTCCTTCGTTCGGGGCATGTTCAGCGGGGCCGTGCACGACGCCCTGCTCTTTCCCTACCCTGATCCGCTCGAGCGCCGCGACCGCGACGAGGCCGCGCGCGTCGGTGCCCTGATCGACCGGCTGCGCCGCATCGAGCGCGACCTGGTGGATTCGGAAGCCATCGACGAACACGAAACCGTGCCCGAGCCCATCGTGCGGGCGCTCGCCGAGAACGGGTTGCTCGGCCTCACGATTCCCGCTGCGTACGGCGGCGCCGGCCTCTCGCCGGCGGGGTATGCCCGGGTGATCGGCGAGTTGTCGCGGATCGACGCGAGTCTCGCCGTGCTCGTGGGTGTGCACTGCGGGCTCGGCGCCCGGGCGATCGTGCTGTACGGCACGCCGGAGCAGAAGGCGCGCTACCTGCCGGTGCTGGCCCGCGGCGAGACGCTCGCCGCGTACGCGCTGACCGAACCCGAAACGGGATCCGACGCCCAGCACGTGCATGCGCGCGCCGAGCGCGGCGCCGACGGCGCGTCGTGGGTCCTGAACGGGCACAAGCAGTGGATCGGCAACGGCCACCAGGCCGGCGTCATCGTGACGTTCGCGCAGACCGAGGTGGAGCGCCGCGGGGAACGCACGACCCGTCCCACAGCATTCATCATCCGCTCCGACATGGCGGGGTTCAAGGTGATGAGCACGGTGCGGAAACTCGGCATTCGTGGATCGACGCAGGCCGAGCTGGTGTACGAGCATCTGTCGGTGCCCGACGACCACGTGCTCGGCGCGGTGGGCAAGGGATTCGCCGTAGCCGTCCACGTGCTGAACGGAGGCCGGCTGTCGCTGGCCGCGGGGTGCACGGCGGCCACGAAGCGGATCATCGGGCAGATGACCGCGTTCGCCGGGGAGCGCGTGCAGTTCGGCCGCCCGATCGCGGACTTCGAGATCACGCAGCGCAAACTGGCGCGGCTCGCGGCCGACACCTACGCCGCCGACGCGATGCTCGGCGTGCTGACGGCGATGGCGGCGGATCCGTCCGGCGATTCGGCGCTGGAGGCGGCCTGCTGCAAGGTCTTCGCGAGCGAGCTGCTCTGGCGCGCCGCCGACGAGGCGGTGCAGGTGGCCGGCGGGCGCGGTTACGTGAAACCGTATCCCTACGAGCGAATGCTGCGCGACGCGCGCATCAACCGGATCTTCGAGGGCACGAACGAGATCCTGCGGCTGTTCATCGCCCTCAACGGGATCCAGGGGCCGGCGGCGGAACTGCGGGAGATCGCGGCGGCGCTGACGCATCCCCTGCGCCACCTGGGGCTGGTGAGCGGGTTCGCCGCGTCACGGCTCCGCAGCCGGCTGGGGGCAAGCGGCGCGCTGGACGCGCCGCTGCACCCGCGCCTGGAAGGACACAAGCGGTACTTCGAGAAGCACGTGCGCCAGCTCAGCGAGGGCGCCCGCCGCCTGCTCGAGGCGTATCGCGAGCAGATCGCCGACCGCCAGCAGGAGCTGGAGCGCCTGGCCGACATGGCCATGGAGCTGTTCGCGACGGCGGCCGTGCTGGCGCGCACGCAGCGGCTGATCGACGACCGCGGCATCGCGGCCTGCGCGCACGAGGTGGACCTCTGCGACCTGTTCGCGGCCGACGCCGGCCGCCGGTTCGGCGCGGCGCGCGATGCGCTGCAGTCGATCCAGGATGAGACGAGACGCGCGATCGCGAGGTCCATACGGGACGAGGGCGGCTACGCGGTCGCCGACGCGCTGCTGGACTGGCCTCAAGGGACGGAGTGACATGCGACGCATATTCGACATCTCGGTGCCCGTGGAATCCGGAGGGCTCGTCTATCCGGGCAATCCGGAGATCCGCATCGGCCTGCAGCAGGCGATCGCGCAGGGTGCCACGTCCAACGTATCGCGCATCGACTTCGGATCGCACACGGGCACCCACGTGGACGCGCCGCGGCACTTCTTCGACGACGGCGCGGGGGCCGACACGCTGCCGCTGGACGTGTTGATGGGCCCGGCGCTGGTGATCGCCGTGGAGCCCGACCTGATGGCCGTCTCGGCCGAACAGCTCCGGGTGCACGACCTGACCCACGTGACGCGCCTGCTCATCCGGACGCGGAACTCCGGGTTCATCCGGGAGCGGGAGTTCCGGACGAACTTCACCTATCTCGCGCCCGACGGTGCGGAGTACCTGCTGGAGCAGGGCGTGAAGCTCGTCGGCGTGGACTACCTCTCGGTCGAGCAGTTCCACTCCGGGCACCACCGCACCCACCGGACGCTGCTCGGGCACGGCGTGGTGATCATCGAGGGGCTCGACCTGAGCGAACCGCCTCCGGGCATCTACGAACTGCGGTGCCTGCCGCTCCGGCTGGCCGGACTCGACGGGGCGCCCGCGCGCGCCGTGCTGCTCGCGTCCTGAGCCGCCGGCTTCCTTTTTCCATTCTCATTCGGGTATTCGACACGATGCAATTGGCGATGATTGGACTTGGCCGCATGGGCGGCAACATGGTGGAGCGCCTGATCCGCGGCCGGCACGGCGTGGTGGTGTACGACCGGAGTGCCGACGCGGTGCAGAAGACTGCCAAGCTCGGAGCCACGCCGGCCCGCGACCTGGCGGATCTGTGCGCGCAGCTGAAGGCGCCGCGGGTGGTCTGGATCATGGTGCCCGCCGGCGCGCCGGTGGACGAGACGATCGACGCGCTGACCGCGCACCTGACCGAAGGCGACGTCATCATCGACGGCGGGAACTCCAACTTCAAGGATTCGATGCGCCGCGCGGCGGCGCTCGCCGAACGCAAGATCGAATTCATCGACGCCGGCACGAGCGGCGGCATCTGGGGGCTGGAGAACGGCTACTGCCTCATGGTCGGCGGCTCGCGCCGCGCCGTGACCTACTGCGAGCCGATCTTCAAGACGCTGGCGCCGCCCGACGGATTCGCGCATGTCGGGCCCGCCGGCGCCGGACACTACGTGAAGATGGTGCACAACGGCATCGAGTACGGAATGCTTCAGGCCTACGCGGAGGGATATGAGATCTTGCATGCGTCGAAGATTTTTCCCGATCTCGACATGCACCAGATCGCCGAAGTCTGGCAGCATGGCAGCGTGGTGCGTTCCTGGCTCAACGAGCTCGCGGTGACGGCATTCGCCAAGAACGCGGCGCTGTCCGACATCAAGGGCTACG
>DASVWS010000230.1:0-14986 GCA_036393095.1 Gemmatimonadaceae bacterium | reverse complement strand
CCGCGTGCGGGGGAAATAGCCATGTTCGTCGATCGCGCGGTCGTGAAGGTCGAGGCGGGCACGGGCGGATCGGGGCAGGTCTCGTTCCGCCGGGAGAAGTACGTCCCGATGGGCGGCCCCGACGGGGGCGACGGCGGCAAGGGCGGCGACGTCCTCGTGCGCGCCGACGCCAACCTGTCCACGCTCCTCGACTACACGTACCGCGACTTCTGGAAGGCCGAGCGCGGCCAGCACGGCGAGGGCTCGAACCGCACGGGAAAGTCGGGGAGCGACATCGTGCTCCCGGTGCCGCCGGGCACCGTGGTGCGGGACCAGGCAACGGGCGAGCTGCTGGGCGAGGTGCTCGACGACGGCGACACGATCGTCGTCGCCAGGGGCGGACGCGGCGGAAAGGGGAACGCCTTCTTCGTCACGTCCACGCACCGCGCGCCGCGCGAATGGCAGCCAGGAGAGGAAGGCCAGGCCCGGGCACTGGAGCTGGAGCTCAAGCTCATCGCCGACGTCGGTCTCGTGGGGCAGCCGAACGCCGGCAAGTCCACGCTGCTCTCGGTGATTTCCGCGGCGCGCCCCAAGATCGCCGACTATCCGTTCACGACCCTCGCACCCAACCTGGGCGTCGTGCCGATGAGCGGCCACCGCACCTTCGTCGTCGCCGACATTCCGGGCATCATCGAGGGCGCGCACGAGGGGAAGGGGCTCGGGCTCCAATTCCTGCGCCACATCGAGCGGACCCGCGTGCTCGCGTTTCTCATCCCCATCGACTCGATGGACTGGCAGGCCGAGTACGACCACCTGCGCGCCGAAGTGGCGGCGTATTCCGCCGAGCTCGCCGAGAAGCCGCATTGCGTGGTCTACACGAAGATGGACCTGTGGGGCGACGACCCGCCCCCCGACCTGGAAGCGCCGGGCGCATTCGGCGTCTATGCCATCAGCGCCGCGGCCCGCACGGGGCTGGATGGACTGCTGGACGGATGGTGGGCGCAGATTCACGCAGTGAGACAGGCCGTTGAGCCTCGCCGGGAGTTCTCCGACCTCCCCTGATGCGCGCGCCGCGCTCGCGCTCTCGATGATCGACGGCATCGGGTGCGCGACGTTCGCCGAGTTGGTGGCACGATTCGGGTCCGCGCAGCGGGCGTTGGATGACGCGGAACGCGACGCGGCGCGTACGGCGGCGTTCGCCTCGGCGGATGCCGCGCTCGCCGACGCAGCGCGCCTCGGCATGCGCCTGCTCGCCTGGGGCGATCCCGCGCTTCCGCCGGGGCTGGCCGATCTGGACGACAGACCGCCGGTGCTCTGGGCGCTCGGGGACGTGGCACTGCTGGGCGACGTGCCGCGCGTCGCGATCGTCGGCACGCGCCGCGCCACGGCGTATGGGATGCGGGTGGCGCGCGCGCTGGCGGGCGCGTTCGCCCGCGCGGGCGCCTGCGTGGTGAGCGGCATGGCGCGCGGCATCGATTCGGCGGCGCACCGGGCGGCGCTCGATGCCGGTGGGCCTACCATCGCCGTCCTCGGCACCGGCGCCGACTTGGCGTATCCGACTGCCAACCGGGCGCTGCACGCGGAGATCGGCGCGCGGGGACTGCTGCTCTCGGAATACCCGCCGGGCGAACGGGCAAACGGCGGCTCGTTCCCGCGGCGCAATCGCATCATTGCCGCGCTGGCCCGGCTCACCATCGTCGTCGAGGCGGGGGTGAAGAGCGGCGCGCTGATCACCGCGACCTGCGCGAACACGCTCGACCGCACCGTCGCCGCGGTCCCCGGCGCCATCGACCAGCCGCAGAGCGAGGGTACGAACCTCCTCATCCGCGATGGCGCGCACATGCTCTGCGGCGTGGAGGACGCCCTTGCGCTCATGGGGTTGACGCGCGCGCCGCGCGTGCCGCACGTCGAAAGTGGCAGCGACGAGGCGCTGGTCTGGTCGGCGCTCGGGAACGGCCCCGTCGAGCTGGACCTCCTCTGCGCCCGCGCCGGCCTGCCGGCCGATCGCTGTCTGGCGGCCGTTACGGCGCTGGAGCTGGCCGGGGCGGTGGAATGCTCGATCGCCGGCGAGGTCCGCCGCCGAATCGCGTGAACGTCCGCTCCCCCGAGGTTGAGCCGGGGTCCCGGTATATTCCATGGTGCTCCCCCGCCACCTGTACATCCACGTGCCGTTCTGCGCACGCCGCTGCTCGTACTGCGATTTCTCCATTGCCGTACGGTCCATCGTGCCGGTGGACGAGTACGTCGGCGCCATCGCGCGCGAGCTGCGGATGCGCTCCCGGTCCGCTGCGCGCTGGGAGCTCGACACGCTCTACCTCGGCGGCGGGACGCCCTCCAAGCTCGGTGGCCCCGGCGTCGCGCGGCTGCTCGATGCCGTACGCGAACGCGCGGCGCTCGCGCCGGACGCCGAAGTGACGCTGGAAGCCAACCCCGAAGACGTGTCGGCCGATGCTGCACGCGCCTGGCGCGACGCGGGCGTCACGCGGCTCTCGCTCGGCGCCCAGTCGTTCGACGAGCGCGTACTCGCCTGGATGCACCGGACGCACGATGCGGCGGCGATCGGTCGAGCGGTGGACGCCGCCCGCGCCGCCGGGTTCGCGAATCTCTCGCTCGACCTCATCTTCGCCCTCCCCGAGTCGTTGGAACGCGACTGGGTCCGTGACCTGCAGGCGGCGCTCGCACTGGCGCCGGAACATCTGTCGGTGTACGGGCTCACCGTCGAGCCGGCGACGCCGCTGGCCCGGTGGCGCGAGCGCGGGAACGTGGAGGAGGCGCCGGAGTCCCGCTACGAGCGGGAATTCCTGCTCGCGCACGACATGCTCGCGGCGGCCGGCCTCGAGCACTACGAGGTGTCGAACTACGCGCGCGCGGGACGCGAAGCCAGGCACAACGCGGCGTACTGGCGCGGCGTGCCGTACGCGGCAGTCGGGCCGTCGGCCCACGCATTCGACGGTGACACGCGCCGCTGGAATCTGGCGGCGTATTCCGCCTGGTTGGCAGCCGTCGTTGCGGGGGACGATCCGATCGAGGGGCAGGAGCGACTCAGCGCCGATTCCCGGGCGCTGGAGGCCGCATATCTCGGATTGCGGACGGCACGTGGCTTGCACCTTCTGCCGGGTGAGCCGGCAAAGCTGCAACCCTGGCTGGACGCCGGGTGGGCATCCATCGATTCGGATGAGACGCTCCGGCTGACTCCTCTGGGATGGCTCCGTCTGGACGCCCTCACGCAATACTTGACCAGCATTCGAAGTCGTTACTAGTTTTGGACTTATGGCCGTCGACCAGCTCTCGAATCGCGAACGAACGGTGCTCGAAGCCGTGATCCGGACGTACGTGGAGACCGCCGAACCGGCGGGGTCGCGGACGTTGTCGCGCCGGTTCGGGCTCGGCGTGTCGCCGGCCACGATCCGGAACACGATGAGCGACCTCGAGGAGAAGGGGTTCCTGGCGCATCCGCATACATCGGCTGGGCGCGTTCCGACCAACAAGGCCTACCGCGCATTCGTCGATTCGCTGCTGGCGCGCGGACCGGCGATGGTGGCCGAGCACGGGCGTCTCGCCGAAGAGATCGGCCGGGCGGATTCTCCGATCGAGACGATTCTGCGCCGGGCGGCGCAGAGTCTCGGCGTGCTGGCGCAGGAGCTGGGTGTGGCGCTGGGGCCGGCGCTCGGGAAGACCATGCTGCGCAGTCTCGACCTCGTTCGCGTGAGCAGCGAGCGCCTGCTCATGGTGCTGCAGCTCGAGGGGGGCGTGGCGCGCACCGTCTTCGTCGAGGTGGCGGGCGAGATCGCCGACGGCGTGCTCGCCGAGGTCACGGCGGTGCTCAACGAGCGGCTCGCTGGGCTCACCCTCGAGCAGATCAGCGCGTCGGTCGCCTCGCGCCTGCGCGATTCGGTGACGCGCGCCGAGGCGCGCGAGCTGCTGAACATCTTCGTGCAGGACGCCGGCGTGCTGTTCGACGCGTCGCTTCCGCTCGCGGAAGGGACGGTCGTCCTCGGGCAGGCCTCGGTGCTGGCGGAGCAACCGGAATTCTCCGCGGCCGACCGGATGCGCCGGCTGCTCGACTTCACCCAGAGTCCGCAGTCGCTGGCCGACGCGCTGCGCGCACGCCCGCAGGCGTCCGGACTCACGATCACCATCGGCAAGGAACACGCCGATCCGCGGCTCGAGGACTTCACCGTCGTGACGGCGGAATACCACGCCGGAACGCTGGGCGGCGTGATCGGCGTGATCGGTCCCACGCGGATGCCGTACGACAAGGTCATTGCGCTGGTGTCGCACACCTCGCAGCTGCTCACCGATCTGCTCGACTGAGACTCATTCATGGCTGATTTCTATTCGGTGCTCGAAGTGGCGCGCACCGCCTCCGACGAGGAGATCAAGAAGGCCTACCGCCGCCTGGCGATGAAGTACCATCCCGACCGGAACGCGGGCTCGAAGGAGGCGGAGGAGCAGTTCAAGGCGATCACCGAAGCGTACGACGTGCTGCGCGATCCGCAGAAGCGCGCCGCGTACGACCGCTACGGCGAAGCGGGGCTGCGCGGCGGCGGCGCCGGCGCCGGGTTCCACCACGTGGATCTCTCCGAAGCGCTGGGCATCTTCATGCGCGATTTCGGATTCGGCGGATTCGAAGAGCTGTTCGGCGGTGGCCGCTCCGCGGGCAGCGTGCGCACCGGGGCCGACGTCCGCATCTCGATCGCGCTCACGCTCGAAGAGGTGGCCACCGGCGTGGAGAAGAAGGTGGTCGCGAAGCTGCTCGATACGTGCGATCACTGCGGCGGCACCGGCGCCGAGCCCGGGTCGCGCGTGGAGACCTGTCCGAGCTGCGGGGGCGCCGGCGAGGTGCGGCGCGCCCAGCGCTCGTTCTTCGGGCAGTTCCTCACCGTGGTGCCCTGTCCGACGTGCAAGGGCGAGGGCACGATCGTGCAGGCGCCGTGCAAGAAGTGCCGCGGCGAGGGGCGCGTGCGCGGCGAGCGCGAGCTGAAGATCCAGGTGCCGGCGGGAGTGGCCACGGGGCAGTACATGACGATGCGCGGGGCCGGCAACGCCGGCGCGCGCGGCGGACAGCGCGGCGATGTGCACGTGGTTTTCGAAGTGGCCGACGATCCGCGCTTCGAGCGCGACGGCGAGGATCTGTACACCGAAGTGCTGGCGACGTATCCGCAGCTCGTGCTCGGCGCCGACGTGACCGTGCCGACCGTCACGGCGAGCGTGAGCCTGCGCATCCCGCCGGGGACGCAGAGCGGGCAGCTGTTCCACCTCAAGTCGCGCGGGCTGCCACGCGTGAACAGCGGCGGCACCGGCGACCTGCATGTGCGCGTGCAGCTCTGGACGCCGGAGCGCCTCACCGAAGAGGAAGAGCGGATCATCCGCCAGCTCGGCGAGGTGCAGACGTCGGTGCCGGTGGCCGGGCGCGAGAAGAGCTTCTGGAAGAAGATGAAGGAAGCGCTCGGCGCGTGACCTGGACGACGGTTCGGGTCACGCCCGGTGCGTACCGTGAGGCCGCCATCGCGGCGCTGTTCGCCGCGGGCGCCGAAGGCGTGCAGGAAGACGGCGAGTACCTGATCACGCACATGGGCGAGGGCGTGGACCTGCGCGCGCTCGCCGCGGCCATCGCCCGGTCGGCGCCCGGGGCGTTCGTGGAAATCAGCCCGCTCGCCCAGGTGGACTGGACCGAGGAGTGGAAGCGCGGCGTGACGGCGCACCGCGTCGGCGCCATCACTGTCACGCCGCCCTGGCTGGCAGCGGGCACCGATCCGGCGCGGACGGTCGTGATCCAACCGGAGATGGCGTTCGGCACGGGCGAGCACGCGACGACGCGGGGCGTGCTCTCGCTGATGCAGTCGGTGGTCCGCCGCGGCGACCGCGTGGCCGACCTCGGCGCCGGAAGCGCCGTGCTCGCGATCGCGGCTGCGAAGCTCGGCGCCGCGCGCGTGGCCGCGATCGAGATGGACGCCGATGCGATCGGGAACGCGGAAGCGAACATCGCGGCGAACGGCGTGTCGGACCGGGTGACGCTGATTCCCGGAGACGCCGCGCTGCTCCTTCCGCTCGTCGCACCCGTGGATGTCGTGCTGGCGAATATCCTGTCCGGCGTGATCCGCGCGCTGCTGCCGGTGATCGCGGCTGCCCTCGCGCCGGGAGGGCGGGCGGTGTTCAGCGGCATCATGTCCAGCGAGGCGGCGGAGATGCGGCAGGCGCTCGCCGGCGCGGGCTGGACCATCTCCGCCGAACTGGAGGAGGACGCGTGGTGGAGCGTCGCAGCGGTTCGGGCGTAGCGTCGTTCTTCGTGGAAGCCGCGATCGTTCCCGGGGCGGTCGTGCGCCTGCCCGATGCCGCGGCGCAGCACGCGCGTGTACGGCGCATGACGGTCGGCGACGCCGTGCGCGTGACCGACGGCGCGGGCACCGTGGGGTGGGGCACGCTCCAACGGCTCGACGCGCGCGCGGCGGAAGCCGCGGTCGAGCGGACCGACTCGGCGCCGCGCCCCACGCCGCTCACGCTGCTGGTGCCCGTTGCCGACCGCGACCGCATGCTCTGGCTGGCCGAGAAGGCCGCGGAGTTCGGCGTCACGGATTGGCGGCCCGTGCGGTATGCGCGTTCGCGGAGCGTATCGCCGCGCGGCGAAGGCGAGGCGTTCGCGCGCAGGGTGCGGGCTCGCATGGTCGGAGCGCTCGAGCAATCGGGGGGGGCGTGGCTTCCCGTCGTGCACGACGAGGGCGATCTCGAGGGCGCCATGACGGCGTGCCACGGCGTGAGCGCGCGGCTGGTGCTCGATCCCGGCGGCGCTGGCATGACGTCGTTCGCGCCGTTTCATGGAGTGGCCGTCGCCGTTGGTCCGGAAGGGGGGCTGGAGGCGGACGAGCTGGCGCGGCTGCTGTCCGATGGCTGGCGCGCGGCGTCGATGGGCGCTACTACGTTGCGATTCGAAACCGCGGGGATCGCGGCGGTCGCGATCGTCCGTGCAAGTCAGGGCCGGTGAGCGGCTCGGGAGGCGAGGTGTCCGACAACTGTCTGTTCTGCCGTATCGCGCGACATGAGATCCCGTCCACGGTCGTGACGGAGAGCGAGCAGTTCATGGCGTTCCGCGACGTCCACCCGCAGGCGCCGGTGCACATCCTGATCATTCCCAAGGCGCACGTGGAGTCGCTCAACGACATCGGTGATTTCACGATGGTCGGGAAGATGGCGGAGCTGGCCACCGAGATCGCGGAGCGGGAGGGCATCGCCCAGCGCGGCTACCGCGTGGTGGTGAACACGAACGCCGACGGCGGGCAGACGGTGTTCCACCTGCACCTGCATCTGCTGGGCGGGCGGTCGCTGGGGTGGCCGCCGGGGTGAGGGCGCGCTAGACGGGCGTGCTGGCGATTTCGCGCGGGAACTGCAGGTGGGCGTCGATTTCCTCGTGCGCGGCGAGCAGCCGTTCCACCTCGGCGGACATCTCGGCGGCCAGGTGCAGGTGCGTGGTAAATCCTTCTACGGTGACGGAGCCCGCGTGCAGGCGGAGGAGGTTGAGGCGGATGGTTTCGAGCGCCGTTACCGCTTCGGTGAGCTGGCGCTGGACCGCGTCGCGCGTGTCGCGCACCGCAGCGTAGGAGTCGGAGGTGCCGCCGTCCGGCGCCGCGGACAGGGCATCCTGTAAGTCACTGTACTGCGAGCGGAGCCGCTGGGCGTCTTCCTGCAAGCGATGCAGAATCGGGGGCAGGTCGCGCAGCGACTCGCGCGTTTCTCTGGGCAGCGTTTCGAACAGATTCTCGGCCGCAAGCCCGAGCGCCATCTCGGTGGCGCGATGGGTCATGACTGTCGCCACGCGCTTGCCGCGAAGCATCCGCTTGGCGACGCTGAAGGCGAGCTTGCCGATGCGGCCGCCCCAGACCTTGAGCCAGAACTCCGAATCGACGTCGGCGCGACGATTCACGAGATGCAGCTTGGCCACCGCCGCCCCGGCGGCGACTGCTCCGGACATGACGGTCCAGGCCGGCAGCACACCCATCATCCAGCGGAGCGCGCCCAGTCGCTGGTCGGAGAGCACGATGGTCGCGACCGACGCGGCGACGGTCGAGGCCAGGCCGACAATCGAGGCCGGTATTAGATAGCGCTCATGTGGCGACGGCCCCCGCCACCGGTCCAGCGCATGCTCCTCGCGCCCGATCTCGGCCTCGGCGCGGAACGCCGGCATCACATCGGCGTGCGTGAATCCGCGCATCAGCAGTCCGCGCGCCACGTACACGAAGTACGCGGCGGGCAGGCCGACCATCAGGGCGCCGAACGTCGTGATGGCCGCGCCGGCGCCCAGGGCCCGGCCCACCGTGGTGGTGAGGATGAGCGCGCCGATGGGAGCCAGCATGCTCCCGCTCCCGTCCATGCGTGCCTGATGCTTGGCGAACACCCGCAGGGCGATGGGGATTTCGCGTCGCTGCTCGATGGCCACGGCGAACTGCTCGGCGAGCGCCTGGGCGCTCTGGGGGCGCTGCGCCGGATCCTTCGCCAGGCAGCGATCGATGAGCGCGGCCACCTTTCGCGACACGGGCGTGCCCATCGACGAGAGCCCGGGAGCGGGTTCGGTGACCTGCCGGGCGACGATCTCGGTGGGGGAGCCGCCCTCGAAGGGAAGACGGCCCGTGAGAGCGTAAAAGGCCGTCGCGCCCAGAGAGTAGAGATCGCTGCGCCCGTCGACGTCGCGACCCAGGGCCTGCTCGGGGCTCATGAACTCCGGGGTGCCCGCCACTCGCGAATCAGTAGAGTCGGCGACCAGCTCCGCGATGCCGAAATCGGTGACGAGCACGCGTCCCGTGCCGGCTTCGATCAGGATATTGTCCGGCTTCACGTCGCGATGAATCAGCCCCTGGGCGTGGGCGTGCCCAAGCGCGAACGCCACGTCGCGGAGCACCCGGATGCCCTCGGCGTTCGGCAGCGGGCCGCGCGATTGCACGCGTTGCGACAGCGTTTCACCCTCGACGTACGCCATCACGTAGTACACGAAGTCGCCGGCCTCGTCCACTGCGTGAATCGGAATGATGTTCGGGTGCGACAGCTTTGCCGCGAGCCGCGCCTCGCGCACAAACCGGTTGCGGAGTTCTGGATCGCGCGCCCGGTCGGGGGGCAGGAGCTTGATTGCAACCGGCCGGTCGAGATGAACCTCGCGCGCGAGGTAGACGATCCCCATCCCGCCGCGGCCGAGTTCATGGTCGATGGAATAGCGGCCGGCGAGGGTCGCCTGGAACGCGACAAAGACCGGATCGCCAGGGAGGGAAGGCGTGGCCATGCGCGAGTATAGCAGCGGGGCCAACGTCGGACAACGCAACTGGCGGGGGCCACCGGGTCGGGCGCACGGCGTGCGTCAGGTTTCCCGCCGTGCATTGACTTCGCGGCCCATTTCACGCTAAACTAAAGGGCTACGCACACTTATCCGGCGCCGCAAACGCCACGAAGGGGGGAGAGCACTTTTGTCGGAAGTCATCATCCACGACGATGAAAACTTCGAGCGCGCGCTCAAGCGATTCAAGAAGAAATGCGAGAAGGCGGGCATCCTGTCGGACCTGCGCAAGCATCGTCACTACGAGAAGCCGAGCGAGCGTCGCAAACGCAAGATGAACGCGGCGATTCGCAAGAACCGCCGGACCCGGTCCTCGTAAATGTCCGATCTGATGGCACGGCTGCAGGCCGATCTCAACGCGTCGCGCAAGGCGCAGGACAAGCCGGGTACGCTGCTGCTCGGCACGATCCTCGCCGACGTGAAGAACCGCGCCATCGAGTTGCGCCGCGACCTCACCGATGAGGACGTCATCGACGTGCTCCGGCGCGGCATCAAGAAGCGCCGCGAGTCGGTGGAGATGTACGTCACCGCCAAGCGGGAAGAGCTCGCGGACAAGGAGCGGGCCGAGGTGGCCCGGCTCGAAACCTACCTGCCGGCGGCGGTGAATCCCGAAGAGATTCGGGCCGCGGTGCGTGCGGCCGTGGCCGCCGGCGCCGCAAACGTCGGCGCCGTGATGGGCAAGGTCATGCCGCAGTTCAAGGGCAGGGCCGAGGGCGGCACCATCAACGCCATCGTGCGTGAGGAACTGGCCCGCAAGGAGTGACGGTGGACGTCAGTGCGCATCTCACAACCCGAATGGGCGACTCTCCCCGCCCGTTCGGGTTTTGCGTCCCCACCCGGTAACCGATCCGTGAACGTTCACGCGCTGGCCGTCCTGGAATTCCCGCGCGTACTCGACCTCGTGGCCGGGCGCGCAGGATCGGCGCTCGGCGCGGCGAGCGTCCGGGCGCTCGGTCCCCGCACCGACCGCGCCTGGCTGGACGCCGAGCACGCGCGTGTGGCGGCGATGCGTGCGATGCGCGAGGGCGAGCATCCCTGGCATCCGGAACCGGTGCCCGACGTCGTCGCCCCGCTCGGGCGGCTGCGCGTCACCGGCAGCCGGTGGAGCGCCGAGGAACTCCGGATGGGGGGCCAGCTGCTCCGCTCGGCCCGCCTTACCCGCGAGGCGCTGCGCGACGAGAAGCGCCCGGCGGTAGCACGCGCCGTGCTCGAACCCTTCGTACACCGCCTCGTGTCGCAACGCATGATCGAGGACGCGATCGAGCGCACGTTCGACGACGACGGCCAGGTGCGTGACGACGCGTCGGCCGAACTCAAGCGGCTGCGCCGCGAGATGCGGTCGTCCGAAGGCGAGCTGGTGCGCATACTGGAACGCGTCATGGCCGGCCTCGCGGCGCACCACCGGCCCGTGGACCTCTCCATCACCGTACGCAACGGCCGGTACGTGATTCCGGTGCGCCGCGAGGGGCGCGGCGCCGTCGGGGGCATCGTGCACGATGCGTCGGCGAGCGGGGGCACGCTGTTCATCGAACCGCCGGCGGCCGTGGAATTCGGCAATCGGCTGCGCGAGCTGGAAGCCGCCGAGCACGAGGAGATCGAGCGCATCCTCGCAGAATTGACCGAACGCGTGCGCCCGTTGCGCGAGCCCATGCTCGAGTCGCTCGACGCGCTCGCCGAGCTGGACAGCCTGTACGCGCGCGCGCGGTTCGCCGACGACTTCGAGTGCGCGAGCGGGACGCTGGCCGAACCCGGCGAAGGGTTCGACATCGTGCGCGGGCGGCATCCCCTGCTCGTGGCCCAGGGGATTCCCGTCGTGCCGTTCGATCTCGCCATGCACCCCGGCGAGCACACCCTGCTCGTCTCCGGGCCGAATACCGGCGGCAAGACGGTACTCCTCAAGGCCATCGGCCTGATCTCGGCGCTCGTGCAGTCGGGGATCCCGGCCCCGGTGGGGCCCGCCTCGCGCGTGGCCGTGGTGGACGATCTCTTCGCCGACGTGGGAGACGAACAGTCGATCGAGGCGAGCCTGTCCACCTTCAGCGCGCATCTGAAGAACCTGGCCGAGATCGTTCAGGGCGCCACGGCCGATTCGCTCGTCCTGATCGACGAGCTCGGATCGGGCACCGATCCGCAGGAGGGCGCGGCGCTGGGCTGGGCGATTCTCGAGTCGCTCACGCAGCGGCGCACGATGACCGTTGCCACTACGCACCTCGGAACGCTCAAGGAACTGGCGAGCCAGCAGCCCGGGGTCGTGAATGCCTCGCTGCAATTCGACGCGGTGGCGCTCGCCCCCACCTATCGATTGGTGAAGGGAATCCCGGGGCGGTCGTACGGCATCAGCATCGCGCGCCGTCTGGCGATGCCGGAGGCGATCGTGGCGCGCGCCGAAGAGCGCATTCCGCAGAACGAGCGCGACACGCGCGATCTGCTGGAGCGCCTGGAGACGCGCGAACGCGAACTGACGACGCGCGAGGCGGAGCTGGATGCGGTGCTCGACGACGGCCGCCGGCGCCTGAGCGAGGCGGCGCGCCGGGAGCGCGCCGTCCGCGAGCGCGAACGCGAGTTGGAACGCACGGCGCGGCAGCAGGCCCGCCGGTACCTGCTCGACGCCCGCCACGACATCGAGCGCACGATTCGCGAGCTCAAGTCGGCGGGAGCCGAGGCCGTCGACAGCGTGGGACGCGAGGCCCGGCGGCGCGCCGAGCAGCTGGCGGCGCGCCAGGCCGAGGCGCTCGACGCGCTGGACGCGGAGGCGGGGCGCCCGCTGCCGGAGGCCGAATCGCCGGCGGCGGGGGGCGGCGTGCTGGAGCCCGGCGCGCGCGTGGCGGTCGGAACGCTCGGCGGCAAACCCGGCCGCATCGTGGACTTGCGGGGATCGGAGGCCGTGGTCGCCGTCGGGTCGCTCAAACTCTCCGTGCCCCTGGAGACGCTCACGCCGATGCCGGAGCCGCGCCCGGAGGAAACAGGCGTGGCGTGGCGCGGTGACCTGCCGGAGGCGCACGTTCCGAGCGAGATTGATCTCCGTGGCCTGCGAGCGGATGAAGTGGAGAGCCTGGTGATGCATGCGATCGATTCGGCCGTGCGGGCCGATCTGCGCGTGCTGCGCATCATCCACGGCAAGGGCACGGGGGCCCTGCGCGACCGTGTGGCCGAGATGCTGAAGAAGGATTCCCGCGTGACGAACTTCCGCCTCGGCGCCTGGAACGAAGGGGGCGCGGGCGTGACGGTGGCGGAGCTGGCGTGATTCCCGACGACGTGGTGGAACGGGTGGCCGACGCGGCGGACATCGTCGCGATCATCGGCGAGCACGTGAAACTCAAGCGGGTGGGTCGCACCTGGCGCGGTCCGTGTCCCTTCCACCAGGGCACGCATCCCAACTTCTCGGTCACGCCGGGCGGTGGATACCGGTGCTGGTCGTGCGGCGAGAAGGGCAGCGTGTTCACCTTCGTGCAGAAGCGCCTCGGCCTCGATTTCGTGGACGCCGTGAAGTACGTGGGGCAGAAGTCGGGCATCGAGGTCCGGGAAGTCGCGCGCAAGCGCGAGGGGCCCGATCCGCGCGAGCCGCTGTGGGAGGTCAATGCCGCGGCCGCGGAGTACTTCACCCGCATGCTCTGGGAGGGGGAGGCGGGAGCGCCGGCGCGCGACTATCTCGCGCAGCGGGAGGTGGGCCGCGAGGATGCCGAACGATTTGGCCTCGGGTTCGCGCCGCGCGAGATCGGGCTGATGCGCGCGCACCTGCAGACCCTCGGCTTCGACGACGAGCGCCAGCTCGAGGCGGGACTGCTCGTGAAGCGGGAGGACGTCGAGGAGCCGCGCCCGCGATTCCGGAACCGGCTCATCTTCCCGATTCACGACGTGCAGGGCCACGTGATTGCGTTCGGCGGCCGGCTGCTCGGGCCGGGCGAGCCGAAGTATCTCAACTCCTCCGAGTCGCCGACGTTCGTGAAGGGGCGCACGCTGTACGGCCTGTCGTGGGCGAAGAACGCCATTCGCCGGGCGGATCGGGCGATCCTGGTGGAGGGATACTTCGACTGCGTGCGGCTGATGATGGCTGGCGTCGACGAGGTCGTCGCACCGCTCGGCACAGCGCTCACGGAGCCGCAGGCGGAGCTGCTGCGGCGCTACACGAAGAACGTGTATCTGCTGTACGACAGCGATCCGGCCGGACTCAAGGCGACGTTCCGCGCCGGCGACGAACTGCTGCGGCTGGGCATGTCCGTTCAGGTGGTGACCCTGCCCGACGGTGAGGATCCGGACAGCTTCGTGCGCGCCCACGGACGGGAGCGGCTGGAGGAACACATCGCGCAGGCGATCGACGTTTTCGAGCGGAAGATCCAGCTGCTGGAACGGCACGGCGCGTTCGGCGACCTGCGGCGCAAGCGCCAGGCGATCGACAAGCTGCTGCCCACGCTGCGGGCGGTGTCGGATCCCCTGATGCGCGATCTGTACGTCGCGCGGACCGCCGAGGCGTCGGGCATCGGGCGTGAGTTGCTCGAGCGCGAGATCGGCCACGGGCCGGAACCCGTGCGCGCGCGTGCGCCGGAGCCGCCGCCGCCCGAGTATTTCGAGCAGGCGCCGGAGGAGGAGCGGGCCCCGCGGCCGCGGCGCCGTGACCAGCGCCGCTCGCCACGGGTTAGCACTGAATGGGAACTGGTGCGTGTGATGTTGCACCAACCGGCGTATGTTGAAGTCGTGGCCGAGCGCGTGGGGCCGGGGGAGTTCGGGGAGCCGTCGCTCAGCGCGATCTACGCGCGGCTGGCGGCCGCCGGGCCGGAGCGCGAGCTGGAAGCGCTCGCGGCGGAGCTCGACGAAGAAGCGAACGCCGTGCTGCAAGTGCTGCTCGCGGACGACGGCGGGCTGGAATCTGCCGCGCGCACGGTGCAGGACTGCCTGGCCGCTCTCGAGCGGGAGCGGCTGCAGCTGGAGATGGCGGAGATCGACCGGCAACTCCCGCTGGCGAGCGGCGCGGAGCAGGACGAGTTGATGGTTCGGAAGAAGGTGCTGACGGACGAGTGGCGCTCACTGGGCGGGCGCGGCTGGAAGTCGTTCGATCGTTCACGCCCATGACCGGGGAGACGGGATCGTGCACCAGGACGTGGTGATCCTGCTGGAGGTCCAGCAGGACGATGCAGTGATATTCGAGCTCGAAGATCAGATGGCGGCGCTGGCGCCGCGCTTGGCGGCGCTCGAGGCGGAGACCAGGCGCGCCGAGGAGGCGCTCGCCGAGGCGAACAGCAGCCTCGACGTCGAGACGAAGCGGCAGCGCGATGTGCAGTTCCGCATCGACCAGCACCGCGACCTGCTCCGGCGGCACGAGGAGGTGCTGAACACGGTCACCTCGCCGCGCGAAGCGGCGGCGGCCGTGGCGCAGACGGAACAGGCGCGGCGGATGCTGGCCGACGACGAGCGCGAGATGGCGAGCATCAACTCGCGCATCAACGACCTGCGCAACTACATCGCGGAGCGCGAAGCCGAGGTGGAAGCGACGCGCGGTGCGCAGGCGGAGGCGCGGGCATCGCTCGACGCCGACCGGCGGGCGATCGAGGACCGGCTCACCGCTGCCAGGGCCACGCGCGGTGAGAAGGCGCGCAAGGTGTCGCGCAGCCTGCTGACGCGCTACGACCGGATCCAGCAGCGGGAGCGGTCGGTGGCGCTGTTCGCGCTCCGCGGCCAATCGTGCGGGAATTGCGA
>DASVWS010000229.1:0-59532 GCA_036393095.1 Gemmatimonadaceae bacterium | reverse complement strand
CGGACAGCTTCGGACACCCGGCCGCGCTGCCGGCGCTCGCGCGCGGCTTCGGCTTCGAGGCCGTAATCGTCTGGCGCGGATACGGCGGCCGCCGCTGGCCGGCGGGCGACGCGGCCTGGTGGTCTGCGTCCTCCGGCGACCGCGTGCTGCTCTATCACCTGCCGCCCAGTGGGTACGAGCTCGGCGCGAACCTGCCGGCGGATTCCAGTGCAGCCACCGCCCGCTGGGGTGCGATGCGCGAGCAGCTCGTGCCGCGCGCGCGGCTGGATGTCGCACTCGTGCCCAACGGCGCCGACCATCACGCGCGCCAGCGAAACCTCGGCGAGGCGGTCGCGGCGCTCGCCGCCGCGGCCCGGCCGGTGGCCGTGCGGCGAAGCTCGCTTTGCGATTTCGTCGCGGCGGCGATGGTGGCTGCGCCCTCCGCGCAGTTGCCGTCCGTCGCCGGCGAGCTGCGCGACTCGTATGGGTACACGTGGACCCTCGCGGGCACGCTGGCGACCCGCGCTCCCCAGAAGCGGCGGAACGCGCGCGCCGAGCGGCTGCTCCTGCGCGAGGCGGAACCGTGGATGGCGCTCGCCGCGCGGCGCACGGGTCGTTCGGGCCGCGGCCTGCTCGACGCGGCGTGGCGCACGCTCCTGCTCGCGCACCCGCACGACACGCTGTGCGGGTGCTCCGTCGACGACGTGGCGCGGGCGTTCGACGCCCGGCTCGACGACGTCGAAGCACAGGGGCAGGGGATTCGCGACGATGCGCTCGCGGCATTGCTCGGACATGACGCCGAGCGGGCTCGATCGGCGCGCGACGCCTGGCACCCGCATCTCATCGTCCGCAATCCCGCGCCGCGTTCGCGCGGCGGCGTCGCGGTCGTGCGCTTCTCGCGATTCGTGGCCGACGTGCGGGTCGGGCCGGGCTCGGGCGCCGCCGCCGCGTCGCCCGAAGCGGCGCCGGCGCAGCTCCATCCGCGCGCCACCGGTGCGGGCGCGGTGCAGGTGCTCGCACGGCGCACGGCGCACGAGCGCACCGAGTCGCCGCGCGCCTACCCGGACGACGACCTCGTGGAGTACGTCGACGCGGCCGTGTGGCTGCCCGATGTGGCCGGGTTCGGACTCCAGGCGCTGCCTGTCGAGTGGGGAGCGCGCCGGCGGATGAAGGTTCCGAATCCCGTCCGCGTGACCGGACGCTCCATGGCGAACGGACACCTGAGCCTCGGTGTGGCGCCGGACGGCGTCGTCACGCTTCGCGACGAGGAGAGCGGCCATGCCGTCGCCGGCCTCCTGCAGTTCGAGGATCAGGACGACGCCGGGGATCTCTACACGCCGTCGCCGCGCGGCGCCGGACGATCCGCGCGCTTCCTCGGCGCGCGCGTGATTCATCGTGGTCCGCTGCGCGGGACGATCGAGACGCGGTGGCGCGTGGCGGTGCGGCGCGGGCAGCGCGCCGATCTGCGCGTCGCCCTGTCGCTCGACGCGGACGCACGCCGGCTGCGGATCGCGATCGCCGGTGAGAACTCGGCAGACGACCACCGGCTTCGGCTGTGCATCCGCACCGGCATCGCATCGCCCGTCGTGCACGCGGATGCTGCGTTCGGGCCGGTCGAACGCGCGCCGCTCGTCATCCCCGCGGAGGACGCGGCCATGGAGGCAGCGCTCCCGACGGCGCCGCTGCATCGCTACGTCACCGTGTCCGACGCGGCGCGGGGAGTGACGGTGTTCTCCGACGGGCTCGCGGAGTACGAGGCCGATGCCGATGGCGTCGTGCACGTGACGCTCGTGCGCGCGGTGGGCGAGCTGTCGCGCAACGACCTGCCCGAACGTCCGGGACACGCCGGCTGGCCGTCGCCGACGCCCGAGGCGCAATGCCGCGGCCCCTTCGCCGCCGAACTCGGCGTGCTGCTGCACGGGCCGAGGACGGACGAGACGGTGGAGCTGGCGGAGCGTGAAGCGGACGACTTGCTTCTGCCGGTCACGGGTGAGACGCTGCGGTCGGTCATCGCCGCGCCCGCGTCGTTGCCGCTGTTGGAGCTGCAGGGGCGCGGCCTCGCCTTCTCGGCGGTCAAGGAGAGCGAGGATGGCGCGTGGCTCGTGCTCCGGTGTGTGAACCTGCTCGACCGTGCGGTGCGGGGGCGGTGGGTGGTGGGCGGCGGCATTCGCGAGGCGCGCCTCGCGCGGCTGGACGAGACGCCCGGCGAGGAGCTGGCCGTGCACGGCGACGCGGTGGACTTCGAGGCCGGACCGCGGGCGGTCGTGACCGTGCTCGTTGCGCTGGGAAAGGGTGGCGCGTGACGCACGTTCTGTCGGCCCACTACATTCTGCTCGTGTTCGTGGTCATCGCGGCCGGTGTGCTCGTTCCGCGGCTGATCCTGCAGATTGCCGTAGCCCGCCGGCTCCGCAGGCGGGGGCAGTCGCCCCGCCGCGAGAGAGCCGCCGATCTGAGCGTCGCGTCCGCGTATGACGCGCAACTTCCGGCCGCGGAACGCACTCCTCGAGTGGACGATCGCACCTGGTCCGACCTCGATCTCGACGAGGTGTTCCGCTCGCTCGATCACACGGCGAGCGAGCCGGGACGGCAGTATCTCTACCACCTGATGCGGAGCCCGGGCGCCGCCACCGACGCGCTTCGCCGTCTCGACGCTGCCGCGAAGACGATGGCCGCGTGCCCTGCGGTGGCGGAAGCACTCCGCCAGGCGCTCGCGCCGCTGGCCGGACCGGATGCCGGCTACTTCGTCCAGTTGCTGTTCGCGGAGCTGCCCGCACGGCCGGTGTTCTGGTGGACGTTTCCGACGCTGACGGCGGCCGCGGCCGGCTGCGCTATCGCCGCGCCGTTCTGGCCTGTGGCCGGTGCGTATCTCGTCGGTCTCGCGGTGCTCAATCTCGCGGCGCAGGCGGCATACAAGCCGGTCGTCAAGCGGTACCTCCCGGCAATCCGGCAGATCCGGGCCTTCCTGAATGCCGCCGAGCGCGTCGCCGCCGTCGCCGAAGGCTTGTCCGCCGAGCCGCAGGAGGTGCTCCGCGACGGCGCGCGCCGCCTTCACGGGCTCAAGCGGAGTGCGTCGTGGCTGCTGCTCGAGGCGAGTTCGCAGGGCGGATCCGCAAACGAGTACGTCGCCAGCCTGGCCGAATACGTGAACCTGTTCTTCCTGCTCGACGTGAACGCGTACCTGTTCAGTGTGGAAGCGGTGCGCGCGGAACGCGCGCGCCTGCGGGCGATGTTCGACGCGATCGGCTGGCTGGACGCCGCCCAGTCGCTGGCCGCGTGGCGCGCGACGCTCCCCCATTGGTGCGCGCCCGAGTTCACGGCGCCGCAGAAGTCCCTGGACGTGGCCGGGCTCGTCCATCCGCTCGTCGCCGACCCCGTGCCGAACGATCTCGCGGTCGACGGCACGGGCGTGCTCGTCACCGGGTCGAACATGGCCGGCAAGACGACGTTCGTGCGCGCCCTCGGCGTGAGCGCCGTGCTCGCGCAGACGCTGTTCACGGCGTGCGCCGACCGCTGGCGGTCGCCCCGCCTCACCGTGCGCTCGTCCATCGGACGCGCCGACAGCGTCGTGGAAGGGAAGAGCTACTACCTGGCGGAGGTCGAGTCGGTGCGGGCCCTCATCCGTGCCAAGGACGACGGAACCCAGCACCTCTTCCTGCTCGACGAGACCTTTCGCGGCACGAATACGACGGAGCGTGTCGCCGCCGCGTACGCCGTGCTCCGTCATCTCGTCCAGGGGCTCGACCTCGTGGTCGTCGCGACGCACGATCTGGAAGTGCTCGACCTGCTCGGCGGTGCCTATGCCGCGTACCACTTCCGCGAACAGGTGACCAACGACGAGCTCACCTTCGATTACCGGCTCCAGCCCGGGCCGTCGTCCACGCGAAACGCCATCGCCCTGCTGCGCTTCATGGAGTATCCCGACGAACTGGTGCGCGACGCGGTCGCGAATCTCGATTGGCAGGCCCGTCATCGCGCGCGAAACGCGGACCCGGAGTAGCCCGCGCCGCTACGCCCGGTCCCCCAGCAGCCCCGCCGCTTCCCCCGACAGCCGGTCGCGCAACCAGTCGCCAAGCAGCGTGCACGCGAGCACGGTCAGGATCAGCGCGACCCCCGGCGCGAGCGCGATCCACGGCGCAGTGACGATGGCGTCTCGCCCGCCGGCGATCATGTTGCCCCAGCTCGGCGACGGCGGCTGGACGCCGAGCCCCAGAAACGAAAGCCCGCTCTCGAGCAGGATTGCGTTCCCGACACCGAGGGCCGTGGCCACGATCGCGGGCCCGAGCGCGTTCGGCACGGCGTGCCGCCAGAGCACGCGGCTGCTCCGGGCGCCGAGCGCGACGGCCGCGTCCACGTAGGGCTGCGCGCGCACGCCAAGCACTTCGGCGCGCACCATCCGCGCCACGCCCATCCACCCGGTGGCGATGAGCACGACGACCACCGTGCCCAGCCCCGGCCGCCACAGCGCTGCGCAGACGAGCAGCAGCACCAGCCGCGGGATCGACAGCATGGCGTCGGTGGCGGCCATGAGCGCGCGGTCCACGACTCCGCCGCTCCACGCCGCGACCGCTCCCACCGCCGTGCCGAGCGCCGCCGCGGCTACCGATCCCACGACGCCGACCATGAGCGAGATGCGGCCGGCCAGCATCATCCGCACGAATAGGTCGCGGCCGAACCGGTCGGTGCCGAGCAGGTGCAGCGCGCCCGAGGGATCGCGCGCGAGCGGGGGCAGGTAGCGCAGCGCCAGTACGTCGCCGATGGCCAGCGGATTCTGCCGCGCCAGGAGCGGCACGACGATCACCCCGGCCGCCATGGCGGCGAGCAGCGCCAGCGCTCCGACGACCAGCGGATCGCGGCGCGTGGCGCCGATTCGTTTTGGGTTCGTCATGACGCGGACCGCCGCGGATCGAGCAGCGGGAGCACGAGGTCGGCGACCAGGTTGGCCGCGATCACCGCGCCCGCGTAGAGCATCGTGCACGCCATGACCACCGGATAGTCGCGCGCGGCGATTGCGTTGAGCATCGCGCGCCCCATCCCCGGCCACGCGAATACCGCTTCCACGAACACGGAGCCGGCCACGAGTCCGGGGAGCGACAGCGCCGCCAGCACGACCAGCGGCGGCAGCACGTTGGCGAGCACGTGGCGCAGGTACACGCGCGCCGGCGTCACGCCCTTGGCGCGCGCCGTGCGCACGAAATCCAGGCGGGCGACGTCGGCCACGCTGCTGCGCGTGTAGCGCGCGATGCCCGCTGCGCCGACCGCCGCGAGGATCGTCACCGGGAGCACGGCGTGGCGCATCACGTCGCGGAGCGCGTCCCACCCCGAGAGCGCCGCGCCGGGCGTGTGCACGCCGAACGCCGGCAGCCGGAGCCAGGCGGGGAGCCCCAGCATGCTCGCGCCGTACGTGAACAGGGCGACCAGCGCCAGCGCGAGCCAGAACGACGGCATCGCGAACACGGTGGTCGTGACGACGGTCAGCGTGCGATCCCACCCGGTGCCGCGCCGCGCGCCCTGCAGGACGCCAATCGGCACGCCGACGAGGAAGGTGAGCGCGAGCGAGGCCAGGCCGAGCCCGAAGGAGATCGGCGCCGCCCGCGCCAGCACGCGCGTCACCGGCTCGTGGGTCGCGAAGCTCTCGCCGAGATTTCCCGTGAGCGCGTCTCCCAGCCAGCGTGCATATTGCACCGGGTACGAGGCGTCGAGCCCGAATTCGTGCCGCAGCCGCGCCGCCGCGGCGGGCGACGCATCGGGCGGCACCAGCATCGTCGCCGGATCGCCCGGCGCCAGCCGGACGAGCACGAACGTGAAGCTCACGACGAGCCAGAAGAGAACGACGGCGTCGCGCACACGACGCGCCACGGGGAGGGCGGACACGCGTTGATAATGTCTGGGGTTCGGCGCGCGTCAATCGCCGGCGCGTTCCTCGTCATCGGCTGTGGAGCGCCCCCGCGCTCGCCCGGCGTCGCGGTCTACGCCTCCGGCACCGACCTGGAATCGGCCAACCCGCTGGTCACCATCCACCCGCTCTCCCGGCAGGTGCAGCGCTACGCGCTCTTCACCACGCTCGCGCGCTACGACTCCACGCTGGCGCCCATTCCGTACGCGGCGCGGTCATGGGAGTGGAGCGGCGACCACCGCGAGCTGCGCTTCCACCTCGTCACCGCGCTGCGCTGGGACGACGGCCGGCCGACCACGGCGCGCGACGTCGCGTTCACGATTCTCGCGGCGCGCGACCCCGCCACCGGCTATCCGCGCGCCGGCGATCTCGCCGGCGTCGACACGGCGGTCGCCGTCGACGATTCCACGGCGGTCGTGCGCTTCGTCCGCCCGCCGCCGGCCTTCCCGCTCGTTTTCTGTGAGCTGCCCATTCTCCCCGAGCACCTGCTGCGCGCCGTTCCCAGAAGTGCGATGCGCCGCGCGGCGTTCAACGACGCGCCCGTCGGCAACGGGCCCTTCCGGTTCGTGGAGCGCGTGCCGAACCAGCGGTGGGTGTTCGCCCGCAACGACGACTTCCCCGCCGCCCTCGGCGGCCCCCCCGCGCTGCGCGGGCTCGTCATCGCCGTCGTCGACGAGGCCACCACCAAGTTCGCGGGGCTCGCCAGCGGCGAGCTCGACGTGGCGGGCGTTTCGCCCTCGATGGCCGCGCTGGTGCGGCGCGATCCCACGCTCCGGCTCGTCGACTATCCGATTCTCTTCGAGACCGGCATCGTGCTCAACACGCACCGCCCGCCGTTCGACGACGTGCGGGTGCGCCACGCCGTCTCGCTCGCGATCGATCGCGAGCGGCTGGTGCGCGTGGCGCTGGCGGGATTCGGCACGCCGGCGGGCGGCCCCGTGGCGCCCGAAGTGCCCGATGCCGACACCACGCCTCCCGTCTTCGACCCCGCGCGCGCCGATTCGCTGCTCGATGCGGCGGGGTGGACGCGCGGCGCCGACGGCCGTCGCCGCCGCGGCGAGCGCCCGTTGGAATTCGAACTGCTTACCGTCGGCGCCGCCGACGACGCGCTGGAGCAGCTCGTGCAGGCGGACCTCGCGGCCGTGGGCATCACGATGCGCATTCGCCGGATGGAGCTGGGCGCGTTTCTCACCGAAGCGCGCGCGCGCCCCAAGCGGTTCGACGCGCTCGTCACGGGCGTCTCCGGCGACCTGTCGCTCTCGTACCTGCGTGCGATGTTCGAGAGCCGGCAGGCGGGCGGCGCGCTCGACTATGCCGACTTCCATGAACCGGCGCTCGACGCGGCGTTCGCGCGCGCCACCGACGCGCACACGGCGGCCGGGCGCGCCGCGGCCTGGCACGACGTGCAGCGCGAGCTGCGCCGGCAGGAGCCGGTCGTCTGGCTGTACCACGCGCGCGGCGTGCAGGGCGTCACGCGGCGCCTGCGGAACGTGACGATGGACCTGCGCGGGGAGCTGGCGACGCTGGCGCGGTGGCGCCTCGCGTCGAGAGATTCCCTGTAATGCCACTCCTCCTCGATCTCGACTACCTGGCCGCGCGCCGCCCGGTCGCGGCGGGCGCGCTCGCGCCGCTGGCCGATTCGCTCGCCGCCGATCTCGAACGTCCGCTCGCCGCGCACCTCGTCGTGCCGCGCCAGAAGGCGCTGCTCTCGCGCGCCGGCGGATACTGCGAACGCGACGGATCGCCGCTCGCCTTCGATCCCTGGTCGCCGCACGAGCACCGCTGTTCCCGCTGCGGACGGGTGCATCGCGGCGAGCGGCACGACCGCTGGTGGCTCTATCCGTACCAGCTCTGGCTCGCCGAGCGCGCCGTGCACGCCGCGGCGCTGTACGCGGTGCGCGGCGACGCGCGCCACGCCGATTTCGCCGTGGACATCCTCAGCCAGTACGCCGCCGCGTATCTCGAATATCCCAACCGCGACAACGTGCTCGGGCCCACGCGCCCCTTCTTCAGCACGTACCTCGAGTCCATCTGGCTGCTGCAGCTCTGCGTCGCGCTCGACCTGCTGGAGACCGCCGGCCGCGGGGACGCCGGCGAGACCGTGCGCGAGCGGCTGATCGCCCCGAGCGCGGCGCTCATCGCCGAGTACGACGAAGGCGCGTCGAACCGCCAGGTGTGGAACAACGCCGCGCTGCTCGCCGCGCACCTCCTGCTCGGGCAGGACCATTCCGTGGAGCCGGTCGTCTTCGGGCCGTCGGGGCTCCTCGCGCATCTGGAGGACGGGCTGCTCGACGACGGCACGTGGTACGAGGGCGAGAACTATCACCAGTTCGCACACCGCGGGCTGTGGTACGGCCTCCGAGTCGCCGAGCGCGCGGGGCTCGCGCTCCCCGCGCCGGCGGTCGAGCGGTTCGACCGCGGCTTCGCGGCGAGCTTCGCCACCGCGCTTCCCGACCTCACGCTGCCGGCGCGCAAGGACGCGCAGTACGCGACGTCGCTGCGGCAGTGGCGCTTCGCGGAGCTGTGCGAGCTCGGGCTGGCGCGTGCCGGCACGCCGGCCCTCGCCGCCATGCTCGCCAAGTTGTACGACGAGAGCGCGCCCGCGGGCGACACCGGACGCGCCGCGTCGAGCGCCGAGGCGGAGCGCAACCTGCCGGCGGTGCGCCTCACCCGCGCCGACCTGGGGTGGAAATCGCTCCTGTTCGCGCGCGAGCAGCTGCCCGCCGGCGTGCCCGCCGACCTCTCCAGCGTGCTGCTGCAGGGCCAGGGCATCGCCGTGTTCCGCCGCGACCACGATCGCGTGTACGTCGCGCTCGACTACGGGCAGTCGGGCGGCGGGCACGGCCACCCCGATCGCCTCAACGTCCTCTTCTCCACCGGCGCCGCGCGGTGGCTCGACGACCTCGGCACCGGATCGTACGTCGATCCCTCGCTCCACTGGTATCGCAGCACGTTGGCGCACAACGCGCCGATGGTCGACGGCCACTCGCAATGGCGCGTGGACGGCGTGCTGCAGGCGTTCGACGAACAGGGCGAGTTCGCGTGGGTGAATGCGTCGGCCTTCGTGTGGCCCGACGTCGTCGTCCAGCGGACGCTCGTCGTCACGCCGTACTACTTCATCGACCGGCTCCGCTGGCGCGCCGGACACGCCGCCGCGTTCATGCTCCCCATGCATTGTCCCGCCGAATTGAGCGGCCAGATCAAGTCCACGCGCGCCCGATTCGCGGGCGCGGGCGGGTTCGAAGACGGCGACCGGTTCGTGACCACGGAGCGCGCGTACAAGGCGGCGGCCGGCGCGCGCGTCCACCTCGTGGCGCGTGACCCGAAAACGGGCGAGGAGATTCGCGGCTTCACGTACTGCCGGTCGCGATCGACCTGGTACGCGCTCTCCGCTCCGGGGCAGCCGCCCACCGAGCAGCGGAAATTTCACCTCATCGAATCGGAGCGCGAGCCGGTCGGCGAGCTCTGCACGGTGTGGGCCTGGTCCCCCGACGTCGAGTCCGTGGAATGGAACGCCGACGCCGTGCGCGTGAACCTGCGCGACGGGGGGCGGCACGTGCACTCGGTCGACGTCGATGGCTGGCACGTGGAGATCACCGAGCGCGGCCAGTTCCGCCAGGTCGCGCTTCGCGGGCTCGTCGACGTCGAAGACGCCGGGGCCGCCGGCGCCGAGCCCGAGGTGGCGAGCGTCGAGGAGTCCGTAATCGAGCCTCGGGTGACCGTTGAGGAGCAGGCGCCCGGCTACAACGGGCTGCTGCTCGTTCCCGGCAAGCTCCAGGCCGCCTGGTGGTCCGACGCCGGTCCGGAGGAGCGGATGCGCTACGCCGTGTACCAGTTGGGCGAGCCGACCTACCGCCGCTCGGAAGAACGGTGGGAAGAGGCCGGGCGCCCCACGGCGCGCGTCGCCATCGCCGCGTCCACCCGAGTGCTCACCGTCGACGTGCAGGTCGCGACTCCGGAGCCGCGCTTCGTTCCCGCCGGCGCCGTCAACCCGTACGACAACGAGCCCGCCGACATCAACGGCGACGGCGTGCAGCTCTACGTGCGCACCGCGGACAACGGCGGTGCGTGGATGCTCGTGCCCGAGCCGGCGGCCAGGCCCGGCGTCGTGCGCGCGCGGCCCATCGAGGGATGGGGCAGCCTCAAGCTCGGCCGCACCGCGTGGCGCCGCACGCGCGAGGGCTACGAGCTGCGCGTCGAGCTGCCCATGCGCGAGCCGCTGCAGGTGGGAAGCGAGGTGGCGCTCGACGTGCTCGTGAACGAAACCGGGCCGGGGCGGGAGCGCCGGCGCGGCCAGCTCATCCTCAGCGGGCCCGACGGCGAGTTCGTGTACCTGCGCGGCGACCGGCACGATCCGGCCCGCCTGCTGCACTTCACGATCGTGACGTGACCGGTTCGCGCCTCGACCGCGTGCGGGTCGTGCTCTACGAACCGCAGGATCCGGTCAACATCGCCGCCACCGTGCGCGCCATGAAGAACATGGGCATCGGCACGCTGCACCTCGTGCGGCCGGTGGCGTACGACCCGGTCCGCCTGGAAGGCATCGCGCACGGCACGCGCGACCTCATCGATCGCATCGAGCACTTCGACGACTTCGACGCGGCGGTGGCCGGCTGTGTCCGCGTCGTGGGATTCACGGCGCGCCGCCGCGCCGCGCGCTGGGCCGTCACCGCGCCGCGCGAGGAAGCGGCGGCGGCGCTGGCAGCGGCGGACGACGGCCCCGTCGCCTATGTGTTCGGCCGCGAGGACAGCGGCCTGCCCAACGAGATCCTCGACCGCATGCACGCGGCGGTGATGATCCCCACCACGGAGCACGCGTCGCTCAACCTCGCGCAGGCGGTGCTCGTGGGGATCTACGAGCTCCACCTCGCCGCGCGGGACGCTACGCGCCGCGTCGCGCCGCCGCGCAAGGCCGCGCCGCCACCGGCGGCGGAGCAGTTCGAGCAGTACTTCGCCGACGTCGAGCGCTCGCTCGACGCCATCGAATTCTTCAAGACGCGCGTGCCGGAACACATCATGCGCACCGTCCGGTCGCTCACCTATCGCGCCGCCCCCGACGCGCGCGAACTCTCGCTCGTTCGCGCCATGGCCCTCGAGGTCGTGAACTATCTCAACCGCCTGCGGCGCTCTTGACGCCCGTTGGCGCACCGGCATTCTTCCCTCCCATGGTCTTCAAACGACTCTTCGATCGCGGTGCCGCCGCCGAACCCGCCGCGCCGGACGCCGCCGAGCCCGACGAATCGCCCGACGACGACGCGGTGGCCCCCGAGGACGACAGCGGTCTCCCCGAGGAAGCGCCCGACCGCGGATGGACGGCGCGCGCGGCCGACGTCATTTCCGGCGGCGCGTCCACCGGCAGCAAGCGCCCCGCCGGACTCTACGGCACCGACACGCCGTCCGCGCCCACGCATTTCATCCACGCGTCGGGCTGCCACGTCGTCGCCGCCGACGGCGAGACGTACGTCGACTGCACGATGGCGCTCGGCGCCGTCGCGCTCGGCTACGCGGAGCCCAACGTCACCCGCGCCGTACTCGACGCCGTCGGCGGCGGACACGTGTCCGGACTCAACAGCACGCTCGAGGTCGCGGTCGCCGAGCGGTTGTGCGGCCTCATTCCGTGCGCCGAGCGGGTGCGCTTTCTCAAATCGGGCGCCGAGGCGACCTCCGCGGCCGTGCGCATCGCGCGGACGTATACGGGACGAGACGTGGTCGTCGCGTCGGGGTACCTCGGCTGGCACGATTGGGCAACCGACGCGGCCGGCGTGCCCGCCGGCGCGCGCGTTGACGTGCTCCGCGTCCCGTTCGACGACGTGGCCGCGCTCGAGCAGGCCGTGCGGCAGGCGGGCGACCGGCTGGCCGCGGTGATCCTCGAGCCCGTCGTCGAGCGCCTGCCATCGGACTCGTGGATCGCGCGCGCCCGCGAGCTCTGCGACCAGAACGGCGCGGCGCTCATCTTCGACGAAATGAAGACCGGATTCCGCCTCGCGCCGGGTGGATACCAGGAGGTGTCGGGGATGACGCCCGACCTCGCCACCTTCGGCAAGGCGCTCGCCAACGGATTCCCGCTCACCGCCGTGTGCGGGCGCAAGGACCTCATGGACGCCGCCAACCGCACCTGGATCTCGTCCACCCTCGCCGGCGAAGCCTCGGCGCTCGCCGCCGCGCTCGCCGTGATCGAATGGCACACGCAGGCGGAGGTCTGCGCCGCGCTGGCGGCCAACGGCGCCGAGATGCGGCGCGTCGTGTCGGCGGCCATCGCGGCCAGCGGCGTCGAGGGCGTGTCGCTCGAAGGGCTCGACCCCATGTGGCTGCTCCGCTTCGGCGACCCCGCCGTGGAATCCGAATTCCTCCAGCGCGCCATGGCGCACGGGGTGCTGTTCAAGCGCGGGGCGTACAACTACGCCTGCGTGGCGCACGATGACGAGGCGGTGCGCGCCATCGAGGCGGCGGCGAGCCGCGCACTGGTCGAGCTGCGCGAGGGCGCGTGACCGCTGCGCCGCAGGCGACGCCGCTCGCCGGCGCGCAGCCGCTCATCGATGCGCACGCGCACTTCTGGCACGCGGGCGGCGCCCGCGCCGACTGGCAGGCCGTGAACGATGCCCGCCTGCGCGCGGGCACGCGCATCGGCATCTGGTACCACGTGGCGTCGGTGCTCGGCAGCTGGGGATTCTCGTCGCCGATCTACTTTCCGTCGCCGCGCGACGTCACGGCCGGCAACGACGCGATGCTCGATTTCGCCGACGCCCATCACGACACGGTGCGCGCCTACGCGACGGTGAATCCCAATCACACCACGCACGCCGTGGAAGAGATCGAACGCTGCGTGGCCCGGGGCGCGATCGGCGTGAAGCTCGCCGCCAGCCGGCGCGCCAGCGATCCGCTGCTCGACCCCGTGTGCGAGGCGGCGGCCCGGCACGGGCTTCCCATCCTGCACCATATCTGGCAGCACCGCACGCGCGAGTGGCCGTCGCAGGAGATTTCGGACGGGCTGGATCTCGCCGAGCTCGCGCGCCGCCACCCGGCGGTCACGTTCATTCTCGCCCACATCGGCGGCGGCGGCGATTACATGCACACCTTCGCCGCCATCGCCGAGGTCCCGAACATCGTCGCCGACCTCTCGGGGAGCGGCGTCGACCGCGGCATGCTCGACGAGGCGGTCCTGCGCCTGGGAGCGGAACGCCTCGTCTGGGGCTGCGACATCACCATGGAGACGGGGCTCGCGAAACTGATGGGCTTCGAGGCCATTCGCCTCTCTGCTGCCGACGTCGCCCGCATCCGCGCGGGCAACGCGCTTCGCATCTTCCCGCGCGGCAGCTTCCCGCGTGTCGAAGCCGCGTCGGCGCCCCAGGCGGTGCGGGCATGATCGACGTCAACGCGCTGATCGGGCCGTACCCGTTCCGCTACGTGCCGCACCCGGATCCCGACGTGCTCGTGCGGGTGCTGGAACGCGAGCAGCTGGCGGGCGCGTGGGTGGGCCACTTGCCGAGCGCGTTCTACCGGGATCCATCGGCTGGCAACGCGCAGCTCTACACCGCGGTGGCGCCGCACGCGCCGGTGCTGCGTCCCGTGCCCACGATTCGTCCCGACTGGCCGGATTGGGAGCGCACCCTGCGCGCCGCGGCGAATGCGGGCGCGCCCGCCGTGCGCGTCTATCCGAACATCTGGGACATGGGGCCGCACGATGCTCGCCTGGCGGAGTTCGCCGTGGCCTGCGGCGAGGCCCGCGTCGCGCTGCTCCTCACCGTTCGCTTCGAGGATCTGCGGCAGCGTCACCCGCTGGACCGTTCGGGCGACCTCACGGCCGCCGCGATCCGCTCACTGGCCAGGGCAGGGGAGCGGGTGCGCCTGGTCGTCACCGCCGCCGGGCGCGAGATGATCGAGGAAGTGCACTGGGGGCTGACGCCGGCGGAGCAGCAGCGCGTGGTCTGGGACATCTCCTGGATCTGGGGCCCGCCCGAAGATCACCTCGCGAAACTGTTCACGACGATCGGCGCCGGCCGGTTCGTGTACGGCACGCACTGGCCGCTGCGGCTCACGCAGACGCCGCGGGCGAATCTCGCGCTGCTGCCGGACGCTCTCTCGTCGGCGACGCTCGCCGATCCCGATCGGTTGTTCGCGTGAGGCGCGTCGCCGCCTCCGGGGCTGGCCGGACGGGAGAATGTTTTCGTAGTAATTGTCTCGAAATACTTGCGCGAACCGGCCGTCGCAGTGAGATTTTTCCGTCGCCCGCAGACTTGTGAAATTGTTCACAAAGCACTCACCCGCTTCACAAGCCGCCCGTACCCAACGTGATACCCTTCCGCATCAGATCGCGATGACCAAGCGAAGGAAGTGGACTGCCATTCCAGGGCTCGCCGCTCTGGCCGCCGGCGCCGTGATCCTCTCCGCATACAGCGGCGCGTCATCCTCGCAGAACAGTTCGCCCACGCAACCGATCGCCTTTCCCCACTCGGTGCACGTCGGAAAGCTCGGCCTCAACTGCGTCTACTGCCACTACACGGCGAACAAGTCGCCCGACCCGGGCTTCCCTGCGGTCTCCACGTGCATGGGGTGTCACACACTCATCGGTCCCGACCGTCCGGCCACCGACCTCGGGCCCAAGCGCAAGAGCGTCGGCATCCAGAAGCTGTGGGAGTACGCCGGCCTCACCGGAAAACCGGCGAAGCCGATTCCGTGGATCCGCATCCACAAGCTGCCCGAGTACGTGCACTTCCCGCACATGCGCCACGTCAACGCGGGCGTTACCTGCCAGACCTGCCACGGCCCCATCCAGACGGAGGACAAGGTCTATCAGTACGCGTCGCTGAACATGGGCTGGTGCGTGAACTGCCACGTCAATGGATACGATCCGAAGCAGGGCGAGCAGATGGTGGACATGGTGCCGAACGGGCACGGCGGCGCCGAGCTGCCGGCCGCCGACCAGAGCGTCACCGCCACGCCCGATTCGCTGCGCAAGCATGCGCGCTACGACTGTTCCGTCTGCCACTATTGATATGAGCGAGCCCCACGTGAACGAGTCGAAGAAGAAGAGCGGCGTGAAGCGCCGCGACTTCCTGAAGATCCTCGGGGTCTCCGGCGCGGCCGTCGGCGCCGCCGGGTGCTCTCCCGAGAATGCCGGGAAGCTCATTCCCTATCTGGTCTCGCCGGACCAGACGGTCCCGGGCGTCTCGACGTACTACGCCACGACCTGCCGCGAGTGCGCCGCCGCGTGCGGCGTGATCGCCGAGACCCGCGACGGCCGCACGATCAAGCTCGAAGGCAATCCCGACCATCCGCTCAGCCGCGGCGCCATCTGCGCCCGCGGGCAGTCGGCGCTGCAGGCGCTCTACAACCCGGACCGCTTGCGCACGCCGATGGTGAAGAAGAACGGCCGGTGGCAGCCGATCGCCTGGAACGATGCGCTCACGATGGTGAGCCAGCAGCTCGGCGAGGTCCGCAGCCGCAACACGGCCGGCAACGCCGTGGTGCTCAACCAGCACGAGAGCGGAAGCTTCCCCGACCTGCTCGACCAGTGGCTCAGCGCCTTCGGCATGAAGCCCCACCTGAGTGTGGACTTCGAAGCCGACCAGGCCGTGCTCGAAGCCAACCGCCGCAGCTACGGCGTGTCGTGGCCGCGGATCAGCTTCGCCGACGCGCAGCTCGTCGTCTCCTTCGGCGCCGACTACCTCGAAGGCTGGGGCGCGTCGGTGCCGCAGCAGCTCGACTTCGCCGACGCGCGGACCAACTTCGCCACGGCGCCGCGCGTCGTGTACATCGGCCCACGCCGGTCGCTCACCGGCCTCAACGCCGACCAGTGGATCGCGTGCAAGCCGGGCAGTGAGCTCGCCATTGCGCAGGCGCTGCTCGGCGCCGTGGGGCGCGGGGGCACCACCATCGCGCAGGCGGCCGCCGCGAGCGGCGTCGGCGCCGACGTTCTCGGTGCGCTGGCCCGCGAGCTTGCGGCCGCGAAGCCGAGCCTCGTGCTCTCGGGCGTGCGGAGCGACAACGCCCTCGACGTCGCGATGACGGTGGCCGAGATCAACAAGGCGGCGGGCAACGTCGGCAAGACGGTGCACCCCGACCAGCCGCTCACCGCGTTCGAGGGCATCTCCCGCTACTCGGAGCTGGCCGACGCGGTGGAGCGCATGCGCAGCGGGTCGGTGCCGCTGGCCATCGTGCGCGGCGCGAACCCGGCGTACTTCATGCCCAAGTCGGTGGGCTTCGCCGAGGCGTTCGCCAAGGTGCCGTTCAAGGTGGCGTTCGCCACGCAGCCCGACGAGACGGTCGAGTTGTGCGACCTCATCCTGCCCGACCTCCACGCGCTGGAGAACTGGGGCGACGCGCAGCCGGTCAAGGGCACGCTCTCGCTGCAGCAGCCGGCCATGGATCCGGTGTTCAGCGGCACGCGTGCCGCGGGCGACGTTCTCCTCGCGCTGGCCCAGAAGGATCCGGCGGTCGCGGCGCGCTTCCCGCAGAAGGACTACCGCTCGTGGGTGATGGCCCACTTTGCCGGCGGGCCGGCCGCGTTCGCGGCCGGACTTCCGAAGGGCATCGTGAGCGGAACGATGGCGGTGCGGTCGGCGCCCCCTGCGGCGCCGGGCGCGGCCAGGGCGCCGTCGCTCGAATCCGCCAAGGGCGACTACTATCTGGTCACGCATCCGCACGCGCTGCTCGGCGACGGCCGCGGGGCCAACAAGCCGTGGCTGCAGGAGCTCCCCGATCCGGTCGCGAAGATCGTGTGGAGTTCGTGGGTCGAGATGCACCCCGGAACCGCGACGAAGCTCGGCATCGAGCGCGGCGACATCGTCGAAGTGCAGACTGGCGCCGGTTCGATCAAGGCCCCCGCGTACCTGTACCTCGGCATCCGCCCGGACACGATCGCCATCGCGCTCGGGCAGGGACACAAGGCGTCCACCAGCGTTCCGCTCTGGGATCCCGCGCATCAGGATGCGCAGAAGACCATCCAGTGGGGCTACGGCCGCTACGCGCGCGACGTCGGCGTGAATCCGTTCGATCTCATGCCCGGTGCCGCCGACGCCGCGGGCGGCTTCGTCTGGACGGCCACCAGGGCCTCCATCCGGAAGACGGGCGAGAGCGAGACCCTTCCGTCCACCGAAGGCTCCGCCCGCCAGCACGGGCGCGGCATCGCCCAGGCGATTTCGATCACCGACCTGCTCAGTGGAAAGGTCGAGGAGAAGCCGGAGGAGCAGCTGCCCGGCGACGCCTCGCACGAGTACCTGCCGGGCCTGCGGTCGCCGGTCGCGGCCGACGCGCAGGGTGAGATCGGCGCGCCGACGGCCGCCGACTCGGGCACGCACCTCGGCATGTACGATCCGAAGAATCCGTTGGGCATGGCCAAGCGCCGCTGGGCGATGACCGTCGACCTGGCCCGCTGCACCGGATGCTCGGCGTGCGTCACCGCGTGCTACGCGGAGAACAACATCCCCACCGTGGGCGCGCACTGGCAGAACGCCAGCGTGTACGCGGTGCAGAAGACGGGCTACAACATCGTGCGCGGCCGCGAGATGAACTGGATCCGCATCGAGCGCTACTTCGAGGGCGATCCCGACGCGAAGTTCGGCGAGGACTGGGAAGCGCGCGTGGTGCCGATGATGTGCCAGCAGTGCGGCAATGCGCCGTGCGAGCCGGTGTGCCCGGTGTTCGCCACGTACCACTCGCCCGATGGCCTCAACGTCCAGGTCTACAACCGGTGCGTGGGCACGCGCTACTGCTCCAACAACTGCCCGTACAAGGTCCGCTACTTCAACTGGTTCGGATACGGCGAACCGGACCGGCGCCAGTACGCGTTCCCCGAGCCGCTCAACTGGCAGCTCAATCCCGACGTCACGGTGCGCGGCAAGGGCGTCATGGAGAAGTGCACCTTCTGCGTGCAGCGCATTCGCGAGGCCGAGAACCGCGCCAAGCTCGAGCAGCGGGAACTCATTCCCGACGAGTTCACGACGGCGTGCGCCGCGAGCTGTCCGTCGCGCGCCATCACCTTCGGTGACGCCGCCGACGAGCGCTGGTCGGTGAACAAGCTCATCGAGGACAAGCGGGCGTACACCGTATTCAAGGAAATCAACACCTATCCCGCGGTGGTCTACTTGAAGAAGGTCAATCACCCGACGCCGGCCACGGCGTCCAACAGCTGAGGAGGGCTCGGTAATGGCAACAACTGCTGTGCCCTTCCCGCCGGGAGAGGAGCTTCGCCCCAACGTCGCGTCGGCGGACGTGCACTTCCCGGCCATCAAATCGTACGAGCAGGTCGATCACGAAATCATCGACACGATGCGCCCCTCGCTGGGGTGGTTCGCGCTGCTCACGCTGGCCATCCTCGCGCTGCTCGTCGGCGCCGGGTCGTGGATCTACCAGATCTACGCGGGGCTGGGCGTCGCGGGATACGCGCCGCCGGTCATGTGGGGCGTGTACATCGTCAGCTTCGTGTTCTGGGTCGGTATCGGCCACGCCGGCACGCTGATCTCGGCCATCTTGTATCTGTTCCGCGCGGGATTCCGCACCAGCATCTATCGCGTCTCCGAAGCGATGACGGTGTTCGCCGTCATGACCGCCGGCCTGTTTCCGATCCTCCACCTCGGGCGCCCCTGGAAGTTCTTCTACCTGGTGCCCTATCCGAACTGGCGGTTGATCTGGCCGAACCCGAAGAGCCCGCTGGTGTGGGACGTGTTCGCGATCCTCACCTACCTGACGGTCTCGGCGACCTTCCTCTTCGTGGGGCTCGTTCCCGATTTCGCCGTGATGCGCGACCGGGAGAAGAATCCCATCCGCAAGCGGCTGTTCGCCACGCTCTCGCTGGGCTGGCGGAACTCCGACAAGGAATGGCGCCACTTCGCGCGGGCCTACCTGTTCCTCGCCGCGTTCGCCACCCCGCTCGTGCTCTCCGTGCACTCGGTCGTGTCGTTCGACTTCGCGATGGCCAACATGCCCGGCTGGCACGAGACGATCTTCCCGCCGTACTTCGTGGCCGGCGCGATCTACTCCGGCCTCGGCATGGTGTTCACGATCGTCATCCCGATGCGCAAGTACTTCAAGCTCGAGCACTACATCACGCTCAACGACCTCGACGCCGCGGCCAAGATGTGCCTCTTCGTGTCGATGGTCGTGGGACTCGCGTACCTCACCGAGTTCCAGATGGGCTGGATCGCCGGATCGAGCTTCGAGCAGGAGTACTGGTGGAACCGCACGTTCGGCCAGTGGTGGTGGGCCGAGTGGATCATCCTGATCTGCAACTGCGTGCTGCCGATGTCGCTGTTCTCGCAGAAGTTGCGCCGCAACCCGGCGTGGCTGTTCATCCTGTCGATCTTCATCAACATCGGCATGTGGTTCGAGCGGTTCACGATCATCATCCCGACGCTCTCCCATGAGTTCGAGCCCTGGCAGTGGGGCGGCTATCGCCCGACCTGGGTCGACATGGGCATTCTGCTCGGCAGCTTCGGCTGGTTCTTCATGTGGTTCCTGCTGTTCATCAAGCAGATGCCGGTGATGGCCATCTCCGAGTTCAAGGAGCTCATCCCGGCGCGTCTCAAGCACCAACCCGCGGACGGAGGGGCCCACTGATGCCAGGCGTCATCGCGGCCTTCCACGAGCTCGATTCCGCCGTGCACGCGGTGGAAGCACTGAAGAAAGCGCGCTTCGGCGACCTCACGGTGTACACGCCGACGCCGCACCACGAATTCGACGAGGTGCTGGCCCGCCCCGAGAGCCATGTCCGCCGCTGGACCCTCATCGGCGGCATCCTCGGCTGCACCTTCGGCTACTGGATCTGGGTCTGGGTCTCGCGCTACTGGCCGCTCGTCGTGGGCGGCAAGGCGATCGTGGCCTGGGTGCCCTACACGATCTTCGGGTTCGAAGTCATGGTTCTGATAGGGTCGCTGGCGACGGTGTTCGGCATGTTCGCCAACTCCCGCATCCCGCGCCTCACCGCGACCGTGGGCTACGACCCGCGGTTCAGCGGCGGCCACTTCGGCGTCTGGGTCGAGACGACCCCCGACAAGGCCGACGCCGCGGCCGCGCTGCTGCGCGAGCACGGGGCGGAGGAGGTGCGCAGTGAGCGCTAGACTCCACCGGAGCCTGGTCCGCACCGCGGCGTTCGCGTACGCTGCCGCGATGGTGAGCGGCTGCTCCTGGTTCACCGACTTCAAGCGGCAGCCGAGCTGGCATCCCTGGCAGAGTGAGGCGGACACCATCCCGGCGCGGGGCAATCCGCAGAATTCGGTTTCGGTGTTCGGGACGGCGGCCCCCGGCTTCATCTACAGCCGCGCGCAGCTCCCGGCGACCATCGACTCGATGGCCGACATCAAGAATCCGATCCCGCCCGACGCGCGCTCGCTCGAGAACGGCCATAAGTACTTCGCCATCAACTGCGCCCCGTGCCACGGCTACACCGCCGCCGGCAACGGCGTGGCCACGAAGTACGGCATGATCGGCCTGCCGCTCACGTCCGACCGCGCCAAGGCGTTCACCGACGGCTACATCTTCGGCATGATTCGCAACGGCCGCGGCTCGATGCCCACGTACAACCGCATCGAGGAACCCGATCGCTGGGACATCGTGAACTACATTCGCGCGCTGCAGGGCAAGTTCCCGGGCGTCACCGTGCCGACGGGCCCGCTGGGCAAGCCGGGGGAAACCGGTACCACGCTTCCCGGCGTGACCCAGATGGGGCCGACCCGGCCGGCGCCCTACTATAAGGAGATCGGCTCCCAGGCCGGCGTGCCGCTCGATTCGGTGCAGCACGCCATGGTCGGCGTGCCGACCGACACCACGAAGACCGGAGGGGAGCTGTGAGTCTCCATCCGACCCCCGTGCCAACCCGCGACGAGCTGCAGGCGGCCACCAGCAAGCCGCTGCCCAGGTCGCTCACCACCGTGAGCCTCGTGCTCACGCTCATCGGCGCCGCGGTGTTCATCGCCGGCCTCTTCCTCGCGCCCGACCGGGCGTGGCATGCCTGGCATTTCAACTGGCTCTTCTTCGCCGGCCTCTCGTCGGGCGGCGCGACGATCGTGGCCGTGCAGCGCATCACCACGGCGCGCTGGTCGCGCCAGGTCGTGCGCATGCTCGAGGGCTACGTTGCCTTCCTGCCCGTGGCGTTCGTATTCCTGCTCGTCAGCCTCCTGGCGGGGAAGGGCCACATCTTCCCGTGGATCCACGACCCGTATCCGAATCCGGCGAAGGCCACGTACTTCAACGTGAACTTCCTCGTGATCCGCGACATCGTGACGTTTGCGGTGCTGACCGTGCTCCCGCTCTGGTTCGTGTACCGGTCGGTCCGCCTCGATGTCGGCCAGATCCCCGAAGCGGGCGCCAAGTGGGCGGCGGGCCTGCGTGACCGCATGCGCCGCGGCTTCGGCGAGGAGCGGCGCGAACTTCACGCGACGCACTCCATTCAGGGCAAGATCGCCGTGGCCATGGCGATCACGTACGCCATCGGCTGGTCGCTGCTCGCCTGGGACCTCTCGATGACGCTCTCGATGCGCTTCCAGAGCGATCTGTACAGCTGGTGGTTCTTCATGGGGGCGTGGCTGTCGGCGCTCATGATGTTCGCGCTGCTCGTCATGGCGTGGCGCCGCTACCTCGGCATCGAAGACGTCATCACCGACAAGCAGATCCACGACATCGGCAAGCTCTGCTTCGCCTTCACGGCGTTCTGGGGGTACCTGACCTTCGGCCAGTACCTCGTCATCTGGTACGGCAACATGGGCGAGCAGACGTTCTTCATGCGGCTGCGTCTCATCCACCCCTGGAAGGTCATCACCGTCGCGTCGATCTGGCTCGTGTTCGTCCTGCCCTTCTTCGGTCTCATCACGAAGATGGCCAAAATGTTCCGGCCCACGCACATCCTGTTCGCCCTCTCCAGCCTCGTGGGCCTCTGGATCATGTGCTACATCGAAGTCTATCCCTCGGCCTACGGCATACCCGGTTCGGCACCGTTCGGCATCTGGGAGGTGGGCGTCGGCGCACTGTATCTCGGGCTGTGGGGACTGACGTACATCAAGTTCATGGATGCCTTCCCGCGCGTGCGGCTCACGGCCATCACGTCGCGCTATCGCGACGAGATCCAGGTCCCGGTGGACCCGAAGACGCTGGAGCCGCTGCCGGCCCACGAGTAGCAGGCACGAGCGAACGAGGGCTGGTTGCACGACGGCCCGCCAGTCCACGACGCGGGGCCCGGATTCACCGGGCCCCGCGTTTCGTTCCGCCACGAACCGCACGCCGCGCCCATGGGCGACGGCCACCATCCGCCTTATATTCCGGTTCGCGGTTCCGGGGCGTTAGCTCAGCTGGGAGAGCACCGCCTTTGCAAGGCGGGGGTCAAGGGTTCGAGCCCCTTACGCTCCACTGCAGTCATGCTTCGATTCATGCGGGGACCATGGGCGTGCGCGCCTGCGGTCCCCGCATTTCGTTTTGGGCGTGCGCATGCTCGCGTCTACCGCGTATGCGTCGTGCGCCACTTCTGCTGGTTCGGTCATCTTGTCCGAGTTGTCTCGCCGCCGTAGTTTCCGAATTTCACCCCTCCGGAGTCGGTCTGCTGCCTCGTTCAAGCAAACGGCAATCCGCGAAGTCGACATCCGCCGCGCGGCCGCCTCGCGGAGATGGGGACTCCGCTGCGGCGTTGCTGCGGATCGCGCAGGCATTCTCGCGCGAGGGAAGTCTCGAGCGGGCCATGCCCGCCGGGCTCCGCGCCATGCGGCGGGCCCTGGCCGCGTCGGCGTGCAGCGTGTGGCTTCCCGACGGCGGCGGCATGCGGCGCGCCTGGAGCGCAGGGCGCGACGGATTCACGGGTGACGCGGCGCTCCGCGCTTCGCGCGCGCGGCGTGCGCCATCGGGCGATCCCGGCGCCATTCCACTGCGCTCCGGTCGCCGCGTCGTCGGAGTGCTCGTCGTCCGGTTCGGCCGCCCGCCGGGCGCCCACGCGAGAGCGCTCGTCGACGGCGTCGCGGGGCTTCTCGTCCCCATCCTCGTGCAGCGCGAGCGGCTGCGCCAGCTCGAGGAGACTGTGGCCGCGGGAACGCGCGAGATCGAGGAGCAGCGCGCGTTCTTCGAGCGGATCGTCGACACGCTGCCGGTCGGGCTCTACGTGATCGATCGCGATTTTCGCGTGCGCGCCTGGAACCGCAAGCGCGAGGGCGGCCTGCAGGGCGTCGCGCGGAGCGAGGTACTCGGCCAGACGATCTTCGACGTGCTCCACCGGCAGCCGGCGGACGTCTTGCGGCGGGAGTTCGAGGAGCTGTTCGCGAAGGGCGAGACCCAGCAGTTCCAGACCGAATCCGTCGCCTCCGGCGAGCCGCGCGTCTACCGGCTCACCAAGATTCCGATGCGCGACGGCGCCGGCGAGATCACGCACGCGATCACGATCGGCGAGGACATGACCGAGTGGAAGAAGGCGGAGGCGCGCGTCGCGCAGGCCGAGAAGCTGGCCGCGCTGGGCACGCTCGCCGCCGGCGTGATGCACGAGATCAACAACCCCCTGGCCACGATCGCGGCCGCCGCCGAGTCGCTCGGGTTGCGCGTCGACGAGGGAGGGCTGGCGGGCGACGCGCTCGTGGCCGAGCTGCGGGCGGCGCTGCAACTCATCGCGCACGAGGTCAGCCGGTGCAGCGGGATCGTCGCCGGCGTGCTCGACTTCAGCCGTCCCCGCCCGCTGCGCCGGGAACCCGTGCCCGTCAACGCCCTGGTCCAGCGCACCCTGTTCCTGCTCAAGCACCACGCCCGCTTCAAGACGCTGCGCGTGGTCACCCGTCTCGACGAGGGCGCGCCGAACGTCGTGGGCAACGACGAGCAGCTGATCCAGGTGCTGATGGCGCTCTTGCTGAATGCCATGGACGCCATGGACGGCGGGCCCGATGGCGGCGAGATTCGCGTGCGCACGGGCCCGGCCGGTGGAGGGCAGGTGCTCGTGGAGGTCGCCGACGACGGCGTCGGCATCCGTCGCGACGTGCTGCCGCGCATCTTCGAGCCGTTCTTCACGACCAAGCCGGTGGGGCGGGGCACCGGACTCGGCCTGTCGGTCTGCTATTCCATCGTCTCCGATCATGGAGGGCGCATCGAGGTGAATTCCACGTTCGGACGCGGCAGCAGCTTTCGGGTGCTTCTGCCGGCGGAGGTGCCGCGATGAGCGACACGCCGGCCATCCGCATTCTCATCGCCGAGGACGAGCAGAAGCTGGCTGAGATCCTGTCGTCGTACCTGACGGGGCGCGGCCATGCCGTGCGCGTGACGTCCGACGGGCGTCAGGCGCTCGAAGCCATGCGCACCGAGACGTTCGACGTCGCGCTGCTCGACATCGTGATGCCCGAGCTGGACGGGCTCGAGGTCATGCGGCAGGTGCGGGAAGACCCGTCGCCGCCCGAGATCATCATCATCACCGGCAACGGCACGATCGACAACGCGATCACCGCCATGAAGCTCGGCGCGTACGACTACATGACCAAGCCCTACCGGATGGCGGAGATCGACGTGCTCGTGCAACGCGCGTGGGAAAAGCGCCAGCTGGCGCGCGAGAACCAGTTCCTGCATCAGCGGCTGTCGCGCATCGACGGCGCGCCGGTGGTGCAGACGCGGTATGCCCCGATGCAGGCGGTGCTCGACGTCGTCGCGAAGGCCGCGCCCAGCGACGCGCCCATCCTGATCACCGGCGAGTCAGGCACCGGCAAGGACCTGCTCGCCCGCGCCATCCATCATCTGTCGGGGCGTGTCGGCCCGTTCGTCGATCTCAACTGCGCCATGCTGTCCGACCAGAACCTCGAAACCGAACTGTTCGGGTACGAGCGCGGCGCGTTCGCCGGCGCGGCCGAGCGCAAGCTCGGGTTCCTGGAGATGGCCACGAGCGGCACGCTCCACCTGGACGAGATCAGCGAGCTCGAGCCGCGCATGCAGGGGCGCCTGCTGCGGGCGCTCGAGCACGGCAGCTACTACCGCGCCGGCGGCATGCAGCGGGTGGAGATCCACACGCGGCTGGTCACGGCGAGCAACCGCGACCTCGACGCGCTGGTGGGAGAGGGGCGGTTTCGCGGCGACCTGCTGTACCGCATCAACACCGTGACGGTCGCGCTGCCGCCGCTGCGCGAGCGCACGGTCGACATTCCACTCCTCGCCGACCACTTCCTGGAGCGGTTCCGCGGCTCGGGCGCCCCCACACTCGCGCCCGATGCCGTGGAGATGCTGCAGCGCTACGACTGGCCCGGCAACATTCGCGAGCTGCGAAACGTGATCGAACGCGCGCTGCTGCTCCACCGCGGTTCCGTGCTCGCCGCCGCCGACCTGCCCATCGCGCAGGCGCGGCCGGCCAGCGGGCTGCCCGGCAGCCGGGTCTCGCTCTCCGAACTCGAGCGGCGGCACATCGAATCGGTGCTCGCCCACATGGGATGGCACCAGGGGCAGGCCGCCGAGGTGCTCGGCATCTCGCCCAAGACCCTGTACCGCAAGATTCGGGAATACGGCCTCTCCCGCCCCGGGCGGAGTTGATCCATGCGCATCCTCGTGATCGAAGACGATCCCACCGTGGGGCAGCACGTGAAGCGCGGGCTGGAAGAGCAGCGCTGGGCCGTGGATCTGGTGCCCGACGGCGAGGAGGGCGAGCGCCGCGCCGCCTCCGACGCCTACGACCTCGTGATCCTCGACATGCGGCTGCCGGGCAAGAGCGGCATGGAGGTGCTGCAGTCGCTGCGCGACCACGGCTTCACGCGTCCCGTGCTCGTGCTCACGGCGCAGGACGCCGTGGACGCGAAGGTCACCACGCTTCGGGCGGGCGCCGACGACTACGTCACCAAGCCGTTCGCGTTCGAGGAGCTGCTGGCGCGCGTCGAGGCCCTCTCGCGCCGCCCGCGGGCGATCGCGTCGCCCGTGCTTCAGGTGGCCGACCTCGAACTCGATCTCGGCACGCGCGAGGTGCGCCGCGCCGGCGAGCTCGTGGAGCTCACGCCGAAGGAGTTCACGGTGCTCGAATACCTCATGCGCCACCAGGGGCGCGTGGCGAGCCGCACGCTGATCACCGAGTACGCGTGGGGCTACCACTTCGATCCCGGCACGAACATCGTCGACGTGGTGATCAACCACCTGCGCAAGAAGATCGATGCCGGCCGGCGCAAGCGGCTGATCACGACCGTGCGCGGCGTCGGCTACATGATCAAGGCCTGAGCGCCGCCGCCGTTCCCTCGCGATGTACAGCACCCGCACCCGGCTCACCACGGCGTATGCCGGCCTCCTCTTCGCGACGATGCTCGCGTTCGGCGGGGCGCTCTACTTCGCGCGGCGCGCGTCGGCCATCGACGAGCTCGGGATCCGCTCCCGCCAGGAAGCGCACCGCGTGCTCAACACGATCGTCGCCGCGCAGGCGAGCAACCGGCCGCTGACCGTCATCTCCGAGAACCCGGTGAGCGGCGGCGTCACGCAGCCCACGCCGGCGATGAGCGAGGTGCTCGGACGGCTGCCCGGGTATTTCCTCGTGCTCGACCCGCAGGACCGGCTGCTCTACTCGTCCACCACGCTCCGGCTCCTCGACCAGGCCGACCAGGACACGGTGTACGCGGTGGGACGCGCGCTCGTCGCGAATGGCGGAACGGCGGTCGTGCCGATCGGCAACGACGACGTGATCCACAACCTCCTCGTCGCCTCGGTCAGCGATACCGCCACGGGCCCGAACATCTCGCGCGTCGTCGCCGGCCTTCCGACGGCCACCGCCGAGCTCGCGCCCCAGCTCCTCATCGGCACGATGCTGCTCCTCGCGCCGCTCGTGCTGCTCATTTCGCTGGGCGCGGCGTACTACCTCGCCGGCCGGGCCTTCAGGCCCGTGGAGCTGCTGATCAACGAAGTGGAGGCGATCACCGACGGCCGCAGCCTCCACCGCCGTCTGCCCACCGATACGGCGGACGATGAGCTGGGACGGCTGGCCGAGACGCTGAACCGCATGATCGCGCGGCTCCAGGCGTCGTTCGGCGCGCTGCGCCGCTTCACGGCCGACGCCAGCCACGAGCTGAAGACGCCGCTCGCCGTGCTCCGCGCCGACATCGAGCGCGCCACGCACCCCGGCACGGCGGAGGCCGATCGCGGCGTGGCGCTCGAGGAAGCGATGCAGGAGATCACACGCATGGCCGATCTCGTGGACAGCCTCCTCACGCTCGCCCGCGCCGACGAGGGACGCTTCGATCTGCACCGTGCGCCCGTGCACCTCGAGGCGATCGTGCGTGACGTGACCGAAACGGCGACGATCCTCGGGGAGGAATCGGGGATCACGGTCACTCTGCCGCTCGTCGAGGACGGGGTCGTACTGGGCGATGCTGCGCGGCTGCGACAGCTCTTCCTGAATCTCGTCACCAACGCCATCAAGTACACCCCGCGCGGCGGCAAGGTGGAGATGACGTTGAGCCACCGCAACAACAATTCGGTGGCGTTCGCCGTGCGCGATACCGGCATGGGAATCTCGGCCGCCGACCTCCCCTATGTCTTCGAGCGATTCTGGCGGGCCGACCGGGTGCGTTCGCGCGCCTCGGAGCGGGGCGGGTTCGGCCTCGGGTTGGCCATCGCACAGTGGATCGTGCAGGCGCACGGCGGCACGCTGACCGTGCAGTCCCGCCTCGGCCGGGGCAGCGTCTTCACCGTCCTGCTGCCGATGCTCGTGGAGCCGGCGGAGCAGCCGGAGGCCGGGCCCGCGGCGGCGGAAGAGGGCTGACGAACCTGCCATGACTTTCTAACGGCCGATTCATCGTTTTTTAATCTGGTGACTATTCCGATCCTCCGCCGAGTTCGTAGGTTACCCCCTGCAACCCCAGCGTGTTGTTCCTCCCCCAGGTCGGATTGCGAGGACCATGTTCAACAACCTGATCGAATCGAAGGCGAAACGGCAGAGAACCGCCGGCGGCATGGCGATGAGCTTCGTGTTGCACACCGTCCTCATTGGCGGTGCGGTGTACGCGACGGCGAACGCTGCGCAGAAGTTCGAGAAGCCGAAGGCGGAGAAGGTCGACTTCGTCCAGGTGCAGAAGAAGGAGCCGCCCCCGCCGCCCAAGGAAAAGGCGCCGCCGCCCGAGGTGGTCGCCGCGCCGCCGCCGCCCAAGGGCTTCCAGGTGCTGACGGCTCCCATCAAGATTCCCGACGTGCTGCCCAAGATCGACCTCTCGAAGAGCGTCACCAACGCCGCCGACTTCAGCGGCAAGGGCGTGGCGGGCGGCATCTCCAAGGGCGTCGTTGGCGGCACCGCGCCCCCGAACGAGAACAACACGTTCTATTCGTTCCAGGTGGAGAAGCAGGCCGACATGGTGCCCGGGCAGGCGGGTCCGCGCTATCCGGACATGCTCCGCTCCGCCAACGTGGAAGGTGAAGTGGTGGCATCGTTCGTGGTCGACACCAACGGCCGCGCCGACATGAGCACCTTCAAGGTGATCAAGTCCACGCACGAATTGTTCACGCAGGCGGTCAAGGTCGCCCTGCAGAACTATCGATATACCCCCGCCGAGATCGGCGGACACAAGGTGAAGCAGCTCGTGCAGCAGCCGTTCCAGTTCAGCCTCAGCGGTCGGTAGTCTCTTCCCACGGCCGCCCGCGCGGTCGCCCTCCCCGCATCCCTTATCGGAGCTCGACGAATCATGGATGTCTCACTGCTTGGTCTCTGGCGCTCGATGGGCTACTTCGCCAAGGGCATTGTGTTCGTGCTCGCGGCGATGTCCATCTACTCCCTCACGGTGATGGTCTCGAAATGGTGGACCCTGCGTCGCGCGCAGAAGGAGACCATCAAGTTCGCTCCCGAGTTCTCCCAGTTCCTCGAGGAGGACAACCTCACCGAAGCCATCAACCTCGCCGAGAGCTACAAGCGGTCGCACGTCGCCCTCGTGCTCGGTGGCGCCCTCGGTGAAGTGAAGCCGCTCATCCAGGACGGGTCGGTCACCGTCGCCGACATCAACTCGGCGGAGCGCGCGGTGGAGCGCAACATGCTGCTCGAAATCACCAACCTGAAGCGCGGCCTCGCCGTGCTCGCCACGGTCGGCGCCACGGCGCCGTTCGTCGGACTGCTCGGCACCACGATGGGTATCGTGAACGCGTTCCAGGGCATGGCCGTGTCCGGTTCCGGCGGCCTCGCGTCGATCGGCGGCGGTATCTCGGAAGCCCTGATCACGACGGCCTTCGGCCTCATCGTCGCCATCCCGGCCGTGTGGGCGTACAACTACTTCACGACCAAGATCGACAACCTGACGGCGGAAATGACGTACGTGTCGAAGGAGATGATCGACTACCTGATCAAGGGTGTGTCGGGCGAGTTCGGCCGTTCGCGCTTCACGCGCGAGTTCAACGCGTCGACCAGCGCCGGCGCGCCGATCAAGCAGTAAGGTTCGCCCCTTCGACTGAGGAGTCTGGCTCATGGCTTTCTCGCCACAAAGCGGGGGCAGCGTTCAGAGCACGCCCAACGTGACGCCGATGATCGACGTCATGCTGGTGCTCCTGATCATCTTCATGGTGGTCACGCCGGCCCTGCTGGCGGGGTTCAACGCGACCCCGCCCGACGCGCAGAACATCAAGGACCATCCCGAAGATTCCAACACCGACCAGGTGCTCGGCATCGACAAGGACGGGAACTACTACTTCAACAAGAAGCCGATTCCCTACGACCAGATCGCCCCGACGATCAAGGGCATCTACTCGCAGCCGGATCGCGACGATTACATCCTGTACATCAAGGCGGACAAGGATCTGGCCTACGAGAAGGTGCTCGATGCCATGGACCTTGCGGCCAAGAATGGCGTCCGCGTGGTGGCGATGATCGGCGACCAGAAGCCGAACACGGTGTCCACGGTGCCGGGCGACAGCAAGGAAGCTCCACCGGCGCCGGGAGGTAGCAACTAATGTCCATGTCCACCGGTGGTGGCGGCGGGCTCACCAACGAGCCCAACATGACGCCGATGATCGACGTCCTGCTGGTGCTGCTGATCATCTTCATGGCGGCCCTGCCAAGCATGCGAAAGGCCATCGACCTGCAGCTGCCGGATCCCAATCCGACGGTCGCGCCGGCCAACGCGAAGTCCGATCAGATCGTGCTCGAAGTCGGCATCGACGGCTGCTACGCGATCAACACCAAGATCGTCACGCACGACCAGTTGGCGCAGGAGCTGCACGACATCTACGATCCGCGCCCGGACAAGATCATCTTCATCAAGGGTGATCCCCGGGTGAAGGTCCAGGACGTCGTCGACGCCATGGACATCTCGCGCGGCGCAGGGGTGAAGGTCATCGGCGTGCCTCCCAAGGACACGCCGGGCGGAACGGCGACCGGTTCCTGCAAGGGCTGATCGCCTCCCGACGCGGCAATTCGTGATACGACGGACGAACCCTTCGGGGCTCGTCCGTCGTATTACTTTTTCGGGTGGGTGACGCGCCGCGCCCCGCCATCCCGATGACGATGCCCACCAGCTCCGACCCGACTCCACACCGCGTGCGGCCGCCGTATCGCGTGCCCCTCGGGCTGCCCGGAGGCCGCGAGAACCGCCGCCTCGGCACGATCGTGTCGCTGCTCGTCCATCTGCTCGTGCTCTACCTCCTGATCACCCCCTTCGTGATCCATCATCCGATCCACGAGATCGCGCAGGGGGCCGGCGGACGCGGGCCCGCCGGAGGCGGCGGGGGAGGACGCGGCGGCACCGGCGGCCAGGCGCGGCGGGCGACCGAGCGGCTGGAATACGTCACCGTGGCGCCTCCGCCTGCGCCGCCGGCACCGAGCCCGCAGGAGGCCAAACCGGTCCCGGTCAAGCCGCCGGTCGTGCCGAAGCCTCGCCTCGTGTCGGATGCCATCATCCCCACCGCGACCATCGCGGTCTCGACGCTCAAGCCGCTCGACGTGTCGGTCATCGCGGGCGCCGGGGGCGGGTCCGGGCGCGACGGCAGCGCGGGCAACGGGCCGGGCCGGGGCGGGGGCGTGGGCTCGGGCGTCGGCACGGGGCGCGGATCGGGCACGGGGCCCGGGACGGGCGGCGGAACGCAGGCGAACTACCCGCCGCAGCCGATCTTTCTCCCGCTCACGCCGTACCCGCGACCGGATGATGTGAAGGGCTTCCGCCTCGTCGCCGAGTTCGATGTCGACTCGACGGGCCGGGTGTTGAGCATGGATTTCACCCCCACTCCCGATCGCGCCTACAACCGGCGCCTGAGCGAAATGCTGAAGGAGGTCAAGTTCCGGCCAGGAACCACGCCCGCCGGGGTACCGATCCGCATGAAGGCGCAGATCGTGGTGGATCTGTACTGAGCCCCGGGCCGCTTCCCGGTTCGTACAAACGGCCGACGGCCGACGCCCCGCTGCTGACTGCCGAGTGCCGACCGCTGACCGCCCCCGCGATCTCCCCTTACGTCTGCCGCCGACCGAGGGTTATCTTAGCGCGGCTTCCCGCCTTCCGGCGCGCCCCCGCCTCCCTCCGCGGGCCGACTTCCCAGCTTCCAACCGGGATCCGCATGTCGAACGTGACTGCCCCGACCGACGCGTCATCAGGACAGCCGCACACCGGATTCATCAAAGCCATCACCCTGACCGACGCGACGATGCTCGTGGCGGGGGCGATGATCGGGTCGGGCATCTTCATCGTCTCGGCCGACATGGGGCGATCGGTGGGCTCTCCGGGCTGGCTCCTCATGGCCTGGCTGCTCACCGGCGTCATGACGTGCTTCGGCGCTCTGACCTGGGGTGAGCTCGCCGCGATGTTTCCCAGAGCCGGCGGCCAGTACGTCTTTCTTCGCGAATCCTACAGCCCGTTGTTGGGCTTTTTGTATGGATGGACCCTGTTTGCCGTGATTCAGACGGGCACGATCGCCGCCGTGGGCGTGGCGTTCGGCAAGTTCCTCGGCGTGCTCGCGCCGAGCGTGTCGCCCGGGCTCTACGCGTGGTTTCCGCACGCGTCCGCGTGCGTCTCCTGGCTGGGGTGCACCGATCCGTCGTCGGCCATCGAGTTCGGACTCTCCCCGCAGCGGCTCATCGCCCTCGTGGCGATCGTGGTCCTGACCTGGGTCAACCTGCGGGGTGTGCGCGAGGGGAAGTTCGTACAGACCTCGCTCACCATCGTGAAGACCGGCGTCCTGATCCTGCTCATGGGGCTGGGGCTCACCGTGGGGCGGAACGCGACGGCGATCGCCGCGAACTTCGGCCACGGCCAGTTCTGGGGCCACGTGGACATCACCGGCGCGTGGGTCGTCGCGTTCGGGGCGGCCTTCGTGGGCTCGCTCTTTTCCAGCGACGCGTGGAACAACGTCACGTTCGCGGCCGCCGAGGTGAAGGATCCGCAGCGGAATCTCCCGCTGGCGCTGATCATGGGAACGGGGCTCGTGACCGGCCTCTACTTCCTGACCAACGTGTCGTACCTGAGCGTGCTCCCCTTCCACGGGGACCCCAACGGCGCGACGGTGCTCGCACGCGGCCTCACGCACGCGACGCAGGACCGCCTGGGAACCGCGGCCATGGAGCAGATGTTCGGCGCCGCGGGCGGCACGATGATGGCCATCGGCATCCTCATCTCCACGTTCGGGTGCATGAACGGCCTCATCCTGGCGGGCGCGCGCGTGTACTACGCGATGGCGCGCGACGGGCTGTTCTTCCAGGCGGCGGGCAATCTCAGTGAGCGCGGCGTCCCGGCGGTGGGGCTGGTGCTCCAGTCGGTGTGGACGGCGTTGCTCTGCCTCAGCGGCACATATGGTCAACTGCTGAATTACGTGATCTTCGCGAACCTGGTGTTCTACGTGCTCACGAGCGCCGGATTGTTCATTCTGCGACGCAAGCGGCCGGACGCCGAGCGCCCGTACCGCGTCGTCGCGTATCCGTTCGTGCCGGCCCTGTACCTCGCGATGGCGGCGGGGGTTATGATTCTCATCCTGATGTCGCCGCACTCGCGGACCGAGGCGGTTTCCGGTCTCGTGATCGTCGCCATCGGCATTCCCGTGTACTTCCTCTGGCGCGCGGTGGAGAAGCCGTCGGCTTGACCGCGGCGCGCTGTGGTTGGCGTGGTCGCCCGCGATCGCGGGCGGTGGCGCCGATTCGAACGACGACCGCGCGGCATCTGGCCGCGTCCGGCGTCTGCCTGTCACCCTGGAGAACGACAACGATGCATCGGATGGACACCGTGTTGCGCCGTGCCCTCCCCCTGCTGTCCGCGTTGCTGCTGGCGGTGTTGATGAGCGGCCTTGCCGCTCCCGCCGCGCACGCGCAGACCCCTGCGGGCCCGGCTGCCACTGCAACCCTCGCCGCATCTGCGCCCGCCGTCGCGGCCGCCGCGGCCCCACAGGAACCGGGCGGCGAAGCGAGCCTCAAGGTACCCGATCTCTCGACGGCCACCTTCCTCGGCCTGCCGGGGCACCGCCTCCTGCTCTGGGGGCTCCTGATCTGCGCCTTCGGCTTCGTGTTCGGCATTTCGATCTATTCGCAGCTCAAGCGCCTGCCCGTGCACGAGTCGATGCGCGAGATGTCGGAGCTGATCTACGAGACGTGCAAGACCTATCTGGTCACGCAGGGCAAGTTCCTGCTGATTCTCGAGATCTTCATCGGCCTCGTCATCCTGCTCTACTTCGGCGTGCTCCAGCACATGGAGCCGCTCCGCGTGGCGATCATTCTCGCCTTCAGCGTGGTGGGCATCCTCGGCAGCTTCAGCGTCGCCTGGTTCGGCATCCGCGTCAACACCTTCGCCAACTCGCGGACCGCCTTCGCCTCGCTCAAGGGAAAGCCGTACGACTGCTATTCGATTCCGCTGCGTGCCGGCATGAGCATCGGGATGCTGCTCATCAGCGTCGAGCTGACGATGATGATGATCATCCTGCTGTTCATTCCGGGCGACTACGCCGGCCCCTGCTTCATCGGCTTCGCCATCGGTGAGTCGCTGGGCGCCGCGGCGCTCCGCATCGCCGGCGGCATCTTCACGAAGATCGCCGACATCGGGTCGGACCTCATGAAGATCGTCTTCAACATCAAGGAAGACGATGCGCGCAACCCGGGCGTGATCGCCGACTGCACGGGCGACAACGCCGGCGACTCGGTGGGCCCCAGCGCCGACGGCTTCGAGACCTACGGCGTGACCGGCGTCGCGCTCATCACCTTCATCCTGCTGGCGGTCAAGGACCCGACCGTCAAGGTGCAGCTCCTCGTCTGGATCTTCGTCATGCGCCTGGTGATGCTCATCGCCAGCGCGGTGTCCTACTGGGTCAACGAAGCGTTCGCCAAGGCCAGGTACCAGCACGCGGACGACATGAACTACGAGGCGCCGCTCACCTCGCTCGTCTGGCTGACGTCGCTCATCTCGGTCGGCCTCACCTTCCTTTCCTCGTACCTCGTGATCCCCGAACTCAGCGGGAACACGACCTACTGGTGGAAGCTCTCGGCGGTCATCACCTGCGGCACGCTGGCCGGCGCGATCATTCCCGAGTTCGTGAAGGTGTTCACCTCGGTGGACTCCAAGCACACCGAGGAGATCGTGGAGTCGTCCAAGCAGGGCGGGGCGTCGCTGAACATCCTCTCCGGCCTCGTTGCCGGCAACTTCAGCGCCTACTGGCTTGGCCTGACGATGGTCGTGCTGATGGCGCTCGGGTACATGGTGAGCCTGCACGGCTTCGAGATGATCATGCTCGCGCCGGCGGTGTTCGCGTTCGGCCTCGTGGCGTTCGGCTTCCTGGGCATGGGCCCGGTGACGATCGCCGTCGACTCGTACGGACCGGTCACCGACAACGCGCAGTCGATCTTCGAGCTCTCGACCATCGAGCAGATTCCCAACATCGCGTCGGACCTCAAGGCACAGTACGGGTTCGATGTGAACTTCGAGCGCGCCAAGCACCTGCTCGAGGAGAACGACGGCGCCGGCAACACCTTCAAGGCCACGGCCAAACCCGTGCTGATCGGCACCGCGGTCGTCGGCGCCACGACGATGATATTCTCCATCATCGTGGCGCTGACGAACGGCCTCACCCAGAACCTCGACAAGTTGTCGATGCTGCATCCGCCGTTCCTGCTCGGTCTCATCACCGGCGGCGCCATGATCTACTGGTTCACCGGCGCCAGCACGCAGGCCGTGACCACCGGCGCCTATCGCGCCGTGGAGTTCATCAAGGCCAACATCAAGCTCGAAGGCGTGACCAAGGCGTCGGTGAGCGATTCCAAGAAAGTCGTGGAGATCTGCACGAAGTACGCGCAGAAAGGGATGTGGAACATCTTCCTTGCCGTGTTCTTCGCCACCCTCGCCTTCGCCTTCGTCGAGCCGTACTTCTTCATCGGCTACCTGATCTCGATCGCGCTGTTCGGGCTCTACCAGGCCATCTTCATGGCCAACGCCGGCGGCGCGTGGGACAACGCCAAGAAGATCGTCGAGGTGACGCTCAAGCAGAAAGGCACGGAGCTGCACGCAGCCACGGTCGTCGGCGATACGGTCGGCGATCCGTTCAAGGACACGTCCTCGGTGGCGCTCAACCCGATCATCAAGTTCACCACGTTGTTCGGGCTCCTCGCCGTGGAGCTGGCGGTGTCGATGACGGCGGAGAACGGCGCGACCGTCACCCGCGTCATCGCGGCGGCGTTCTTCCTGGTTTCCGTGATCTTCGTCTGGCGGTCGTTCTATCGCATGCGCATCGAGGTCGAGGGGGCGTGATCCGCGCCCCCTCCCTCACGCGCGGGAGGCAGCAGCCGGCATGAACCAACTGTTCGCGAGGAAGTCGGTCGCCGATTTCGAGGCCGACGTCGCCGAGCACGGCGGACTGAAACGCTCGCTCGGCAAGTGGCACCTCACGGCGCTCGGCGTCGGCGCGACGATCGGCGCCGGCATCTTCGCGACCACCGGGACGGCCATCGTGGGCGACGCCGCGCGCCCCGGGGCCGGCCCGGCGATCATCTTCTCCTTTCTGCTCACCGCCGTGGCCTGCGGGTTCGCGGCGCTCTGCTACGCCGAGTTCGCCGCCATGGTTCCGGTGGCGGGCTCGGCGTATACGTACGCCTACGCGTCGATCGGCGAGTTCGTGGCCTGGATCATCGGCTGGGATCTCATCATCGAATACGCCGTGGGCAACATCGGCGTGGCCATCGGATGGGCCGGGTACTTCCGTGAGCTCATCGGCCACTTCGGCCTCAACCTCCCCGCCTGGCTGGCGACGGACTACCGCTCGGCGCACGATGCCTTCCGGGCGCTGTCCGGCGGCGGCGCCGTGGATGCCACGACGCAGTACCTCGCGTCGGCCTGGACCGGGGCGCCGCACCTCGGCGAAATCCCCCTGATCGTCAATCTCCCGGCGGTCGCCGTGGTGGCCCTCATCACGGTCATCCTGGTGATCGGCATCAAGGAGTCCGCCGACACGAACAACGCGATGGTGCTGCTCAAGATCGGCATCATCCTGTTCTTCATCGCCGTCGGCGCGTTCCTGATCCATCCACAAAACTGGACGGACCCGCAGACCGGCGGGTTCAATCCCAACGGAGTGGCCGGCGTCAGCGCCGGCGCCGCGATCATCTTCTTCAGCTACATCGGCTTCGACGCCGTTTCGACGGCGGCCGAGGAGACCAGGGACCCGCCGAAGGACATGCCGTTCGGCATCATCATGAGCCTCGTCATCTGCACGGTGCTCTACATCGCGATCTCGATCGTGATGACCGGGATGGCGCCCTGGAAGACGCTCGGAACGGCGGAGCCCATGATCACGGCGCTGCAGTTCGCCAAGGGACCGCAGGGGCTCATCACCTTCTCGCGGTTCATCGTATCGCTCGGCGCCGTCATCGCCATGGGCAGCGTGCTGCTGGTCTTCCAGCTCGGGCAGCCGCGCATCTTCTTCTCCATGTCGCGCGACGGGCTCCTGCCGCCCGTGCTGGCCAGGGTGCACCCGAAGTACAAGACGCCGTACGTCGGAACCATTCTCACCGGCATCTTCGTCGCCGTGTTCGCCGCGTTCGCCAACATCGCCGAAGTGGTGGACCTCACGAACATCGGGACGCTGTTCGCGTTCGTGCTCGTGTCGGCCGGCGTGATCTTCCTGCGCCGCATCGAACCCGACCGGACGCGGCCGTTCCGCGTGCCGTGGGTGCCGCTCACGCCGCTCATCTCGATCGCGGCATGCTTCTACCTGATGTGGCAGTTGCCCACGATCACCTGGATCCGCTTCGGGATCTGGCTCGTGATCGGGTTCGGGATCTACTTCACGTACGGGTATACGCATTCCGTGCTGCGCCGCCGGCACGCCGGGAGCGGGGCGGGGGCGTGAACACCGCACCGCCGCCCGGGCCCCGGCGAGGCATCCTGCGGCGCATCTCGCTGTCGCAGTGGATCATCATCTCCATGGCGGTGGGGATCCTCGTCGGCTGGGCGTTTCCCGAGAGCGCCCGCGCGCAGCATGGCTGGGCGGCGCCCGATCTCAAGATCTGGGCAACGCTGTTCCTGCGGATGATCAAGTCGCTCATCGTGCCGCTGATCTTCGGCACCCTCGTGGTCGGCATCGCCGGCCATGGCGACGACATGAAGCGCGTCGGCCGGCTGGCGCTCCGGGCGATCATCTACTTCGAAGTCGTCACGACGCTGGCGCTCGCCGTCGGCCTGCTCGTGGTGAACGTCGTGAAGCCGGGCGTCGGCGTGGATATCGGCGGCGCGGGCGCCGCCCAGACCGCCGGCCTCGCGACCACGCACGCCACCTTTTCCACCGTGCTGACGCATACGGTGCCGCAGAGCTTCTTCGAGGCGGGCGCGAACAACGAAGTCCTGCAGATCGTCTTCTTCGCGATCCTCTTCGCCGTGGCGCTCTCGCAGGTGCCCGCCGGCCCGGCCAAGAGCACGATGCTGTCGTTCTGCGAGGGACTCTCGCAGGTGATGTTCAAGTTCACCGGCATCGTCATGTGGTTCGCGCCGATCGGCATCGGCGCCGCGATCGCCGTGACCGTCGGTACGAGCGGCATGGACGTGCTGCGCAAGCTCGCGGTGCTCGTGCTCTCGCTGTACGCCGCGCTCGTGATTTTCGCCGTCGTGGTCCTGCTCCCGGTGGCGGTGCTGTTCAAGGTGCCCGTTCGCCGGTTCGTCTCGGCCATCAAGGAGCCCTGGCTCATTGCCTTCACCACGGCATCGTCGGAGGCCGCGCTCCCGCTCGCCATGGAGCGGATGGAGCAGATGGGAGTACCGCGGCGGATCGTCGCCTTCGTCATCCCGACCGGCTATTCGTTCAACCTCGACGGCACCACGCTCTATCTCGCGCTCGCGTCGGTGTTCGTCGCCCAGGCCGCCGGGATGCACATGTCCATCGGTACACAGCTCGTGATGATGCTGACGCTGATGCTGACCAGCAAAGGCGTGGCCGGCGTGCCGCGTGCCGCGCTGGTGATCCTCGCCGGCGCCCTCACGCAGTTCAACCTCCCGCTCGACGGCGTCGCCATCCTGCTCGGCGTGGACGCCTTCATGGACATGGCGCGCACGTCGATCAACGTGCTGGGGAACTGCCTCGCTTCGGCCGTGATGGCGCGGGTCGAAGGCGAGCTCGCGCCGGCCGGGGAGTCGGTCGCCGCCTAGCGCTCCGGGCGCGTCAGAGCGCGTTGCCCAGAAAGTGCAGGGCGGCGCGCACCGCGCCCCGGGCCGGCACCACCTCGTCGCTTCCCAGCTGCGCGCCGGGCACCGCGTGCTTGAGCCGCTGCGCGACGCGCTTCCGCAGCGCGCCTCCGTGCCCCAGCAGCCCGCCGCTCAACGCCATCGGGATCGCCGCGCGCTCGTCCGTGAACAGCTGCCGCGCCAGCGCGCGCACGTGCAGCGCGAGCTCCTCGGTGGCCAGGTCCAGCAGGGAATTCGCGCGGAGATCGCCCGCGTCCGCCGTCTGCACCACGACCGGCGCCAGCGTCGCCAGGCCGCTCGGGCTCGCCGACGCCGCCCACGCGATCAGGTCGGCCACCTCTGCCGATTCGGTGGCCGTGAGCACGGCGCCCGTGAGCGCCGTTTCCGGCTCCCGCCCGTCGGCGGCCGCGGCGACGATCGACAGCGCGCGCCGCCCGATCCATGCGCCGCCGCCCTCGTCGCCGAACACCGGCCCCCAGCCGCCGCAGCGCGCCATGGCGCCCGTGGGGCCGCGCCCCACCGCCACCGATCCGGTGCCGGCCACGAGGAGAATCCCCGTGCCCTGCCCGAACGCGTCGTCGAAGGCGATCGAATAGTCCGTGTGGACCACCACTTCGTGGGCGAGGTCGCGGCTGTTCAGCGCTTCCCACAATTCGAGGCGCAGCGACTCCCGCCCCACGCCCGCCACGCCCACGCAGATCACCCGCGGTCGTTCGTCGACGCCCGCCGCGCGGAGCGCCGCGCGCGCCGTCGCCTCGATCACCGCGGCGCTCTCCTCCACGCCGTCCGGCCGCACGGCGCTCGCGGCGCCGGCGGCCTCGCCGAGGGGAGCGCCCTGACCGTCCGCGACCAGGGCCGTGGTCTTCGTGCCGCCGCCGTCGATGCCGATTACGAATGCCGTCATGTCGCAGGGGCGCCGTCTGCGCGCGGTCGGCGCGCGAACGACGAGAGAGTTCCGGTGAGAAGGGTGAGGGTCGTGCCGATCAGCACGTACCAGGGCCACGCGATCGCGCCCAGGGGCCCGAGCGTCGCGGCGAGCGAAGGATAGGCGGTCGCGAGCTGTTTTGCGAACACCACCACGGCCATCGTCGCGATGCCCACGGACATCCCCACGATGGCGTCCCGCTGGTGCGCCCGGGGCACGAACAGCGCCAGAAAGAATCCCCCGAGGAGCCCGCCGTACGTGAACGACGCGATCGACAGGGCGATCACCACCACCGGCGTTCCCTGCTGGCGAAAGAGCAGCGCGCCCGCGGTGAGGACCACGCCCCAGAACAGCGCGAACAGCTTGCCCACGCGGAGCGTGCGCGGATCGCCCGCCGAGCGGCCGGTGAGCGGGAGATAGATGTCGTGCGTCGCCGAGGCGGCGAGCGCATTGATCGCCGCCGAGTGCGTGCTCATCGTGGCGGCCACGATCGCCGCGACCACGAGTCCGAGCAGCCCGGGCGGCATCGCCTGGATGATGAAGGTCGGGAAGACGTCGTCCGGCGTCGCGAACGCCCGGCCGCCGAAGTGCGCCCACAGCCCGATCCCGATGATCAGGAACAGCGCCATCTGCGCGATGATCGTGACCCCGCTCCCGATCACCGCCTTCTGCGCGTCGCGCAGCGACCGCGCCGACAGCAGCCGCTGCACGATGAGCTGGTCGGCGCCGTGCGACGCCATCGAGAGGAAGCCGCCGCCCAGCAACCCCGCCAGCACGGTGAACGGGCGGTCGAGCCCCGTGTAGAGATCGAACACCTGCAGCTTCCCGGCCGCGCCCGCGGCGCCGAGAATCCCGTGCCACCCGCCGGGCGCGGCGCGTCCCAGCAGCACGAGCGCCACGATCCCGCCGAACCCGTAGACGCCGGCCTGGATCAATTCGGTCCACACGACGGCGCGCATGCCGCCCTTGTAGGTGTAGAGCACCGTGAGCGCGCCCAGGATCAGGATCGCGGTCGGCATCATGTATCGCGGCGGCACTGCGCCCGTGCCGGTGAGGATCAGCGCGACCGGGATGGCCGTCGCGAACACGCGGACCGAGTCGGCCAGCGCCCGCGTGCCCATGAACACGATCGACGTGAACCGGCGGGTGGCGAGTCCGAAGCGCTGCTCGAGCATCGCGTACGCCGTGACGATCTCGCCCTGGTAGTAGCGGGGGAGGAGCGTGACCGCGAGGACGATCCGGCCCAGCAGGTAGCCGATGACGACCTGCAGGAATCCGAGATTCCCGACGTAGGCCAATCCGGGAATGCTGATGAACGTGAGCGCGCTCGTCTCCGTCGCGACCACGGAAAACATGACGGCCGGCCAGGGAATGTTCCGGCCGGCCACGAAGTAGTCGCGCGCATCCCGCTGCCGGCGCCCGAGCCAGACGCCGAACGCCGTCGTCCCCGCCAGGTAGGCGACGAGGACGACGGCGTCGATCGCGGTGAATCCGCTATTCAAGCGGTGAAGGAACTACCGCACCCGCACCCGCCCGTCGCGTTCGGGTTCTTGAACGTGAATCCCGAGCCCTGCATGGACGAGACGTAATCGATCGTGACGCCGTTGAGATACTGCGCCGAGAACGGATCCACGAAGACCCGCCAGCCGCCCTGGTCCACCTGGAAATCGTCGTCGGCCGCGGCGTCCTCGATGAGCAGGCCGTACTTGAATCCACTGCAACCGCCGGGTTGCACGCTCACACGCAGTCCGCCCACCGCGGGATCCACGCCTTCCTGCTGCATGAACTTCTTGACTTCGGCGCTGGCGACATCGGTGACGGTCACCATGACGTCCGGCTGCTGACTGATGCTCATCAATCCTCCAAGTCGTTGAGCGGCTTGAACTCCCGCTCATCTTCACGGGCGAAATATAGCGCCCCGGTCCCCTGCTTCAAGCACGGGGCGCAGCGCTCGTGCGCCTAGCGTCGGATGCCGGGAGCGGTTCCGGTGCCGACCGCCGGCGCCCCGCCCGACGCGACGGCCTCGCCCAGCGCGTCGGCGAGCGCGATCCGGACGCCCCCGATCTTGTGGTTGTTCCGCGTCGGGTCCACCCGGTTCGTCAGCAGCACGATGAAGAGATCCCGCGCCGGGTCGATCCAGATGGAGGTCCCCGTGAAGCCGGTATGGCCGAACGCCGACGGTGACATCAGGTGTCCGGCGGAGTTGGTGCCGTCGGGCTTCTCCCAGCCGATGGCGCGATTCGAGAGCGACGTGTCCTGCAGCGCGGTGAATGCGATCACCGTCTGCGGCCGGAACAGCCGCACCGATCCGAGCGCGCCCCCGTTGAGGTACATCTCCGCGAAGCGGGCCAGATCGGCGCCGCTGCTGAAGAGGCCGGCGTGCGCCGAGATGCCGCCCAGGTAGTACGCGCGCTCGTCGTGCACGCGGCCGCGCAGCTTGCCGCCGCGTCGCGGGTCCACCTCGGTGGGCGCGATCCGTGGGCGCAGCGAGTCGGGCGGGTTGTACATGGTCTCGCGCATCCCGAGCGGGCCGAAGACGTGCTCGGCCAGATACCGGTCGAGCCGTTCGCCGCTCACGCGCTCGACGATCCTGCCCGCCAGGTACGCGCCGATGTCGCTGTACACGTAGCGCGTGCCGGGGAGCGCCTCCAGCGGCTCCGCCATCATCAGCTTGGCGATGCTGTCGGCGTTGGTGGTGATGCGGTCGTACGCGCGGAACGCCGGGAGTCCGGACGTGTGCGTGAGCAGGTTGCGAACGGTGACTTCGGCCTTGTGCGGCCCCGTCCATTCGGGGAGGTAGCGCTGGACCGGGGCGTCGAGCGACACGCGCCCCTGTTCGACGAGTTGCATCATCGCCGAGGTCATGCCGATGACTTTCGTCAGCGATGCGAGATCCCACATCGTGTGCGCGTCGGGGCGGGGCGAGGGGGCCCAGTCGAGATGGCCGGCGCCGTAGCTGGCCAGAATCCCGGCGTGATTCCCGATCACGGCGAACGCGCCGGGAAACGCGTGGTCGCGAACCGCGGCGTCGAGCACTTCCCGCAGCGTGTCGTGGAGGGCGCGCGTGAGCGAACTCGGTCGCGTCGCCACGAGTTGCGACGCCCGCGGACCCTGCGCGGCTGCCGGGATCGGCGCGGCGCATGCCAGGGCGGCCACGAGGGCCGTGCACGGAGCGAGTCGGTGGCGCAGCATCGCCTACAATACGACCATCCGACGCGCCGCGAAACGGGGCGTATCGCGGTTGCTACAACTTTGTGAACCGGATACTATTAGCCGCCGGGGCGTCGCTCCGGCCGTTTGCTTTGTGCCCCCCGCCCCCGCCTCCCGATCGAGCGGCGCGGCGCCAGCCGAGTGCGCGTCTCGGAGCCGAATGAAGATTCTGCCGGACTGGCTAAAGAACGGTTACCTGCGCCTCATCGATCCCGTCGCGGATTGGTGCGTGCGCCATGGTGTCCATCCGAACACCATCACGGTCATCGGGACGCTCTGTACGGTGATCGGCGGCGTGGTGTACGGAACCGGCCACATCAGTGTCGGCGGGTTCTTCCTCGGGCTGACGGCGCTCTTCGACGTCCTCGACGGAACGGTCGCCCGGCGGTCCGGCCAGGCATCCACGTTCGGCGCGTTTCTCGACTCCACGCTCGATCGGCTTGCCGACGGCTTCGTCCTTGGCGGGCTCGCCGTGTTCTACGCGCTGAACCGGACGCACCACTCGTGGGCCAGCGTGCCGATGGTCGTGGTCTGCCTGCTCGGGCTCATCGGTGCGTTCCTCACGTCGTACACGCGGGCGCGGGCCGAGGCGCTCGGCATCGACGCGAAGGTGGGGATCCTGCAGCGTCCCGAGCGCGTGGTGCTGCTCTCGGTGCCGCAGGCGTTCTTCGGGCTGACTCTGCATGGAGTCGTCCTCGCGACCATCATCGTGATCCTGACCGTCACGGCCTGGATCACCGTTTACCAGCGCGTGGCGTTCGTCTATCGCGCCACGACGCCCACCGACGCTCCGGCGCCGGTCGATCACGCGGAAGGACAGACGTCCGCGCCGCCGGCCGGCTTCGATCCGCGTCCCTTGCTCAAAGGAGATTAACGTCGTGCAGGGTTCGTCTTCCGAAAAGCGTCAGGCGCCCCGGCCGGCCACCGGAAAGCTGGGTGTGCTGACCCCCGGTCTCGGAGCGGTCGCCACCACGTTCATGGCCGGCGTCGAGAGCATCCGCCGCGGATATTCCAAGCCCATCGGCTCGCTCACCCAGATGGCCACCATCCGGCTGGGCAAGCGCACCGACAACCGCGCGCCCCTGATCAAGGATTTCGTGCCGCTCGCCAAGCTCGACGACCTCGTGTTCGGCGCGTGGGATCCGATCCCCGACGACGCCTACACGGCCGCCAAGAAGGCCGGCGTGCTCGAGGCCGCCGATCTCGAACGCGTCGCGGATTTCCTCAAGGGCATCCAGCCGATGCCGGCCGTGTTCGACAATCACTACGTCACGCGGATCAACGGCAGCAACGTCAAGAAGGGCAAGACCAAGCGCGACCTCGCCGAGCAGCTGCGGCAGGACATCCGCGACTTCAAGGCGAAGCACAAGCTCGATCGTCTCGTGATCGTCTGGTGCGCCTCCACCGAGATCTTCATCAGGCCGGGACCGCAGCATCAGACGCTGGCCGCGTTCGAGAAGGCGATGGACGCCAACGATGAGGCGATCTCGCCGGCCATGCTGTACGCGTGGGCCGCGATCATGGAGGGCGTGCCGTACGCCAACGGTGCGCCGAATCTGGCCGTGGACACGCCGGCGCTGCAGGAGCTCGCCAACGCCAGGGGCGTGCCGATTTCGGGCAAGGACTTCAAGACCGGGCAGACCTGGATGAAGACGGTCATCGCGCCCGCGCTCAAGGCGCGCATGCTCGGCCTCGCCGGCTGGTATTCCACCAACATCCTCGGCAACCGCGACGGCGAGGTGCTCGACGACCCGCAGTCGTTCAAGACGAAGGAGGAGTCCAAGCTCAGCGTGCTGCACACCATCCTGCAGCCGGAGCAGTACCCCGACCTGTACAAGGATTTCTCGCATGTCGTGCGGATCAACTACTATCCGCCGCGCGGGGACAACAAGGAAGGCTGGGACAACATCGACATCTTCGGGTGGATGGGCTACCCGATGCAGATCAAGGTCAACTTCCTCTGCCGCGACTCGATTCTCGCCGCGCCCATCGTGCTCGATCTCGCGCTGTTCTCCGATTTCGCCCAGCGCGCCGGCATGAAGGGGATTCAGGAATGGTTAAGTTTCTATTACAAGTCGCCGATGGCGGCTGCGGGACTGCAGCCGGAGCACGATCTTTTCATTCAGCAGACCAAGCTGAAGAACACGCTCCGCCACCTCATGGGTGAGGAGCAGATCACGCACCTGGGGCTCGAGTACTACCAACCGTGATGCGATTCGCGGGCGTGCTGGCATGGGGAGCGGTGGCGGCGTTCGTGGCCGCCTGCGGCGGCGAGCCGCGGCGGCCCGTGCTGCGCCTCCCGTCCAAGAGCTACGAGTTCGTCATCGAGCCCTCGGACATCCCGCCGCACGCGCGCGAAACCATCACGTACAAGGTCACCATCCGCGACCGGAAGACCCAGCAGCCCATCGACAACGGGGAAGGGCAGATCTTCGCCGACATGGGACGGGGCATGGACGGCCCGCACACCTGGGACGGATTCCAGAACGGGCCGGAGCTCGGCACGTACTACGCCAAGCTGAACTTCGTCATGGCCGGACAGTGGGCCATGGCCATCCGATTCCGCCGCGATTCCCTCCACCCGCTCGAGCGGGTGGACTGGATGCAGGACGTCTTCAACGAACGTCCCGATTCGACGCCACCATAATGCGCCACTTCTATCGCAGTCATCTCACGCCGGCGGACGCCGTGGCGGCCGCCGACCGATTCTTCCCGGCCCTGGGCCTGCAGAGCGGCGCCTCGACGGCGCGGTCGCGGACCTTCAGCGGTCCGCTGGGTTCGCTGCGCCTGACGGTACAGGCCGAGGGCGGACATTACACCTTCCTCGACGTCGAGACCGATCAGGTCGGCGAGAGCCGCCTCGACCGCAACGTCAAGCGATTCTTCCTGTCGCTGCACCGGCAGGAAGACCCGCGGCACGCCCTCGAAGCCGCCTACTGACGCCGGCATGCCCCCGGCCTCCCGTCCCCCCGGCGCCGCTGGAGCATCATCGCCCGGTTCGAACCCCGAAGGCCAGCCCCCGGTCGAATCCGGCGGCGCATGGGAGTATCTTGGTCTGGGGTGCATCACCCTCGTCGCCGGCCTGTTCGGCGGCGGCATGCTCGGGGTGCTCGTCGCCAAGATCGTCGGATGGGCGCACCATTGCGCTTCCGATCCCAACACGGGCGCCCCCTGCAGCTGGGGGACCTACTGGTTGTTCGGGGCCGTCGGCGGGGGGCTCATCTTTCCGTCGACCGTCCTGTTCCTGCGACGCCGCGGACGCCGCGCGGCAGAAACATCGGACCGAGGATGATCCTGTGGCTCGCATAGACGTCACCATGCCCCAGATGGGGGAATCGATCGCCGAAGGCACGCTCTCCAAGTGGTTGAAGAAGGTCGGAGACGCGGTGAAGCGCGACGAACCGATGTTCGAGATCTCCACCGACAAGGTCGACGCGGAGATTCCATCGCCCGCCGCGGGCGTGCTCGCCGAGATTCTCGTCAAGGAAGGGCAGACGGTGGCCGTCGATGCCGTCGTCGCGCGCCTCGAGTCGGAAAAGGGCGTCGCGGTTGCCGCGCAGCCGGCCGCCGCGGCCCCCGCCGCCAGGGCGGCCTCCGCGGCGCCGGCGGCTCCCCCCGCTCCCGCTCCCGTTCCCGCCGCGCCCACGCCGGCTCCGCCCAGGGCGCCGGCCCCGAGCGCCACATCCGGCAACGGCCGTTCGCTCGAGGATCGGCTGCGCACCAAGTCGTCGCCGCTCGTGCGGAAGATCGCCGCCGATCACGGCGTCGAGCTGTCCGCGCTGCAGGGCAGCGGCCTCGCGGGACGCGTCACGAAGCGCGATCTCATGCAGTACCTCGATTCGGGCGCGCCGCAGGGGACCGCGCCGGCCCTGCACACCGCGCCGATGCCCACGGCCTGGCCGGGGGACCGCGTCGAGCCGATGAGCAAGATGCGCGCGCTGATCAGCGAGCACATGGTCGTGTCGCGCCACACGTCGGCGCACGTGACGTCCATCATGGAGATGGACTTCACGCGAGTGGCGCGGATCCGCGCGCAGCAGAAGGCCGCGTTCGAGGCCGCGTACGGCGAGAAGCTGTCGTACATGCCGTTCATCATGAAGGCGACCGTGGACGCGCTGAAGGCGTTCCCGGTGGTCAATTCGTCGGTGGCCGGCACGAACGTGATCTACCGGCGGCCCATCCATCTCGGCGTCGCCGTGGCGCTGGATTGGGGATTGATCGTTCCGGTGGTGCGCAACGCCGAGGATCTCTCGCTCGCCGGACTCACGAAGGCGCTCAACGACCTCGCCGGCCGTGCCCGGGCCAAGAAGCTCGACCCGCGCGAAGTGCAGGACGGCACGTTCACGATCACCAACCCCGGCGTCTTCGGTTCGCTGACCGGCACCCCGATCATCAACCAGCCGCAGGTGGCGATCCTCTGCATCGGCGCGATCGAGAAGCGCGCCAAGGTGGTCACCGGCGCCGACGGCGAGGACACGATCGCCATCCGCACGTGCTCGTATCTCTCGCTGTCGTTCGACCATCGAATCATCGATGGCGCGGTGGCCGACCAGTTCCTGGGCCACATCAAGCGCACCATCGAAACCTTCCCCGATGCCGCGCTCTGAGATGCCGCGCGCGCTGACCGTCCAACGCACGCTGATCCCGCCGCAGGAGCGGAAGCGCTACGCCGAGCGGCTCGTGCGGCGCCAGGAGTACTACGCCGGCGCCGGCTGCCGGTTCTGGGCGTTCGAAGAGGCGGGACTGCCGGGCGCCTTTCTGGAGTTTTTCGAAGGCCCCGACGCGCCGACGCTCACGCGCGCCCATCAAGGCGCGCCCGATCCGGTTCTCGACGCGGGGCGCATTTACCTCGAAGTGGAGCTGCCCTAGATGCCCATTCGGACGCTCAATGCAAACGGCAAGACCTGGCGGGTAGTCCCGTCGGGGCGCGTGACCCAGATGGAGCACGATGAGTTCGCCCTGCTGTTCATCGCCGGGGCCGGCGCCGACCGCGAGGTCCGCGTCACCCGGTATTCGCCGCACGGCGTGCGCTCGCGCGAGCTCGCCCTGGCCCGGATGAGTGAGGCCGACTTGCAGCGGCTGTTCGGCTACTCGCAGCCGAGTTTCACGTCGCCCGAAGCCGACTACACGGCGTGACCGGGCCGGAGGGGGCGCTGCCCGTGGTCGAGCGCTCCGCCTGCGTCGATCTCCACTCGCACTCCACCGCGTCCGACGGCTCGCGCGCGCCGGCCGACGTCGTGGCCGCCGCGCACGCGGCCGGACTGGCCGCCATCGCCCTCACCGATCACGACACCGTGGCCGGAATCCCGGAAGCCGGGGCCGCCGCGCGCGACCTTGGCATCCGCCTCGTGCCCGGCGTCGAGCTGAGCGCCGTCGAGGGTGACGTCGAGACGCACCTGCTCGGGCTCCACCTCTCGCGGCCCGCCGAGATCGAAGCCGGACTCGCGGCGCTGCGCGAGATGCGTCGCGAGCGTGCCGAACGCATCGTGGCCCGGCTCAACGAACTGGGCGTGCGAATCACGTTCGAGGACGTGCTGGAGCAGGCGGCCGGCGCGGCCATCGGACGGCCGCACGTCGCACGCGCCATGGTACAGGAGGGCTGGGCCAAGGACGTGCGCGACGCCTTCGATCGCTATCTGGGGAACGGCCGGCCGGCCTTCGTTTCCAAGGACCGGCTGACCATGACGGACGCCATCGCCATGATCCATCGCGCCGGCGGGCTGGCCGTCATTGCCCACCCGGGGCACACCGGCACACGCGCGCGAATCGAGGCGCTCCTGGCGCAGGGGCTGGACGGCGTCGAGGTCCTTCACCCCAGCCATACCGCGGAAGACGTCGCGCGGCTCCGCGCCATCACGGACCACCTGGGCATGCTGCCGAGTGGCGGCTCCGACTGGCACGGCGCCAGCGACGGGCCGCGCACGCTCGGGACGATGCGGGTGCCGGAAGAATGGCTGGCACGGCAGGACGCGCGCCTGGCGGGCGCCGGCAACTAGCGGACGCAACGGGAGGCGGCATGCAGCTGCACGGTCGGGCGGCGCTGGTCACGGGCGCCGGGAGGCGTGTGGGGCGCGCCATCGCCGTTGGCCTCGGCGGACGCGGGATGCGGGTCGCGGTCCATTTCCACGGGTCGCAGGCCGGCGCCGAGGAGACGGCGCGCCTCGTGTCGCAGGCCGGCGGTGACGCGGTGCTCGTGCGCGCGGACCTGTCCGATCCCGACGCCCCGCATGGCCTCGCGACCGACGCCGCGCAACGGCTGGGCGGCCTCGACGTCCTGGTCAACTCGGCGGCCGTCATGGAGCGGACGCCCTTCGGTGGGACGTCGGCCGCCGCCTGGGACCGGATCTTCGCGATCAACCTGCGCGCGCCCTATCTCCTGGCACAGGCGGCGGCTCCGTGGCTCACCGCGGCACCGGCCGGCGGCGCGATCGTGAACGTCGCGGACCTCGCGGCATTCGAAACGTGGCCCAACTACATCCCGCACGGCATCTCGAAACTCGGCGTCGTGCGGCTCACCGAGTCGCTCGCCCGCGTGCTCGCGCCTGCCGTTCGCGTCAATGCGGTGGCGCCCGGCACCGTGCTCCTGCCCGAAGGATGGACGGACGCCGACGCCGGGCATCTCCGCGACACCACGCCGCTGGGCCGGCACGGAACGCCGGACGACGTCGTGCAGGCCGTGCTTTATCTGCTGGACGCCGACTTCGTCACCGGCGAGACGATCGTCGTCGATGGCGGCCGCCGTGTCCGCCGCTGATCTGCGGGAACGGGCCCCTCAGCGCTTCGGACGCATCGTCATCATCGGCGGGGGATGCTACGGTGGCTACTATCTGCGCCAGCTCCGCCGCGCGATGGCCGCCGGGGCCGTCGAGTGCGCGGGCGTGGTGGTCGTCGATCGCGATCCGCACTGCGCCGTCGCCGCCGGGATCGCACCGGAAGACGCGCGCGTCGCCCTGGAGATCGCCGAATGGCGCGACTACCTCGCGCGCTTCCTGCCGGCGGCAGCTCGTGCCGATGCCATCGTCCCGTCGCCGCTCATGCCGCACCTCCTGCGCGACTGGTTGGTCGACGCGGCGCGGGCGCGCTGGCCCGGGCGCGAGGTTCGAGCGGCGGCGTTGCCGGCGACGCCCGACGTCCCCTGGGAGCGGGCCGCCCCCGACGGGACGCACTACGTGAGCTATGCGACCTGGATGTGCCCCATCAACTGCATCGAGCCCGCCCGCTGCCCCCACACGCGGGGCGCGCGCGACTGGAGCCTCGCCCCCGCGTTGCGCGGATATGCGGCGCGCCTGCAAGAGGCCGGCACGGCCGCCATGGAGCCCCTGCTGTTCCGCTGCGTGCACCGGGCGTACGGCGTCGGCATGATCGACGTGTCCGAGGTGCTCGATGCCGATGCCGCGATCGCCGCCGCGGGGGCGGACGGCGCCGCCGTGGACGCGCTCGTCGGCACGGTCTCGCACTGTCACGGTGCGGTGAGCCGGCTGATCGTGGAACGGGGAACCTCCCACTCGCGCGGCAGTTGACGCGTCGATTAGCGTGAGAGTATTCCGGTTCCCCTCGCCGGTGGTTCTGGCGAGATTCCAACGCAGCGCAACGCTCCGCCGCCCAGAGCGCGGAGCCTCGAAAGTGAGATAGATCAGTGGCACAGACCCATGAATTCGACGTCGTGATCATCGGCGCCGGTCCGGCCGGCCTCTGCGCCGGCATGTACGCCGGCCGCGGCATGTTGAAAGCGGTGGTGCTCGAGCGCGGCGCCCCTGGCGGCGAGTTGCTCAACACCGAGTTGATCGAGGACTACCCGGGCTTCGAGAGCATCCTCGGCTACGAGCTCGCCCAGAAGTTCGCCGACCACGCCACGAAGTTCGGCGCCGACATCCGCACGGGCGTCGCGGTCTCGTCCGTCAGGAAGCGCGATGACGGCCTCTTCGAGACCACCACCGACGCCGGCGACACTTACGTCTCGCCGACGGTGATCGTGACCGCCGGCGGCACGCCCATCAGGCTCGGCATTCCCGGCGAGCTCGAATACGCGGGCAAGGGCGTCTCGTACTGCGCGGTGTGCGACGGCGCGTTCTTCCGGGGCCACACCATTGCCGTCGTGGGCGGCGGCGACGCGGCCGTGGAAGAGGCGGACTATCTCACGCGGTACGCCGACAAGGTGTACCTGATCCACCGCCGCGGCGAGCTCCGCGCCTCCAGGATCGTGCAGGAGCGCGCGTTCTCGAACCCGAAGATCGAGATGATCTGGAATACGGTGGTGGAGCGGGCGGTGGGCGACGACGCGGGGCTGCTCCACCACCTGGAACTCAAGGAGGTCAACAGCGGCGGCCGGCGCGATCTGCGCGTCACGGGGCTGTTCATCTTCATCGGGTTCAAGCCCAACACCGGCGTGATCGCCGACCACGTGGACCATGACGCAACCGGATACCTGATCACCGACTGGAACATGCAGACCTCCGTGCCGGGGCTGTTCGCCGCCGGCGACGTTCGCGTGCAGCTCACCCGCCAGGTGACCACGGCCGTGGGCGACGCGACCACCGCCGCGATCGCCGCCGAGAAGTATCTCAAGGCCCGCGCCGACGCCGCCAACACGGTCGGCGCGGCGTGACCGGAGATCGGGCGTGATCCGCATCCACTCCGAAGTCGTCGGTCCCTTCCAGGAGAACTGCTATCTGGTCGTAGACGATGCATCGGCGCGCGCGGTCCTGGTGGACCCGGGGGACGAAGCCGGGCGGATCCTGGCAATGGTCGCGGCATCCGGCGCGGCGCTCGAGGCGATCTGGCTCACCCATGCGCATCTCGATCACGTCGGTGCCATCAACGGCGTACGTCGCGTGCATGCGGTGCCGGTGTTCCTGCATCCGCTGGACCGCCCGCTGTATGACCGCGCGGCCGAGGTGGCCGCGATCTACGGTGTGCCCTTCGAACAGCCGGAACCGCCCGACCGCGAGCTGGCCGAGGGCGGCGTGCTGACGGTGGGCACTGCCCGCTTTTCCGTCCTCCACACGCCGGGCCATGCGCCCGGGCACGTCGTGTTCCACGGGCCCGACCTTCTGCTCGGCGGCGATCTGCTCTTCCGGGGCTCGGTCGGTCGCACCGACCTCCCGTTCTGCGACGGCGATGCCATGGAGGCGTCGCTGGCCCGGGTCAGCGCGCTGCCGCCCGGGACCCGCGTCTATCCGGGCCACGGTCCCGCCACGACGATCGGCGAGGAATTGGCCGACAACCCGTTCCTCAACGGCACCGCGCTGCCGGTGCGGCGGTGACCGTCACCCCGCGAGGCGCCGCTCTCGCCCAGATCGTGCTCGGCGCCTTCTGGCTTGGCGCCGCGGTGCTCCTCGCGGCGGTGGTGGCGCCCGCCGCGTTCGCCGCCCTGCCGTCGCGTTCGCTGGCCGGGGACGTCGTGGGACGCGTGCTGCCCGCTATCTTCTGGTCGGGCATGGTCGTGTTCGCCGCCGTCATGGTGCTCGGCGTCTGGACCGATTTGAGCACGCGATTCAAACCCCGAGTGCTGGCGGCGGCGCTCGGCGGCACCGCCTGCATGATCGCGCAATTCGTGGTGGACGTCATGATCGCGAGAGTGCGGGCCCGCATGTCCGGCCCGGTGGACGCGCTCGCGGCCACCGATCCGCTCCGCGTCGCGTTCGGCCAGCTCCATCTGTTGAGCGTCGTTCTGCTCGGCGTCGCGATGCTCAGCGCCACCGCCATTCTCATCAGTGCCGTGCGCGGTTTGCGCCCGGCCTCCTGACGCTCGTCTCCTTCGGGCGAATCACCCCTCTACTCCGACGGCGATTCTTCCTATGACCTCTGCAACGCGTTCCGAAAAGGATCCGCTCGGCCCACTCGACGTGCCGGCCGATGCGTACTACGGCGTCCAGACGCAGCGTGCGCTGGAGAACTTCCCGATCAGCGGGCTCAGGCCGCTCCGGGAGTTCGTGCGCGCGGTAGTGTGGATCAAGAAGGCCGCGGCCCTCACCCACAAGGAAACCGGCCGTCTCGATGGCAGGCTGGCCGACGCCATCGTGGCCGCGGCCGATGAAGTCCTGGCGGGCAAGTACGACGACCACTTCGTCGTCGACGTGTATCAGGCCGGCGCCGGCACGTCGCACAACATGAACTGCAACGAAGTGCTCGCCAACCGCGCCAACGAGCTCCTCGGCGGCAGGCGCGGCGACTACAAGCCGGTGCACCCGAACGATCACGTCAACATGGCGCAGTCCACCAACGACGTGATTCCGACGGCCATCCGCCTCGGCGCGCTCGACCTGCTCGCCACGCTCGAGCGCGCGTTCGGCGGATTGCGCGATGCCTTCGCCGCCAAGGGCCGGGAGTTCGACGACATCGTGAAGGCCGGCCGCACGCACCTGCAGGATGCGATGCCCATCCGGCTCGGGCAGGAATTCGCGGCCTACGCCGCCACGATCGACCGGAACCTGGCGCGGATCCGCCAGTCCGCCGACTTCCTGCGGGATCTCGGAATCGGCGGCAGTGCGGTCGGCACCGGCGTGAACGTGGAGCCGGAATATCCCGCGCTGATGAACAAGCATCTGAAGGCGATCACCGGGCTCGATCTGCGCGTGGGCCAGAATCGCATCCAGCTCATGCAGAGCATGGGCGACGCGGCCGCGTTTTCCGCGGCCGTCCGCGTTCTCGCGCTCGACCTGAGCAAGATCGCGAGCGACCTGCGCCTCCTGGTCAGCGGTCCGCGCACGGGCCTCGACGAGATCGTGCTCCCCGCCGTGCAGCCCGGATCGTCGATCATGCCGGGCAAGATCAACCCGTCGGTGGCCGAGATGGTGAACCAGGTGTGCTTCCAGGTGGTGGGGAACGACGCCTGCGTCGCCGCCGCCGCCGAGCACGGCCAGCTCGAGCTGAACGTGATGATGCCCGTCATCGCGCACAACGTGATGTTCTCGATGATTATCCTGTCCAACGCCGCCGACGTGCTGTATCGACGCGGTGTCGCGGGCATCACCGCCAACCGCGCGCAGTGCGAATACTGGGTGGAACGGTCGGCCGCGCTGGCCACGGCGCTCGCGCCCCAGATCGGTTACGCAAAGGCCGCCGAGATCAGCAAGCGGTCAGTCAAGGAGAACGTCCTGATCCGGGAGCTGGTCGAGCGGGAGAAGGTGCTGCCGCCGGATCAGATCGCCGATGTGCTCGACCTTCGGAAGATGACGGAGATCGGGGTTCCCGGGGGGCGTCACGGGGGTGGGTGAGCTCCCCCGATTGGCGCGTCCCCTTTCCGCCACCGCGCTCGCGCATTAACCTCCAAACGTGCGTATCACTACTCTGGCCGAATACGGCGTGATTTGTGCGCTTCATCTGGCGAGGCGCATTGACGATGGACCGATCACTGGTCGCGAAATCGCGGCGACCGAGCGGCTTCCGGTGGACTACGTCGAGCAGATTCTGCTCCGGCTCCGCCGGGCCGATATCGTGAAGAGCACCCGGGGGGCCCGCGGCGGGTACGCGCTCGCGCGCCCGGCCTCCGAGATCAGCGTGCGCGACGTGATCAATGCGTCGGAGCTGACGACGTTCGACCTCCACTGCGTGACGCATCCGGTGGAAGAGGAACGCTGCTCGGCCGCGCACGAGTGCAGCATCCGCCCGGTGTGGCTGATGCTGCAGCAGAAGATCGACGAGGTGCTCGAGGGCGTCCGGCTCTCCGACCTGCTGCACCAGGAGCACGAGGTGCGGGCGCGGGTCGGCCTGCCCGAGTTCGCCGAGGCCGAGACGGGTCGCGGGTTGCCCGTCCTCCAGAACGGCTGATTCCGGCGGCGCCGGCGAGTCCGTCCATGCCGATCTTCGGGCGGTGGAAAGCCGAGCGCCAGTTGCTGGACCGGGCGGAACGGTTCGTCGCGGGGAGGCTCGCCGAGCCGGCGGCGGACGATGTCGCGTGGTTGTCGGGCGCCGCGACGCGCGGCGACGATGATCACGCGGCGTGGGAGCTGCGGTATGCCCGCCGCGCGCTCGGAATCGTGACCGCTCAGCGAGATGCGCTCGACGACCGGACGGGCGCCGCGGTCGCGCATGCGATGGCGGCGGCCTTCGAACGCGACCCGCGCATCGGTCGAGACCGGCTGGAACTCGCCCAGGGGCAGTTCAACGCGCGGCTCAGCGCCTATCGCGACGCGTTGGGGGCGCGGATCACGGCGGCCACGCCGGCGCGGCTGGGACGCACGCTGCTCGCGTTCGCCGGCGGGTCGTTCCGCGAGGCCGACGAGAACGTGGCGCGCGCGGGAGCATTGCTGGGGCGCTATGTCGAGGAGGGCAACGAGTCCCTGCGCGCGATCTTCGGGACCGCGTCGCTGCCCGAGCACGTTCCCCCGTCGGCCATCGACCGCCGGTGACCGCCCAGGCAAACGCATCGAGGGGCGCCGTCCGCAGGGAAGGCGCCCCTCGTGGTTTTTCGCGGAGTGCCGAAGGCGGGACTCGAACCCGCACGGGCTTGCGCCCACTGGCTCCTGAAGCCAGCGCGTCTACCAGTTCCACCACTTCGGCGGGAACGCGGATATTATTGACGGCTGAGCATGAAGTCAACGAACGAGACGAGCGATACCTCACCGATCGCGCGGAACAAGCGCGCGCGGCACGACTACCACATTCTGGAGACGTGGGAGGCGGGTCTCGTGCTGACCGGGACCGAGGTCAAGTCGCTGCGGGAGGGGAAGGCGTCGCTGGTTGACGCGTACGGGATCGTGAAGAACGGCGAGGTATTCCTCCTCAACCTCCACATTTCGCCCTATAAGCAGGGGAGCTACAACAACCACGAGCCGACCCGGACACGCAAGCTGTTGCTCCACCGGCGTCAAATCCGTCGTTTGATCGGGGCGGTGGAGCGCGAGGGCCTCACGCTCGTCCCCCTCGACCTGTATTTCAAGCATGGAGTGGCGAAGGTGACGTTGGCATTGGGCAAGGGAAAGAAGTTGCACGACAAACGCGAGACGGCGAGAGCGCGGGACGCCGAGCGCGAAATGGCCCGCGTGGGGCGCGCCCGATGATCGGGCTGGCGCTGCTGGCGCTCCAGATGCAGGCGGTGGTGCCCAACCGGGCCGCCGCCGACGCGGCCACGCCCCGCCGGCCGGTGGTTGGCGTGGCCGGGCACCCCTATCTGGCCGGTCCGCCGCGCACCGTCGTCGTCGATGCGGGCCACGGAGGCGTGGACCCCGGCATGAGCGGCCCCATCGGGGGGCGGCACAGGATCTACGAGAAGGACGTCACCCTGGCCGTCGCCCTCAAACTCGGGGCAGCGCTCAAGGCTCGCGGAGTGAAGGTCGTCTACACGCGTACCACCGATACGCTCATCAACCTGTACGACCGCGGACCGATCGCCAATCGTGCGCACGGCGATCTGTTCATCTCGATCCACGTGAACGCGGCCAATCCGCGATGGCGGGATGCCGCCGGGGCGCGCGGATACGAGACCTTCTTCCTCTCCGAGGCGAAGACGGAAGACGCGCGGCGCGTGGAGGCCATGGAAAACTCGGCGGCGCGCTACGACCGAGGCAGCGCGGCCTCCAGGGACGATCCGCTCAGCTTCATCCTCAACGACATGCAGCAGAACGAACACCTGCGAGAGTCGATGAAGCTGGCCGAGGCGGTGCAGGACGAACTCGGCACGGTGGAGCCGGGTCCCGACCGCGGCGTGCAGCAGGCGGGGTTCGTCGTCCTCGGCACGGCGTTCATGCCGGCGGTGCTCGTGGAGATCGGGTTCGGGTCCAACGCGGGCGACGCCGCGTTCATGACCAACCCGCAGTCGCAGAAGAAACTGGCGAGCGCGATCGCGGACGCCGCGGTGAACTACCTCAACGCATACTGGGCCGGGGTCAGCGGCGTGGCCGATCGGACGAGCGGCGGCACCCGATGAGTCCGTCGTCCGCGCTGCGCACCAGCGTTGCCGGACTCGAGTTCCAGAATCCCATCGTTCTCGCCGCCGGCACCGCGGGGTACGGCCGCGAACTCGCGGGGGTCGTCGACCTCGATGCGATCGGCGGCATCGTGACGAAGGCGGTGAGTCTCGCCCCGAGGGCCGGGGCCCCGGCGCCGCGCGTTGCCGAGTTCGAAGGCGGGATGATCAACGCCGTCGGACTCGCGAATCCGGGCGTCGATGAGGTGTGCCGTTCGCATCTGCCGTGGCTCGCCGATTCCCTGCCGCGCACGCGGAAGTTCGTGAACGTGGTGGGCTTCGTCGTCGACGAGTTCGCCGACGTCGTCCAGCGAATCGAGGCGTCGCCGCGAAGCGAGGCGGCCGTGGACGGTTACGAGCTGAACGTGAGCTGTCCGAACACCAGGGCGGGCGGGATGGAATTCGGCGCCGACGACACGGCGCTGGCGGCGGTCGTGGGCCGGGCGCGCGCCGCGACCCGGCGGCCGCTCTTCGCCAAGCTCTCGCCGACGCTGCCCGACATCGCGCGCACGGCCGCGGTGGCCGTCGACGCGGGGGCCGACGGAATCACGGTCGTGAACACGATCCCCGGCCTGGTCGTGGAGGTCGAGCACCGGCGGCCGGCGCTGGGATTCGGCACCGGTGGAGTGAGCGGCCAGGCCCTCCTGCCGGTCGGCGTGCTGGCCACCTGGCGGGTGAGCCGCGCCGTGACGGTGCCCGTCATCGGCCTCGGCGGCGTTCGGAGCGCGCTCGATGCGCTGCAGTACATCGTCGCCGGAGCGTGGCTCGTCGGGATCGGGACGGCGGCCCTGCGCGATCCGCGGCAGCCAGAGCGCGTCGTGCGCGATCTCCGCCGGTGGTGCGCCCGCCACGACGTGACTGACCTGACCTCTCTCCGCGGAACCCTCGAATGGCCCAAGTGACGACGCCCATCGTGGCCCTGGACGTACCGAGCATCGAGTCCGCCGCGACGCTGGTCAACCGACTCGACGGCCTGTGTGGCTTCTACAAAGTCGGATTGGAACTGTTCGCGGCCGAGGGGCCGGCCGTGATTCGCGTGCTGCGAGACCGCGGCGCCGACGTGTTTCTGGATCTCAAGCTGCACGACATTCCGAACACCGTCGCCAGGGCGGTGCTGCGCGCGTGCGCGCACGGCGTGCGACTGCTGACGGTGCATGCGTCGGGAGGGCGTGACATGCTCGAGGCCGCCCAACGGTCGGCGGCCAGCGCCGGGGCGGGGGGATGCCAGTTGCTGGCCGTCACCGTGCTGACGTCGCTCGACCGCGGCGGACTCGCGCACGCTTGGGGACGGCCCGAGGCGGACCTGGATGTCGACGCGGAAGTGCTCCGGCTCGCCGGGATGGCGAGGGAGGCGGGACTGCATGGCGTGGTGTGCAGCGGCCGCGAGGCGGCTGCTGTGCGGGCGCGGTTCGGCGATCGCCTCAAGACGCTGGTGCCCGGGGTGCGGATGGCCGGCACGGAGGCGAACGATCAGGCACGGGTGGTGACGCCGGCCGAGGCGGCGGCGGCGGGGGCCCGGTACATCGTGCTTGGCCGCACCGTGACGGCTTCGTCCGATCCCCGCGGGGCGATGGAGCAGGTGCTGGCGGAGCTCGGGAACACGCGATCGGCGGCTGCGCCATAGCGTTGTTGCCGGGACGGACGGCCGGAACCCAAAACGACGCTACCTGCTGGCTTGCGCCAACTTACGGCCCCGTTTACCCTTAAGGTCTGGCTAGAAATTCGTCGAAACCTGTTTTCGTCCGGTCCGGAGTTTCCGTGAAAGTACGCAGCAGCGTGAAGCCGATCTGCGAGCACTGCAAAGTGATCAAGCGGAATGGCGTCATTCGAATCATCTGCAAGCGCAACCCCAAGCATAAGCAGCGGCAGGGCTAATCCATGGCGCGTATCAGTGGCGTCGATCTCCCTCGCGACAAGAAGGTCGAGATCGGCCTGACCTACATCTTCGGCATCGGGCGCAGGAGCGCCGTCGAGATCATCCAGCAGGCGGGCATCGACGCCTCGCAGCGTGTCCGCGACCTCTCGGACGCCGACGTGAACAAGCTGCGCCAGGTGATCGAGCGCGAGTACAAGGTGGAAGGAGCGCTGCGCACCGAGGTCGCGATGAACGTCAAGCGCCTCATGGACATCGGATCGTACCGCGGCATCCGGCATCGCCGTGGGCTGCCGGTGCGGGGACAGCGGACGCACACCAATGCGCGCACGAAGAAGGGACCGCGGCGCGCGATCGCGGGCAAGAAGAAGGTAACCAAGTAATCCTATGGCGACTGGCAAGAAAGCGAAGCGCGTCGTGGAAGCGGAAGGCATCGCCCACGTGAACGCGACGTTCAACAACACGGTCATCACGATCACCGACAGCCACGGCAACGCGGTCTCGTGGGGCTCCTCCGGCAAGGCCGGGTTCAAGGGCTCCAAGAAGAGCACGCCGTTCGCCGCCACCGTGGCGGCCGAGCAGTGCGCGCGCGAGGCGCTGACGGCCGGGGTGAAGCGGGTGCATGTGCGTGTGCAGGGTCCTGGCAGCGGCCGCGAGTCGGCCATCCAGGCGCTCGCCGCGGCGGGGCTCCAGGTGAAGTCGATCAAGGACGTGACGCCGATCCCGCACAACGGCTGCCGTCCCCCGAAGCGTCGGAGAGTCTGAGATGGGTCGCTATACAGGTCCGAGCTGCCGCCAGTGCCGCCGCGAGGGGACGAAGCTGTTCCTCAAGGGCACCAAGTGCTTCACGGAGAAGTGCCCCGTCGAGCGTCGTCCGTATGCGCCAGGCCAGCATGGCCAGGCCACGGCGCGCCGCCGCAAGGCGTCGGAGTACTCCAAGCAGCTCCGTGAGAAGCAGAAGATCAAGCGCATCTACGGCGTCAGCGAGCGCCAGTTCCGCAACACGTTCCAGCGCGTCGTCTCGTTGCCCGGCATCACGGGGCACGAGCTGCTCGCCTCGCTCGAGAGCCGGCTGGACAACATGGTCTACCGGATGGGTTTCGCCGCGAGCCGCAAGGCGGCGCGGCAGCTCATTCGTCACCGTCACGTCGAGGTGAATCAGAAGACGGTCGACATCCCGAGCTACGCTGTCCGCCCCGGACAGGAAGTGCGCGTGCGCCCGAAGTCGCGGGAGCAGGC